>PMIE01000002.1 GCA_003156975.1 Chloroflexota bacterium | reverse complement strand
GCCTCGATGAGGGCGGCCACGTCCGCCAGGCTCGGCCCGCCCTTCGCCGCCTTGGTCGACCCGAAGTCGATCAGGACGTGGCGCTCCGCTCGCCCATCGATCGGTGCGGCATAGGTGAAGCTGAGCAGCAGGCAATCCCCGAAGCCGACGTTGTAGGCGCGAAAATCGATGCGAACCGGCGACTGGCTCACCACGTCTCCCCCATCGTGTCGGGTTCCTGCGCGTGCATGACCGCAAACCGCTGTCCGAGCGGCGTTCCCTGCGAGAAACCCACGCCGCCGTGCGAGTCGCGCAGCCCGTTCCGGACCAGGTATTCCAGCCGCCTCGACTGACGTCCCCAATCCAGGAGCGGCTTGGGCTGGTGATATCGAAGCCGGCCGAACTCGTCGAAGATCACCGTCCCGCCGCCGAGCAGCTCGATCTGGGTCGAGTCGCTGACGCCGTCGGGGATGACCAACTCGCCGCCCAGCCGCGCGGCCAGAGCCCGTAGCTCGGCCGCGGTGCCATCGACCATCTGGATGTACGTGGTCACTACGTCTCGCACGACGAAGCCGTCCGGCGCCACGCGCGCGCAGGGCGTGACCGTCTCGACCGACAGGTAGTAGTCGGTGGGGATGCCGAGCAGCGTCGCGTTCTGCCAGAGCAGGCGGAAGACCTCGTCGCGGCGGATGCGCAGCTCCTCCTCGTGGATCGACCGGTACGTCGGGGCGTCCCTGCGCCCGAAGGTTGCGACGTGCTGCGGCCGGGCCTCCCGGATACCGTATCGGCGGAAGGCCTTCTCCAGCGTGCCGCGGTAGTCGTGTCGGTCGTCCGGAACGACCTCCTCGTCGGCGGCCAGCAGCGCGGTGGCGAAGTCGTCGAAGGAAAGGTCCACCGGCGGCAGGTAATCGATGGCGCGGATGCACATCGTCAGGAGATTGCCCGCGGTCTTGGCCCCTTCGTCGGCGACGCGAGTCCGATGCAATGGCGTGCCTTTGGCATGGACATCGACGAGCCGCTTCGTCCAGATCTCGAGGAGCGCGTTGGCCACGGCCGCCACCAGGATCTCGCCGCGTGCATGGGGTTCCTGGTAGGCCGGTTGCGAAAGGAGGCCCGGGTCGGCGGCGAGCGTCACCGAGCGGCGTAGCGCGTCGCCGCCGTGGACGCGGATCGCCGCCCCGAACTGTTCCGCCAGCCCGAGAAGGGCGGTTCTCGCGAGCGCCCCTACGGTCACCTGGTCTTCATCCACCATGCCGCCGACCGGGTCGCCCGGAACGAGCGCCAGCACCGTTTCGGGCATGGAGAAGACGGAAGTCAGGGCGACGATATCGGCGAAGGCCTCATGGAACGCGGCCTGATCCGGCAGCGACGGCTCCTCGAAGCGCCGCCGCAAGCCGTCAAGGATGGCGTGGGTGGTCTCGTGCGCGACCACGTCGTGCGACAGGGAGCAGTACACCGTTGGACCGCCGGGCATGTCGGCTGGTTCGAAATACCCGAACAGGATCGCGCTCGAGTCCGGATCGTAGAACGCGTTCGCCTCGGCAAATGCCGCCGGCACGAGATAGAGCTGATGACCCGAGAAGCCCCAGCCGAGCCGGCGTCCGAGGGCGTGCTCGAAGGCGTCGAGGGTCCGGGCGGCGATGACGTACACGTTCTGGGCCCGAACGGCTGGATCCGTCCCGAGCCGGTCGTCCGGCGTCGAGGCGATCGCATCGGCCCACGCGTCCGGCGCCGGGGCGATCAGGTGCCGGCCGGTCGAGTCGTAATCGACGACCCAGAAGCGCGGGCCGCGGGGGCCCGCCTCCAGACGCTCCGGCGCCATCGAAACGGTCGCGCGCAAAACCGCGCCGTCGATCTTGACGGAGGGATCCTGGGCGATGACAGTCAGGCGTCCGGGAGCTTGAGCGCCCGGTGGTTCCGGGTCGAAACGAGACGGCCGACTGGCGCCATCCACGATGGGATCCTCCCCGCGTCGCTCGGCCGATGGATCGGATTTCCGGAGTCCTATCGGCCCTGGGGCGAGTCAAGCACGGCGGGGAGGGCACTGTCAATCGAATCGCCGACACGTCGGGCCCGGGCCCGTCGCGGCAGCCGGCGCGGGCAACGCGGCGCCGCGAATGGGCGAGAATAGCGGCATGACACGACAGCTTCTATCCGGCGACGAGGCCGTGGCTCTCGCGGCACTGCATGCGGGCGTGGTCTTGGGGACCGGCTATCCGGGCACTCCCTCCACGGAGATCCTGGAAGCGTTCTCGGAGTTGGGCGGGCGGGCCCAGTGGGCGCCCAACGAGAAGGTGGCGCTCGAGGTTGGCATTGGGGCCGCCTTCGGTGGTGCGCGGGCGCTCGTGACGATGAAGCACGTAGGGCTCAACGTTGCCGCCGATCCGCTCTTCACGGCCGCCTACACGGGCGTGAGTGGGGCATTGATCGTCGTCAGTGCGGACGACCCCGGCATGTCCTCATCGCAGAACGAGCAGGACAACCGGCGCTACGCCGTCGCTGCCGGACTGCCGGCGATCGAACCGGCGGATTCGCAGGAGGCCTACGACTTCTTC
>PMIE01000039.1 GCA_003156975.1 Chloroflexota bacterium | reverse complement strand
GGTTCCGGGAGCGGCGGGCGCGGTCGGGTCACCATCTAGTCAAACTTGAATCGGGCAGGAGTTAGGGCGGTTGGGGGCGGTCATATCGACCCACGGTGCGGGCTCTGCTGCGCGAGTCACGCTCACGGGAGCCAGATTCGGTCGGTCATCGCGGCTGTTCGGGCTCATGCAGTCGCCCAACTTTCATGCCATGCAAGTCTGACTAGAAGCCCGATCCAACGGCACAGACCGCGGCCGCTCGCCCGTCCGCCGGCGCCGGGTCACCGCGCTACCCCCAGGGCGCCTCGCCGGGACTTCGGAGGTGGCCGACGTCGTTGGCGAGGATCAGCTGGGCGCCGTCCGGTGTGTCGTCGCGCTCGTAGCGGAGCACCGTCAGGTTCGTGCGGTCCTGGAGGAAGCGGCGCCGATAGTCGCGGACCGGCAGGCCCAGGGCCACGCACATGAGAATGCGGTTGTAGGTTCCGTGCGCGACGACCAGAACGCGGCTCTCGCCCTCGGCTTCCGCTTGCGACTCCGAGACCAAGCCGCGCGCGCCACCTGCGTCGGGGGAGTGGTGGCCGGTGGAGTGGTTGCCGCTGGGGCCGGCCGCAGGGTTGGCGCTCGGCAGCTCAGCCTCCATCAGATCGACGAGGAAGCTCACCGCTCGGGCCGCGACGTCGTCTCCGCATTCCCCGCCCGGCGCATGCGTCCCGGCCGGATCGTGCTCCCATCGGGCCCGGAGCTCGGGATCGCGGGTTTCGATCTCCGTGTAGGTCAGGCCCTCCCAATGTCCGTAGTCGAGCTCGCGCAGCCGCTCATCCAGCTCGACCGGCCGGCCGGTGGCGATCATCTGCGCCGTCTCGATTGCGCGCAGCATGGGACTCGAGATGATGCGGTCGATTCGAACGCCGGCGAGACGGCGCGCCAGCGCCTCGGCCTCCTGCCGTCCGTTGGGCGTGAGCGACATGTCGAGCTGCCCGCCGAGCATGACGTCGCCTGGGGCAGCCTGACCGTGGCGGGTAAGGATCAGCGTGAGCATAGGAAGTGGCGCTCGCGGCGCCTAGAGCAGCCCGACGATGTTGCCGTCGGCGCAAACTCGGACGGTCCGCTAGAAGAGTCCAACGATATTCCCGTCCGAGTCAATGTCGATGTTCTCGCCGGCCGGGTGCGACGGCAGACCGGGCATGGTCCGCATCTCGCCGAGGAGAGGCGTGATGAAGCCGGCGCCGGCCGAGAGGCGGACCTCGCGGATCGGGACGCGGAAACCGGTGGGACGGCCCTTGAGGCTCGGGTCGTGGCTGAGCGAGAGGTGGGTCTTGGCCATGCAGACCGGGAGGTTGCCGAAGCCAAGCTCCTCGTACAACTTCAGGGCCTTGGTGGCGGCCGGCAGCTCATCGACGCCGCGGGCGCCGTAGATGCGGACCGCGACGGTCTCGATCTTCTCGCGAAGCGGCAGGTCGTCGGGATAGAGCAGCCGGAATTCCGGGGCGCCCTCTTCCGCCGCGGCCCATACGGCCCGAGCCAGATCCTCTGCGCCCGCGCCGCCGTCGGAGAAGTGGCGGCTCACAACCACGTCGCGCGCGCCGGCGGCCAGAGCCACTTCGCGGATCGCGGCGACCTCTGCCTCGGTGTCCGTTGGGAAGTGGTTGATCGCCACGACCACCGGCACGTTGAAGATGCGCACGTTCTCGATCTGGGCGGCGAGGTTCGCCGAGCCCTTCCGGACCGCCTCGACGTTCTCTTGCTCGAGCGCCGGGTCCAGCGGCCTGCCGGCCACGATCCGGCCCACTCCGCCGTGCATCTTGAGCGCTCGGACCGTGGCGACCATGACCGCGGCGTCGGGCCGTAGCCCGCTCTCGCGGCACTTGATGTCGAAGAACTTCTCGGCCCCCATGTCGGCACCGAAGCCGGCCTCGGTGCAGGCGATCTCCGTGGTCGCGAGCGCGAGGCGGTCCGCCAGGACGCTGTTGTTGCCGTGAGCGATGTTGGCGAATGGGCCGCAGTGGACGAACGCGGGTCCGCCTTCGAGCGTTTGGAGCAGGTTCGGCTTGATTGCGTCGCGCAGAAGAACCGTCATCGAGCCGGCGCACTTGAGGTCCTCGGCGGTGATGCGGCGGCCGTCGAATGTGGTGGCGACGACCGTCCGGCCCAGCCGCTTGCGGAGGTCCTGCAGATCCGACGCGAGCGCCAGGATCGCCATGACCTCGCTGGCGACGGTGATTTCCCACTCGGTCTCGCGCGGATAGCCGTTCTCTCGCCCGCCGAGGCCGATGATCACCTTGCGGATCGCCCGGTCCGAGATATCGACGACGCGAGGCCAGAGGACGCCCAACGGATCGATGCCGTGCGGGTTGCCGTGGGTCAGCGAGTTATCGACGAATGCCGCCAGCAGGTTGTGGGCAGCGCCCACGGCATGGTTGTCGCCGGTGAGATGGAGGTTGAAGTCCTCCATCGGGNNCCGCCCTTGATGCCGAAGACCGGGCCCAGCGATGGCTGGCGGATGCAGACCGCCGCCTTGTGGCCGATCCGGTTGAGACCCTGAACGAGACCGATGTTGGTTGTCGTCTTGCCTTCGCCGAGCGGCGTGGGAGTGATGGCTGTGACCACCACGTACTTGCCGCGCCTGCCCTTCGCAGCGGCCTCCGACTCCAGACGTGTGATGCCGGCCAGGCTGATCTTGGCCTTGTACGGCCCGTACTGCTCGACTTCGTCGTCGTGGAGCCCGAGCTCGTGGGCGAGCTCGATGATCGGCCGCGGGGTGACGGAGCGGGCGATGTCGAGGCTGCTGGGCAGTTTCGGGCCGCTCATGGAGCAGCCTTTAGGCTGTTTGGCATGGGTTTGGCAGCGGTCATTTCGCAACCTCCGCGGCGGTCTGTCGCGCCGCGCGCTCCGCCTGATCCGTGGCGGCTCGTAGCAAGTGGCTCAGCAAAAGTGCGTTTGTCAGCGGCCCGACGCCGCCCGGGACAGGTGTGATGGCGCCAACGACATCCCTTGCCGATTCGAAGTCCACGTCGCCCACCAGCTTCTCGCCGCCCTGGCCGTCCGGCACCACATTGATGCCCACGTCCACAACCACAACCCCCGGAGAAAGCATCTCGCCGGTAACCAGGCCGGGCCGGCCCGCCGCCACGATCAGGATCTCGGCGTCACGGGTATGGTGGCCCAGGTCGCGCGTCTTGGAGTGCAGCACCGTGACCGTTCCGTGCTCACGCATGAGCAGCAGAGCGGCCGGCTTGCCGACGACGTTGGACCGCCCGATCACGACCACGCGCTTGCCGGCGATCTCGATGCCGGACCGCTTGAGGATCTCGACCGATGCCTGGGCCGTTGCCGGGAGGAAGCCGTCGTAGCCGAGCGAGAGCAAGCCGGCGTTGCGGGGATGGATGCCGTCTATGTCCTTGGCCGGGTCTATCGAGTCGATCACCGTGCGCAGTGGGATGTGGGCCGGCAGCGGCATCTGGACGATGATTCCGGCGACCTCCGGGTCCGCGTTGAGGCGCTCTATCTCCTCGCAGACCGCATCGGGCGTGACTTCCGCGCCGATCTCGACGAGCCGCCCTTCGACGCCTACCTTCGCGCAGGTCCGCAGGATCTGCTGCAGGTACACGGCCGACGGCGCATCCGCGCCGACGAGCACGATGGCGAGAGTCGGGGCGCGGCCCCAGCGCTCCTTGAAGGCCGCGAAATCCTCGGTCAGCCCTGCGCGGATCTCAGCCGCGATCGGGCTCCCGGTCAGCAGGCGCGGTCCGGCGACTGCCGGCGCCGCGTCTCGGGCGTCGCTCACTCGTGCTCCGGGTCTTGCGACTGCCCGGACAGAACGATCTCTCGAGTGCGTGCCACGACGGCTGCGATTTCGTGAACTGTCGTGTCCACCGCGCAGCGCATCGACTCGGCATATTGCTCGTCGCCGGTGGACGGCAGGTTGATCAGCACGTTCTCGGCCGCGCCCCTCGCCGCCGCTTCGCCGAGAAGCGCCGCGACCAGGACATCGCTCGCGGCGTTTACATTGCTGCGCCCGGCGAGCGCCTCTGCCGCAACCACGAGTCGCGAACAAGCCTTCACGCATGCCCACGGAGCTTCGGCCGCGCCCTTCGCCGCGCTCTGGATCGCGGCCTTTCGAGCCTTCTGCTGGTCCTCAGTCTCGCGAGGCAGCTTCAGCGCCACGGAGTATCCCGCATACGCCTCGGCGTCGGTATCGGCCAGCCGCAGGAACTCCGCCCCGAGCTCGCGACCCACCGCCTCGCACCGAGAAAGGGTCAGTTCGTGGGCCGCGTACTTGGGCTTTCCCCTCGAGAGCGCAGACACCATCGAGATGAGCGAGGCGCCAAGTGCCGCCGCGACCGCCGACGCCGATCCCCCTCCGGGAACGGGCTCGGCCGTCGACAGGCGCTGTACGAATTGGGCAACGGTCAGGTCCGCGAACGAATCGGGCGCTGGGGTCTGTTCCATGCCGCGATTGTAGGCAGCAAGATCGCTTTTCCGTTCATCAATTGATCGAATCGTCGCGAAAGCCGGCCAAACATCGACTTGCGGTGCCTAGCTGAGCCCCACTTCATCGTCGACGCCGTCCACGGTCCAGCGGCGGGACCGATGCTGGAAGACCAGGGCGAGCCTCGCCCCAGGCGTCTCGACCTCGAACACGGTCCGCGGGCCGACCTCGACCCGGTAGGCGGAGTCCTCGCGGCGAACGGCGGTGAGTCGCGTTACGGGCAACTTGACCCGGCCCCAGGTGATCTCGCGCGGAGTGCCATCGAACCAATCGGCTCTGACGCGTACATTCACGGGTTCCATGCGGACGATGGCCATCGAGGACGCTCCTCTTCCATTTCCTGGGCCGCCGGCCGCTCGGGCACTGAGCGGATGAACGGACGTTCTATTGATGTCTACGCAGAATATGCGAACAGGTGTTCTGGTGTCAAGACAGTTCGTCTGCTCTTGCGTTTCGAACAGATAGTCGGTCCTGGCTGTGACAGCTGTATGGCACAGCCTTCGGACTGATTGTTTCGCGTCAAAACCGGAAGTTGGAGGCCCGCCCATCGCGCGGCGCATAAGCTGGGCGCATGACTGAGTGGAAGCGCTTCGCGGCAGCAGGCCGACCGGCGACGGACGCCGAATGGGCGGCGATCTCGAGCCGGCAGGCGTCGCCCCGGTTCCTGTTCATTGTTGCCAGCACCGGGATCATCTGCACCCCGGGCTGCCCGGCGCGGACGCCCGGCCGCGATCGAGTTCGGGTGATCGCCAACTACGACGACGGCGTGGCGCTCGGTGCTCGAGCGTGTCTGCGCTGCCACCCGGACCGGGGCTCCGACCGGGACTCGGGCGGCGCGAGGACGCCAACCGCGAACCCCGTCCAGGCGGCGATCGATCGACTGACTGAGGCACTTTCCGATGGAGACGACGTCCCCACCGATCGACAGCTCGCCGGCCAGCTCGGCCTTCCCGAACGCAGGCTGCGCGAGATGTTCCGCGAAACCCTCGGCGTTACGCCTCGGGCGTGGCTTTCCGCCCGCCGCGCGGAAGCCCTGCGCGCCAGACTCGCGGACGGCCAGGACGTGACCGCGGCCATGTACGACGCCGGCTACGGCTCGTCGAGCGCCGCCTACGAGGCCGCCAACGGCGAGCTGGGCATGGCCCCTGGACGGTATCGAGGCGGCGCCTCGGGCGAGTCGATCCGCTGGACCGTGACGCCCATTCCGGATGGCGTGGCGCTCGTCGCCTCGACCGACCGCGGCCTGTGCGCCGTCCGGCTCGGGGAGAGCGAAGCGACCCTCGCCGAAGAACTCCGCGAAGAATTCCCGAATGCGGCGCTTTCGCGCGACGACGCCGCTCTCGCCGGCCTCGCCTCGATCGTGTCCGACCTGGCCGCCGGCCGGCGGCGCCCCGAGGCGAGCACGCTCCCTCTGGATGTCCACGCCACGGCATTCCGGCGGCGCGTCTGGGAGGCGCTGCGCCGCATCCCCGCCGGCGAGACCCGCTCCTACGGGCAGATCGCCGAGGCCGTCGGGGCGCCGGGGGCGGCGCGTGCGGTCGGCAGCGCCTGCGCCCAGAACCCGATCGCGGTCGTGGTTCCGTGCCACCGCGTGGTGGGCGCCGACGGGTCGCTGCACGGGTACGCATACGGCCTGGCCCGAAAGCGGCAGTTGCTGGACGCGGAGGCGGAGGAGGCGGCGGCGAGGGCGGAGGCCGAGGGGGCCGCGGGGGCGGATGCGGCCCCGGTTCGAGCCCCCGTTCTTTCCTAATGCTCATCACATTGACATTCGGCGACAACCGCCCGCGTCTTCGCTGCGGAGACCGAGGCTCCTGGGCGCGGGAACGCCCCGGAAGGTCGTGGAAGCCGCGTTTCGGGCGTTGGGGACGGCCGAATGGCCACTTCAGGCTCGCTTCCGAGCCACGCGACCGCCGATCTCTTGCCGTAGGTAATCCTGGTGAGCATTAGGCAAATCCGCGCGGACCAGGTCTCAGGGATCTTCGCGGGTAAGGTCGGTTTGGCGATCATCGGCGTGGTCATCTTCGGTTTGGTGGCGGTGGACGTAGCAAGCCAGGCGCTCCAAGTTCACCTGAGCCAAGACGGCGCAACTCGGACCCTCGTCCGTCTTGACAACTCTGCGATACTCTCATGAGTATCGAAGTATCCGAGGTCGAATTGCCCGCTGAACCAAACACCCAGGACCTGGCGAAGATCTTCCGGGCGCTCGGCGACCCGAGTCGACTGGCAATCTTCGAGCTCGTCCGCGAGTTCTGCAGGGAGGACGCGGGGCAGACCGAGACCGACATCCGCAACAGCGTCTCGGAGATCGCCAAGGAGTTCGACCTGTCGCTCTCGACGGTTTCGCATCATCTGAAGGAACTGCGGACCGCCGGGCTGATCAAGTGCGAGCGCCGGGGCCAGCACATCTTCTGCTCGGTGGACCCGGAGGTCCTCGGCGTTGTCGAGCGGTTCCTTCGCGCCGGCGGCGCGTAGGCGCCTTCGTTTTGACCCTGTGCTTCGATAGTTGGACAAGCGACGAAGACAAGTATGCGAAGGAGATGAAGTGAGCGAGTCCGTGAACCCAGGCAAACTGGGACTCGAAGAGCGTTTCGACGCGGTCGGCTGGGGATTGCTGTTCCTTCTGTTCGGTGCTTTGGCCCTCCCCAAAGGCACGACCGAGTATGCGTCGGCCGCCGCGGTCGGCGCGGCAATGCTGGGCCTGAACGGCATGCGGGTCGCTGCCGGCCTGCCGGTCAGCTGGTTCTCGGTGGTCCTCGGGGCCGCCATTCTGGTCGCGGGCAGCGGCGCTCTCGTCAGCGTCCACATGGACGTCTTCGTGGTCTTCTTCGTCATCGCCGGAGTCGTGGCGATCGGCAGCGCGATCTTCCAGCCGCGAAGGGTGACGGCGCAGTAGCGGCGGTTGGCGGCCGGCTCGCGCGAGCCGCGCCCGCGCGATTCGCTCGGCTGCCGCCCGCCCGATTCGCTCGGCTGCCGCCCGCCCGATTCGCTCGGCTGCCGCCCGCCCGATTCGCTCGGCTGCCGCCCGCCCGATTCTTCCCGGATTCACATGAGAACGGCACGCGGCAATCCGGCGCCGCGCTTTCCGTCCGATCGCCCGGTTTCGGCCGTCCGGCGGGCCACTGGGGGATCATCGAGTCGAAAGCCCCCCGTTCTTTCCTAATGCTCATCACATTGACATTCGGCGACAACCGCCCGCGTCTGCGCCACGGACGACCGAGTTTCCTGGGCGCGGGAACGCCCAGGAAGGTCGTGGAGGCCGCGTTTCGGGCATTGGGGACGGCCGAATGGCCACTTCAGGCTCGCTTCCGAGCCACGCGACCGCCGATCTCTTGCCGTAGGTAATCCTGGTGAGCATTGGGAAATTCCGGACGCGGCGCCGAGGCCCGGCCACGGCTCGGGCCGCCACTCGGCCGCCGCCGCGCCGCTCCGCCGCGCCACCGGCGTCCCTACTCCACCTCGTCCTCGAGCTTCGGGACGCCGATCCGCCCCTCCACGGCCGAGGCGGGATCGCGCTCAAAGGGCGCGGGCAATCCCCGGTGGAGCAAGCTCGCGCGCGTGACGGCGGCGTCTCCGTAGCGGCGCCGAACGGCGTCGGTGGCGTCGACGACTCGCCGTTGCTTCGCGTCGACGACCTCGAACATGCCGATCTGCTCCGGCGCGCCCAGCTGAGTCGCCGACACTCCCAGCAGCCTGATCTTCTTGCCGCGCACCTCCGGCCGTGCCAGATCGACCGCCGCCCGCCAGATAGTGTCGGTGAGGTCGGAGGGCTCCGGCAGGTGCTTCTGCCGCGTGATCGTCCGGAACTGCGAGTCGCGGATCTTCACTGCCACGGTGCCCGCCCGGATGCCACCCGCCCGCAGCCGAGCGGAAACCCCCTCGGTCAGCGCCAGCAGCGTGCGTTCGATTTCGGCCGGATCCGTCACGTCGACCGCGAATGTCGTCTCGTGGCTGACGGACTTGGCCGCCTCGCCGCCACCGGTGACCGGATCGGTGTCAATCCCCAGCGCCCGGTCGTGCAGCGTGGCGCCGTGATCGCCGAGGGCGCGCGCCAGCGTCTCCGCGGGCAGTGCCGCCAGCTCGCCGATCGTCGAAACGCCCAGGCCGTGCAGACGCTCGGCGGTCTTCGGCCCGATCCCCCACAGCCGCCGGATTTCGAGCGGGGCGAGGAAGGCGGCCTCCTGCCCGGGCTCCACGATCACGAGCCCGTCCGGCTTGCGCAGGTCCGACCCGACTTTGGCGATGAGCTTGTTGGTCGCGACCCCGACCGAAACCGTGAGCCCGGTCGCCTCGACGACCTCGCGCTTGATCCGGCGGGCGATCTCCGGCGCGGTCCCGAATAGAGCCTCCGAGCCGGCGACGTCAAGGAAGGCCTCGTCGATCGAGACCTGCTCGACTGCCGGCGTAAACCGACGCAGCACGGTCATGACCTCGCGGCTGACGCGCTGGTACTTGGCGCCGTCCACCGGCAGGAAGATCCCCTGCGGACAGAGCTGGAATGCGGTCCGCGTCGGCATGGCCGAATGGACGCCGAACTTGCGCGCTTCGTAGCTGCATGTGCTCACGACGCCGCGCGAATGCGCATCGCCGCCGATGATCACCGGCTTGCCGCGCAGCTCCGGATGATCGCGCTGCTCCACCGCCGCGAAGAACGCGTCGAGGTCCACGTGGAGGATGCAAAGGCGGCTGCGGGTCATCGCCGAATGATGGCGCCGCCGGGCGCGCGTGGCGAGAGGCGAGCAATCGACTGCGGTAGTCTGATGGCGCATGTTCTGCGGGAGTCACAGGAGAGGGGGAATGGGCATGAAGAAGACGGGTAACCGGGCGCAGTGGCGGTTCACTATTGCGGGCGCTGTGGCGATCGTCGGATTGGCCGGCTGCGCCGGCACCCCTAGCAGCCCGAGCGGCCCGACTGGATCCTCGACGCCCCCGAGCGCCACGACGTCGGCGATCGCCAGTCCGACCTCCACGACGCCCACGCTCACTCCCTCGCCAAGCCCCACATCGCGACCGCTCACGTTCGTGGCGACCGGCAGCATGCACACCGCTCGCACCGACGCCACAGCCACGCTGCTCAAGAACGGCAGAGTTCTCATCGCCGGGGGAGAGGATACCCACGAGATGGGCATTACCTTCTACGCGTCGGCCGAGATCTATAACCCCGCAACCGGCAAGTTCACCAGCACCGGCTCTATGACTGCAGCTCGAGCCGACGCTACGGCCATCCTTCTGTCGGACGGCCGGGTCCTGATCGCAGGTGGCGATGGCTGCTCGGACCCCAAGCACTGCACCAACGTGGCAAACGAGGCCACGGAGAACCTCGCGTCGGCCGATATCTACGACCCCGCCACAGGCAAGTTCACCCGCACCGGATCAATGACTATTTCAGACCGCGACGACGCCGCAGTCCTACTGCCCGATGGCAAGGTCCTAATGGCAGACTTTGGCCCCGACGTCGAGCTATTTGATCCGGCGACCGGAAAGTTCACCAGCTCTGGTACGGGTACCGGCTCCAGTACGCCCAACACCGCGACGGTCCTGCCCAATGGCAAGGTCCTGGTGACCACGGGGGAGGGCTCCCCTCAGCTATACGACGAGGCGTCAGGCAAGTTCGCTACGATCTCGATCGTTCTTCCGCCTGGTACGCCATCGGCCAAGTACGAAGACGGTAAGGTGATCGCTCGAGAAACGGTGCATACAGCGACGCTTCTCAAGAACGGCCGTGTCCTCCTGTTCGAGAGCGGGTATCTGGAGACATACGACCCCGCGACCGGCACCTGCGCTGACGCCGGCTTCATCTCGCCTGGTGGTGAATGGATCTATCCAACCGCCACGCTGCTGCCGGATGGCCGCGTGCTGTTCGAAGGCGGTGCGCTCGTCCCCGACCCAGCTGGAGGATCTGTAAGCACAAACATAGCCTTGCTGTATGACCCCTCCAGTCGACAGGTCAGCACTGGCTCGATGCAGATGGCCCGCGCGGGCCAGACTGCCACGCTCCTACCGGACGGCAGCGTCCTGATCGCGGGCGGCGAAGGTACCGACTTCAAACCCCTCGCCTCGGCCGAGCTGGTCAAGCAGTAGGCGCCGCAGCGGCCCCACGGCTGATACGCCACTAGCCCCCGCCCCCGCACCCTCTTCGCCGCGGGCCGCTAGCATCAGCCAATGCGCTACGCCATCGACATCCCCAACTTCGGCGATTTCGCCGATCCGCGGCTCACGGAGCAGATCGCCCGCGACGCCGAGGCGGCCGGCTGGGACGCGGTCTGGGTCTGGGACCACGTTCAGCGCGATGCCGGCGTACCGTACTCGGACCCGTCGATCCTGCTGGCGATCATCGCCCTGGCGACAACTCGCGTGCGGCTCGGCCCCATGGTCACGCCGATCCCGCGCCGCCGGCCATGGCTCGTGGCTCGCGAGGCGGTCACACTCGACGTTCTGTCGGGCGGGCGCTTCACCCTGGGAGTTGGCAACGGCGCCCCGCTGCGCGAGTTCACCGCGTTCGGCGAAGAGGCGGACCTCCACATCCGAGCGGGCAAGCTGGACGAAGGGCTGGCGATCATCGACGGCCTGTTCGGAGCGCGGCCGTTCAGCTTCCGGGGCGAGCACTACACGCTCGATGAGGTCGAGTTCCTGCCCGGACCGGTGCAGCGCCCGCGACTGCCGATCTGGCTGGCCGCAACCTGGCCGATTCGTGCGCCCTTCCGGCGGGCCGCCCGATGGGACGGCGTGTGGCCGCTTCGCCGCGCCGAGGATGGCACCAGCCGGCACATGTCACCGGATGACATTCGTGGCGTGTGCGCGATGATCGCCGAGGAGCGCGCCGCCGCGGGGCTTCCCGCCGGCGCGGGGCTACCCGCCCGCCTTGGCGAAAGCCCGACGGCGCCGCCCTACGACGTCATGGTCGCGGGCTCCACCCCCGCCGACGACCCAACCGCCGCCGCGGGCACCGTGCATGAGTTCGCCGAAGCCGGCGCCACGTGGTGGACCGAGCGGATCAACCCGCAGCACGGCTCGCTCGCCCAACTCCGCCGCCGGATCGACGCCGGCCCGCCTCGCGGCTAGGCCTCGCTGAGCCCGGCCGGGCCGCCCGCCCCGCGCCGCCCCGCTCGGCTCCGCCCCGGCTAATACGGCCGGCGCCGATCCACCCAGACGAAGGCGATCGCGCTACACAAAAGCGCCCCGAGCAGCAGCACGCCCGACTCGAAGCCGACGACCTGCCAGTACATCGACCCCGGGATGCCGAAGGTGACGTACTGGGGGAATTCACTCGGCGGGATCGCGGGGGGCTGCGCGACGATTAGGCCGCTCCCATCCGAAGCGGTCGCGGCCGGCGGCATCGAGCCGGCCGGATCGGGCGTGGTTTCCACCACCGGCCCCTGGTGCTGCATGTACCAGGCGTTGGCCTCGTCGTTGGAGATTTCCTTGCCGTCGAGATAGACCTTCTGGTACAGGGACATGTCGACCATGCCCGAGTAGTAGTTCGACATAGAAACCTGGTCGGCCTGCTTCGTGGCCAACGGCGTCAGAACGAAGTGGTTCATGCCCGGTTCCCACGTGGTTCGCACGAAGAAGCAGATCACGAGCGCCAGGACGACGGCGGGCATCGTCCGGCCCAGGATCGTCCCGAGGGCGAGCGTCCCGGCGTAGGCGGCCAGAGCCCAGAAGACGACGATGACCCCGCGCCCGGCATAGTTCTCGAACGCGGCGTGAGTGTGGAGGTGCGGCGACATGGCGCCCTGAAGAACGTCCGAGGCCAGCCCCAGCGCCAGCATCAGCGGCACGATGAGCAGTAAACCTGCCAGGATCTTGCCCAGGAGCCATCGGCGCCGGGACCCGGACAGGGACCATGACAGTGGTGCCGTTCCCTGCTCGATCTCCCTGGCCACGAGCGGCGCGCCCAGGATGATGCCGGCAATGAGAGGTACGAAAATCAGCAACATCCGAACGATGCTCACGTCGGTGCTCTGCTGCAGGTTTTGATAGGACTGGACCAGCTCGTTGCAACGAAGCTGCGCCGCGTCCGGTATCGGGCCGCCGTTGTATCCCCCGCCCTGCCAGGTCTGGAAGCAATGCCATGGGACGTTCAGCGAGTTGAGTCGCCATGCTTCGATGAAGGCCGCGACCGCGACACCCAGGCATACGACGGCGATGGCGATCGTCTCGAAGCGGTGCTGCTTGTATGTGAGCCAGATTCGGGTGAGCATCGTCGTCCCCCTCAGTTGAGCTGCAGCCCGGCCGTCCCTCGCCCCGCGGCGAGGTAGCCGAGCACCACGTCTTCGAGGCTGGCCGGCTCGGAGCCGGCGCCGGACGTACCGACGACCGCGGCAGCCGCCGCCGGGTCGAGGCGCCAGAGCATCATGACCTTCTGCCCGCCCTTGCCGAGGAATGAGCCGACGGCGGTGGCGCCCGGGGGCGGCGAGTCGGCCTCCGTCAGACGATGGGTGTGCCGCGCCTCCTCGAGCGGGCAGTCGAGCCGGACCTTGCCGCCGCCCAGGATGACCAGCCGATCGCAGGCGTCCTCGACATCGGTGACGATGTGCGAGGAGAGCAGGGCGGTGGAACCTTCGGAGCGGACCGCGTCCAGCAAGACCTGGATGAACTCGCGCCGGGCGAGCGGATCGAGGTTCGCGAGCGGCTCGTCGAGCAGCAGGATCTTGGCCCTCGTGCCGAGAGCGATCGCCAGACCGAGTTGCGCCGCCTGGCCGCCGGAAAGCGTGTCGGCGCGCTGGTCGAGCGGGATCCCGAGCTGGTCCAGGCGCCGTCTGGCGTGGTCGGCATCGAATACGGGATGCAGGCTGCGGGCCATGGCCAGGTGATCCTCGACGCTCAGACCGCGGTAGACCGCCGGCGTCTGCGGCACATAGCCGACGCGCCGGAGGGCATCGGTGCGGTGCTTCCAAGGGTCCACGCCGTCGACCTCGACGCACCCCGAGTTGGGCCGCTCGAAGGCCATGCAGACGCGGATCAGGGTCGTCTTGCCGGCGCCGTTCGGCCCGACGAGCGCGGTGACGCTGCCCGACGGAACAATCAAATCGACCGCGTCCAGCGCGACCTTCTTCTTGAATCGCTTGCTCAACCCGTGCGCGGCCAGCGCGGCCGTCGCGGCCGTCGCGGCCGTCGCGGCCGTCGCGGCCGTGATCGTCGAAGCCCCTGCGTCGAGTGCCATGCGAACCCTCCCTCCGTACGCCGGCATTTCCGGCTCCACGCGTTCGCCGGAACGGTAGCACGCCGGGATGGCCGGGGCTTGGAGGAAGAGCCCGCCACTCGGCCAGGTTGCCGGTCGGGCTCCCCGGCATGCGGAAATGCCGCGTTGGGCCGAATGGGCGGCGCTGGGCGCGCGTCGAGCGCCGGGGAATTTCCTAATGCTCACCAGAATCACATTAGGCGAGACCGAGGCCAACACCGGAACCCGCTACGCCGTGTCAAGGTTCGGCAACAGGCGCTTGGGTCTCCAGAAGTGGGCGGAACGGAGCCTTTCGGGCCGGAATCGCGCCGCGGACAGGCAGTTCGAGTCGCCCGCCCACGGGGATCCTGGTCCAATGCGAACGTGGTGATCATTAGGCAAGTCCGGGTATTGCAGGGGCGCGACGGGCGCGAGGGGCGG
>PMIE01000138.1:12163-16175 GCA_003156975.1 Chloroflexota bacterium | reverse complement strand
CAACCAATCGGGCCAGCGGCTCGCTCTCCAATGTCGAATCACCCGCATGTCGAGACGGCGTGCGGGCCACTCGCGTCGAACATCGCATGGGTGCCTCTGACATAGGCGCCGACGGGACTGTAGGAAGTGCCGTTGGCTGTGACGTAGAGGCGGCCCAAGCTCTGGGACCTGATACACACCGATCTGTTCGCAGACACCGCGAGTGACCAGCCGTTGTGTCGGACGACGCCCTTGTCCGTCTGTATGCCGTCTCGCCAGACCTTCACGAAGGTGTCTCCGCCGCTGAGCTTGATCGACAAGTTGACGCCCTTGTACGGGATGCTGACCGTCTTTGTGACTTCCGGCGTCTTGGAGCCCGTCGAGGTAGTGCCGACCATGCTCAACCGCCACAAGCCCGGCTGCATCGGCACCGCGAAGGCGAAGGTTCCGTCCGCACCCGCAGTAGTGGACATGGTGCTGAAAGCCAACCCGGGAGGCGTAGATGTCCCCGGTGCCGGCTCTGGAGGAGTCGTGGCGCCGGCGGCCAGCGGAGCTCCCAGCTTCGTTGCCGTCAGCACGACCGAAGTCACGAGATTGCTGATGCCACTCACCGCAACATTTCCGGCGGTGATCGCTGCCCCGTCTGCGGGCGTGACGAACGCAACTGATGGAAGCGCCGGAGTCGACGTCGCCGAAGGCACGAAGACGATGATCCTCACCGCCTTGCTGGCGTGGTTGGTGTCCAGGTTCTTGGCGGTGATGTCGAACTGGTTGCTGCCGGCCGCGAGGATCGCGTGGAAAGTCCAGCGGCCGGCGTCGTCGGCGACGACGACCTTGGGCTCCTGGCCGTTCCAGGAGATGAGAACAGTGGTGTTTGGAGTTGCCACGCCCGTCAATACGTAGCTGGTATCCCCGATGCCGACCATCACCGGCGAGGCGCCCGCCGACGCAACCGCGATCGTTGGATAGGAGAGATATCGCGTCAGCTGGAAGCCGAAGTAGCTGGCCACAACCAGAACGATGACCAGAACCAGGCCGATGACGACGTGACTCTGCTGAAACACGATCTTGCGGCGCATCGTCAGCGGCTGGGGACCGGAGATCATGGGCCTGACCGGCTCGGCGTGGCCCGCTTCCTCACGCCACTCGTCTTCCAACTCGTCGGGGTCCAGGCCCAGGTATGTCGCGTAGTTCCGCAGGAAGCCACGCGCATAAACATCGCCGGGAAGATCGGTGAAATCGCCTTCCTCAAGCGCGGCCAGGTACTTCGATCTGATCTTCGTGTCGCGCTCGACCCTGAACAGGTCCACGCCTCTGGTTTCCCTGGCGTCGCGAAGCTTCTCCCCCACAGCCGACCGACCGCTCAGGCTCGACGCGCTACCCCTGTTGCCCAGGCCGCGGCGTGCCGGACGTGTCGTTGGCTTTGAACTCGTCATTCGTCATCCTCGCCGTATCCGATCGATTGAGTCGGCGGCGTAGCATCACGGCGCAGTACTTGACGCGCGTTCGACCCGTCGAAGGGTCCGATGTACCCGCGAGCTTCGAGCTGATCGATGATGCGGGCAGCTCGTGCGTATCCAACCTTTAGACGTCGCTGGAGCAGCGACGCAGATGCACGATCGTACTCCTGGATCACCCCAACGGCATCCAGCATCAACCGATCCGCATCGTCGTCGACGACTTCGTCGGTGTGTTCCGTGTCTTCGCCGGTCTCGATTATGCCCAGGTCGTAGTGAGGTTCGGCCTCGGATCGCCAGTGCTCGCAGATGTTGGCGATCTCCTTGTCCGAGACGTAGACACCCTGCAAGCGGATCGGCCGAGGCACGTCCGCAGGCTGGAAGAGCATGTCGCCGCGACCGATCAGGTCCTCTGCGCCGGGCATGTCCAGGATCGTTCGCGAGTCGATCTGCGACGCCATGGCGAAGGCAATGCGGCTCGGGAAGTTAGCCTTGATCAGGCCGGTGACCACGTTGACCGACGGCCGCTGAGTAGCAAGCACCAGGTGGATGCCGGTGGCCCGGGCCTTCTGAGCCAGTCGAACGATCGGTTCCTCGATGTTCTTGCCTTCGCGCATCATCAGGTCGGCCAGCTCGTCGATGATGATGACGATGTACGGCAGGCGGTCGACCGGATCCGCCCGGCCCTCGTTGAACCCGGCCAGATTGCGGGCATTGGCTCCGGCAAACCGGCGGTAGCGATTCTCCATCTCAGTCACGGCCCACTTCAGGGCTGCCTTGGCTCGCTCAGGTTCCGTGATGACCGGCACCATCAGGTGCGGCAGGCCGTTGTAGGCGGAGAGTTCCACACGCTTCAGGTCCACCAGGACCATCCGAACCTCGTCCGGTGTGGCATTGCACAACAGGCTCGAGATCAGGGCGTTGACCATGACGCTCTTGCCGGAGCCTGTGGCTCCCGCGATCAACAGGTGCGGCATCTTGGCCAGGTCCGTCGCCCGCGCATGGCCGGCGACGTCGCGTCCGAGGGCGAAGGTCAGCTTGGAGGCGGCTCGAAGGTCCACCTCCTCCAGGATTCGCCGGAGCGCGACGATGTTGAAGTCCTTGTTGGGGATCTCGATGCCGAGGACGCTCTTGCCGGGGATCGGCGCCTCGATCCTGATCGAGCGCGCCGCCAGGGCCATCGACAGGTCGTCGGTGAGGGCCTCGATGCGGCTGACCTTGATCTCCGGAGACGGCTCGACCTCGTATTGCGTCACCACCGGCCCGGCGTTCCAGGCGACAACCCGGGCCGGAATGCCGAAGCTCGCAAGCTTGGCGGAGATGATCGCCGCATTGCGCTCGTGGTCCATGCCACTGTCGCCGATGCGCGGCGCGACGTTGTCCAGCAGGGCCAGCGGCGGCAGGTGGTATTCCGGGTGCGGCTTCTCGACCGTGGCCACGGAGCCGCCGAGCTTGCTCTGCGCCGGGGCATCGAGCCCCGGCCGCGGCCCGCGAATCGTGGCGCCGTCGCGAACGGATGCGCCCTCGCGCCCGGTCGAGTCCCCCGCCGGAAACTTGCGAGGCATTCCGTTCTCGTGGAGCGGTCCCCCGTCGCGAGACGTGACCCCGGCCGCAATTTGCGGCGCGAATGTCAGGGATGTGGGTCCCGGGTTGGGAATGGCAATCGGGATCAGAGGCGTGCGGTCGTCGCCCGGACGTCGAGCCTCGACCGGCGCAACGTCTCTCGCGGTCTTCTCAGGCCGCTCGGCCCTGGCCGTGGCGGGTTGCCCGGCCGTGGCGGCAACCTCCGGCGCGGGCCGGAAGAGCGAATTGATCGCGCGCGTTGTCAGTCGCCCAAGAGGCGCCATGACCGACGGCAGCGACATGTCGAGTGCCAGCAGCAGTCCGGCGATCATGAGGATGCCGAGGATCACGCCTGTGCCGGGGGCCGAGATGAGCGGCGAGAGGAACTCGGCCATGGCCTTGCCGATGCTGCCGCCCCTGGGCCGAGCGTCGTGGGCAGTTATCACGCCGACGACACCCAGGAGCGCCACGTAGGAAACGGCGCTCCCGAACAGTGTCAGTTCCCAGTCGGAGTTGTCGTTCTGGGCCCGATAGAGGTAGTAGCCGAGCAGCAGCAGCATGAACGGCAGAAGCCAGCGCATGGTGCCGAACCAGGGCGCGACGATGTTCCTGATGAAGTCGGTGAGCGCTCCACCGCCCGGCATGAAGAGACCGATCAGCAGCATGACGCCGAGGATCAGCATCATCGTTCCGAGGACGATGCGGACGATCTCGCCGTTGACCGTCCATTTCCGGCCCGAGCGCCTGCGCCGGGATGGCGGCGTCGCGCGGGTAGCCCGGCCGGATGTCGAGCGGCTCGAGGCAGCGGAGGTTCGGGCGGGCATCTAGACCTCCACTACCACCGGGAAGACGAGCGGTCGCCGATGCGTCTGCTCGTACAGGAAACGTGAGATCTCGTCCTTGATCTGGCTCTTGAGCAACCCAACCTCGCTGGTCCGGTCGCCCTGGCCTTCGATGGCGGCCATCATCCGCTCCACGGCGCCTTCCATCAGCGGATCGTGCTCGTTGCCGCG
>PMIE01000138.1:0-12154 GCA_003156975.1 Chloroflexota bacterium | reverse complement strand
CCGTCGGGATAGAACTCGATGGGCTGGCCGTTCTCGATGATGAAGACGTTCTCGGGGGGGAGGCCCGTCTCGATGGCCAGGCGGCCGTGCTGAACCAGCATCCGGAATTCGCCGTGGATCGGGATGAAGTACTTGGGCTGCGTCAGCCCGAGCATCAACTTGAGCTCTTCCTGGCTGGCGTGTCCGGAAACGTGGACATGCTTGACCGAGTGGTAGTAGACGTTGGCCCCGGCNNGGGCTGGCGCTGACGATGACCGTGTCCCCGGCCTGGATCTCCACGAAACGGTGGTCGCGGTTGGCCATGCGGGCGAGGCCGGCCATCGGCTCTCCCTGCGAGCCGGTCGTGGCGATCACGATCTTCTCGTGCGAGCCGATCTGGTCCTTGGCCACGACCTGGCCTGGCGCATGCGTGAGGTAGCCGAGATCGGTCGCGATGCGGAAGTTCTGCTCCATCGATCGGCCGATGACCGCGACCTTGCGATCGAAGGTTGCGGCGGCATCGATGACCTGCTGGATCCGGTTGATGTTGCTGGCGAAGGTGGCGACGATCACCCGGCCGTCGAGCGGCTCCATGATTTCGCGGAATGTCTCGCCGACGGTCCGCTCGGAGAGCGTGTAGCCGGGCTTTTCGGCGCCGGTGGAGTCCGACAAGAGGCAGATCACGCCGCCCTCTCCGAGCTTGGAGAGAACCGCGAAATCCGACCGCCGGCCGTCGATCGGCGTGTGGTCGAACTTGAAGTCGCCGGTCGTCACCACCGTGCCGACGGGCGTGTGGATCGCCATCCCCATCGCGTCCGGGATGGAGTGGCTGATCCGGAAGGCCTCTATCCGGAACGGCCCGATCTCGAGACTGTCGCCCGGATCGAGCGGCAGCAGCGGGTTGTTGTGGAGCCTGTGCTCCTTGATCTTGATCCCCAGAAGGCCGCGGGCCAGCGTCGAGGCGTAGACCGGCACGCCCGGGAAGTACGGCAGGATGAACGGCAACCCGCCGACATGATCCTCATGGCCGTGCGTGATCAGGAAGGCCTTGACCTTGGCCTGGTTTTCGCGCAGGTAGGTGACGTCGGGAATGATGAGGTCGATGCCGAACATCGCCTCGTCGGGGAACATCAAGCCACAGTCGACAACGACGATGTCGTCCCCGTACTCGAAGACGTACATGTTCTTGCCGATTTCCCCTACTCCGCCGAGGGGAATGATCCGGAGCGGAACCTGATTGTCAGACAAGTTCTCAGGCATCGATGCTCACGTAGCGGAACCTTGAATTCATGTTCATCCTAGAAGAGGTCGAGCTGGTCCGTGGGGTCGGATTCGGCAGCCATCGCGGCCGGCCCGACGGAGCCCTGCCCGGGAAGTTCCGGTGTCGCCTGTGCGATCGACTCGACGCGCATTTCGGGCGTCTCGGCCGTGGCGGGCGTCTCCGCCGTCTCGGGAGCGCCGGACGCGGACGATCGCAACCGACGAGCTTCCAGCAGTGCGGCGGGCACTCCCTCCATGTCGTGGAAGAGAGTGGCCTTGAGCGACCCCTGGTGAAGGGCGGCGGCCGGGTGGTACATCGAAAAGGTGAGGGCGTTGGGGGCGCCGGACTCAGGATCGGCCGCCTTGAAGGTGCCGTGGACCTGGCCGATCCGCGCCCCCGGGTTGAAGCGGGCCATGGAGAAGCGGCCGAGCGTGACCACGAGCGCGGGATCGAGCGCCGCGAGCTGCCGCGTCAGGAATGGTCCGCAAGCGGCTATCTCGTCCGGCTCCGGATCTCGATTCTCCGGCGGGCGGCACTTGACCACATTGGTGATGAAGACTTCCTCGCGTGACCAGCCGATGGCGCCGAGCAGCTCACCGAGCAGCGTCCCGGCCTGGCCCACGAACGGCCTGCCCTGGCGGTCCTCGTTGAAGCCCGGCCCTTCACCCACGAGCATGACTTCGGTGGCGGCGGTGCCTTCCCCGGGAACGGACTTCGTCCGAGTCTGATGCAGGCGACACCGGGTGCAGGTCGCAACCTCCGCCCCGATGGCGTCGAGCGCCGCCCGGCGCTCGACTTCGATCACGATGCTTCCCCAACCCCGCCGGAGGACTCGCGGCGGGAGCGCGCCTTGACCCAGCCACGCGCGACGAGCATCTCGGCAATCTCGACGGCATTCGTGGCGGCGCCCTTGCGCAGGTTGTCGCTGACGACCCAGAAGGCCAGACCGCGCTCTACCGACGGATCGGTCCGGACCCGGCCGACGAAGATCTCGTCCTTGCCGGCGGCCATCGTGGCGAGCGGATAGACGTGCGCAGCCGGATCGTCCATCACGATGACCCCTGGCACCTTCGCAAAAGCGAGCCGGGCTTCGTCCGGGGAGATGGCCCTGGTCGTTTCCACATGGACCGCCTCGGAATGGCTCACGAACACGGGGATCCGGACGGCCGTACACGAGACCCGCAGGTCCGGCAGGTGCAGGATCTTGCGGCTCTCAGTGACGACCTTCCACTCCTCGCGGGTGTACCCGTTCTCGAGGAAGACGTCTATCTCGGGCAGCGCGTTGAAGGCGATCGGGTGCGGGTAGACGGTGGCCACTTTGGGCTCTCCGGCGACGTGAGCGCGGATCTGCGCCTCGAGCTCCGCCAGCGCCTCGGCACCCGTGCCGGAGACGGCCTGGTACGTATCCACCACGACCCGCTCCAGCCCCACCGCGTCGCGAAGGGCCATCAGCAGCGGAACGAGCTGCATGGTGGAGCAGTTGGGGTTGGCGATGATGCCCTCATGCCACTCCGCGTCCTGCGGATTGACCTGGCTGACGATGAGAGGCACGTTGGATTCCATGCGCCATGCATTGGAGTTGTCGATGACCGTGGCACCGCGGGCCGCAGCCTCGGGCGCGAGCTGGCGCGACACGTCGCCACCGGCCGAGAAGAGAGCGATGTCCACGCCCTCGAATGCCTCGGGGGTCGCCTCCCCCACCGTCAGGGTCCGGCCGTCCGCGCTCACGGTAGAGCCGGCCGACCGACCCGAGGCGAGCAGGCGAAGCTCGCCGACCGGGAAGTGCCGCTCGGACAGGACCCGGATCATCGTCCGACCGACGACGCCGGTGGCGCCGACGACCGCGACGGTCAACGGGCGGGGTTCTACGGACATGGCTCCACTCAGACTGGTTGAGTTCACGGACACCGCCAAAGTATACCAGCGACCCGCCGGCGACCCCCGGAAGCGTGCATATAGATGCCGCCTATGCAGGCGCCTATGCAGGAAAGAGAAAGGGCCGACCGTCGCCGGCCGGCCCAATCTGCATAGTGACTACTCTTCGCCGTTGCGGGCCAGGTGGCGCTGCATGGCGGCCTTGCGGGACAGGTTGATGCGGCCCTGGCGGTCGATCTCGACGACCACGACCATGACCTCGTCACCGACCGAAACCACGTCCTCAACGNNCAGGATCTCGACGAAGCAGCCGAAACCCATGATCCGGGTGACCTTGCCCAGGTAGAGCCCGCCGACCTCTACGTCGCGGGTCAGCGACTCGATCCACTGGACGGCCTTGCGGGAGTTCTCCCCCGACACTGCCGCGATCTGGACCGTGCCGTCGTCCTCGACGTTGATCTCGGTTCCGGTTTCCTCCTGGATCTTGCGGATCACGGAGCCGCCCTTGCCGATGATGTCGCGGATCTTCTCGGGGTTGATCTTGATGGTGATGATGCGCGGCGCGAAATTGCTCATCTCGGTGCGGCTGCTCGAGATGACCGCGTCCATCTTGTCCAGGATGGCCATTCGGGCGTCGTGCGCCTTGGCCAGGCCCTGGCGGATGATCGCCTCGCTGATGCCCTTGACCTTGATGTCCATCTGAAGTGCCGTGACGCCCTCGCGGGTGCCGGTCACCTTGAAGTCCATGTCGCCGAAGGCGTCTTCCTTGCCGAGGATGTCCGTCAAGACGACGAACTTCCCGTCCGGCTCGGTGATGAGGCCCATCGCGGCGCCGCCGACGGCCGCCTTGATCGGCACACCGGCGTCCATGAGCGCCAGGCTCGAGCCGCAGGTGGAGGCCATCGAGGTTGAGCCGTTGGACGTCACGCACTCGCTGACGAGGCGGATGACGTACGGGAACTCTTCCTCGGACGGCAGAACCGGCAGCAGCGCTCGCTCGGCGAGGTGGCCGTGGCCGATCTCCCGGCGACCGGGGCCGCGCATCGGCTTGTTCNNAGGTACCGCTTCTCGGTCTCCGGGCTGATCGTGTCGATGCGCTGGACGTCCGAGTTGGGGCCGAGCGTGGCGACGGTCAGCGCCTGAGTCTGGCCGCGGGTGAAGAGGCCGGAGCCGTGGGCACGCGGCAGGACGCCGACTTCCACGGAGATCTGGCGGATCTCGTCGACGCCACGGCCATCCATGCGGATGCCTTCGTCGAGGACAACCTTGCGGGTGGTCTTCTTCTGGACGAGCTGGAAGAGGCTCTTGCTGACACGGCCCTGACGACGCGCCGCGTCGAGCAGACCGGCCGGATCCTCGCCTTCCTTGCGGTTGGCACGGATCGAGATGGAGATCGCGTCCATCAGGTTCTGGATCCGGTTCGGGAGGTCCTCGCCGAACTTGGCCAGAATGGCCGCGGTAGTCTCGGCGTCGGCAAGGCCGCGGTGAACGGTCTCGACGGTGATGCCGAAGAACTTGGCCACGTCACCGAGCTTGTAGGACTCGAGGTCCGGATAGGCCTCGCGAGCGATCACGAGAGTATCGAAGTAGCCGCCTTCGATGAACTTGCCGCTCTCACCAAGCGCCACGTCCAGGAAGCCAATATCGAAGCCGACGCTGTGGCCCACGATCGGGGCGCCAGCGACGAAGGCCAGCAGCTTCTGGGCCGCTTCCTTGGCAACAGGGGCACCGGCGACCTCGGCGTTGGTGATGCCGTGCATCTGCGCGCCGTAGATGTCGCGGCCGGGGTTCACAAACGTGGAGAACTTGTCGACGACCTGGCCGTCGCGAACGCGAACGGCGCCGATCTCGATCAGGTCCGCGACCTTGGGATCGCGACCGGTCGTCTCGGTGTCGACGACGACGAACTCGGAGCCGCGCTCGCTGACCTTCTTGACGAACTCAAGAACGGAGCCGGTGCCGGGCTCGAGGTAGCCGACGATCTTGGCCTTGCCAAGGGCGGCGCGCATCTCTTCCTGGATGTCGATCAGCGGCTGAAGGGCCTTGTGGCCGAACAGGATGGCGTCGGCCATGACATCTTCGGGGACGATCAGGGCGCCGGCCTCGACCATCATGATGGCGTCGCGGGTGCCGGACACGATCAGGTCGATGTCGGACCGTTCGAGGTCGCTGATCGTGGGATTGACCACGAACTCGCCGTCGATGCGGCCGATGCGCACGGCGCCGATGGGGCCCATGAACGGGATCGGGCTGATCGTCAGCGCGCACGACGCCGCGAACGTGCCGAGGACGTCCGTCTGGTTCTCCTGGTCCGTGCTGAGGACCGTGATCACGATCTGGATGTCGTCCTTGTAACCCTCGGGGAAGAGCGGGCGGATGGGGCGGTCCGTCAGGCGGCAAGCCAGGATGGCCTGCTCGGACGGGCGCGACTCGCGCTTGATGAAGCCGCCCGGGATCTTGCCGGCGGCGTACATGCGCTCTTCGAACTCAACCGTGAGCGGGAAGAAGTCGAGGCCAGGCCGCGGATCCGACCGGTTGGCCGTTCCGAGGACCATGGTGTCGCCAAAGCGAACAGTGACGGCGCCGCCCGCAAGCAGTGCCATCTTGCCGGTCTCGATGGTTAGTGTGCGACCGGCGAATTGCGTCTCGAATGTCTGAGACACGGGTATCTATTCCTCCTGAGCTTAGGAGGAAGAAAGTGTCCTTGTTCTCGCCTGGACGAGCCGGGGCAGAAATGCCTTCGCGAGGTCTCGCCCCGCGACAAAGGCGGTGCGCTAGCGGCGCAGTCCGAGCCNNGAGCTTGAGGAGGCCGCGGCGGGACTGGTTGTCCTTCGGGAAGGCTCGCAGGTGCTCAGTAAGCTCCTTGATCCTTTCGGTCAAGAGAGCGATCTGCACCTCTGCGGAGCCCGTGTCGCCTTCCTTGGCGGCATACTCCGAAATAACCTGGTCCTTTGTTTCCCGCGCGAGCGGCACACAATCCTCCGATTAGCTCTGTGTGAGTGGGGTTTTCCTAACTCTCTAAATGCCTGGCGGATGTTATCAGGGTTCAGGCGAGGATGCCAATTCACAGCCAACCGGCTCGCCGACCGCATTCGCGGCTCGCTCTACGGCAAGACGCTGAAGCTGCCGCCGTCGATCGGCCGAAGAACCCCGAAGTGCCTCCGATCGAGGGTTACGACGGTTCGTGTCTGATAGCGCGCGGCAAGGATGACGTTCGACGCGTCGGCGAGTCCGATCGACTGGTCGGCGTAGCGCTCGACGACCGCCCGTGCCCTAGCCAGGTCCTCGGCGCCGAAGGCGGCCAGATCCCAGGCGCCGCCCGCCAGCTCGCGCAGCAGTGCCAGCCTCGCCGAGACGCCGAGCCGCGACGCGACCAGGTAGTCGAGCTCGGCCACGACGTAGGGCGAGACAACCAGAGGCTCGGTTGCGGTCTCCACGATGGTCGTGACCGCCGCATGATCCGGCTCGTCCGTATCGAAGAACGCCAGGAGCGCGCTCGTATCGACGATCACCGCTCGCCAAACCCGGTCAGGTGGTCGTCGGCCTGGCGGGCGATAGGGGCACCGCTTGCGAACAGGCTGCCATGAGGCCGCGGCCGGTCAGCGCCGACCGCGCTGCGGATCGAGTCCCGGATCACTTCCGCCTCCGAGATGCCCAGTCGTCGAGCCGCTCGCTTCACGGCCGAATGGAGGTCTGTCGGCAGGTAGATCGTCGTCTTGTCCATGGACGTATGGTACCACCGCTGGCACTGAATGCGTCGGGCACCTCAGGCGAGCTCGGCTTCTACACCAAGGGCGAACTTGCGCCCGACGCCGGTAAGGCTGCCTTCGCCGACTCGACCCACACTGGCGATGTCATCGGCCCCATCTCGACTTCGGCCGGCCCCGAACTGTTCCTGGTTGAAGCCCGATACGGCGGCACATTGGACGATCGATCCAAGGTCGCCCTCGGCCAGGTCCGGGTAGACCCCGCACCGGATCTGGCGGCCTACACCAGGCAGTTCTCCCCCGCCGACGTGTCACTCGCCACCGACGCCGGCTGGCGGGCCGAGCCGGAGTTCGGCTCAACCGAGTCGGTTCGGGCCGCCCTCTTCGGCACCGCGATCGGCACCCTCTCGGACCCGTTCGTTCTCGATGGCAAGCTCGCAGCGGCGGTCGTGTCCGAGCGCAAGACCGCCGTTCCCGACGCGCGCACCCTCGCCCGCCTCACCCTCGACGGCTACGACGCCTGGTTCGGGAGCGAGTATGCCAGGGCCAAGATCACCCGCTCGGATCATCCCCTGCCCGAGCTAGAACCGAGTGCGAGCCCCTCGCCCACCCCCGCTCCCGCCCTGCCGAGTGCTCCCGTGCTCGTTACGCCCAACGTGCCGGCGATCCCGGGCGGCGCCGCCGCTACCCCGATCCGGACCGACGCCATGGGGCTGCCCGTCCTGCCGTAGGGGCCTGGGCTTCAGAAGCAACGCGGCCGCGAATCAAACCTACTCCGGCCCGAGAGTGCCCGAGAGTCTTGACTCGGGACAGCTGGCCAGTCGATCGCCCATGGTGTCGATGGCGGCGTTGAGGGTGTGGACGGAGCTCCCTGTCGAGACGTCCACGATCACGCTGTCGGTGGAGGCAAGATAGGCACCTGCTCAATGCGCTCCACCGTTTCGAGGATCAACAAGGAGTGGGCGTCGGTGGAGCCCACCAGTCGTTCTCGGATCTCGCCACAGATGGAGATTGCCTCTGATCTTCGGCCGAGTCGCAACAGCGAGATGGCCTTGTTGGTAAGCGCGCTCGTGACATCGTCAGCCGCCAGTCTGTCGCCGCGATAGCCGTCGATCACGCGGCTGTAGGCCGAAATCGCTTCGTTGAGGCTCCCAGCTTCCACGAGCGCGGTCCCTTCGTTGAAGAGGGCCTTTGCCACTAGCGCTCGCAAACTCGGCTTGCTCGAGTCGGTGTGAGCATCGACAACAGTCCGGTAAGCGGTGATCGCGCGCTCGGGTCTGCCCAGCTTCAGCCACTGGGCACCTTCGTTCACGAGAGCTTGTGCGACCACTTCCTCCGCTTCGGCCACGGCTCCGAAGTCCCGAACCACACCCTCGAACTCCTCGATTGCTTCCGAGTGCCGACCCATCAGCCCGAGCGTAATCCCGCGATCGTAGCGAACAGTGGCAACCAGGGCACGGATGTCCGCCTGGCCGTCGCGACTGAACCGATCCAGCAATTGCTCATACGAAGTCATCGCCAAATCGTAATCACCAACTCTCGCGTGCAGGGAGGCTTGATGGCTCATGGTCACCGCGACCGAGAGCCTCAGTGATGGGTCATCCGAGTCGCCGAATTGGGAGATCAATGCCTCGCACCCCTGAATCGCCGCCTGAATCTGCCCGAGGTCCGTAAGTGCCGCGATCCGACCCCGTAGGGCACGAGCAAGCAGAACGCGGCCCTCCCGGTCATCCGGATCATCAAGCCGAGTAATGAGGTCTTCGAAAGCTAGCAGGGCCTCCGATGCGCGGAACAGCGTCAACTTCGCCTGGCCCATGTTGAGAGCGCATTGGGCCCGAATCGCCCGCGACTCTATCGGTGGCTGCTCCGGGAGCCACTTGAGGGCGGCCTCGTACGATTGTATGGCCTCATTATCACGACCTTGCTTCGTTAACGACAACGCGCGTCGGTACGCTCGATAGGCAATCTGCCCTCTCAGCATCCGCCTGGGAGACATCATGTTGGTACCCCACTGGCTCCAAGCGGGCCTCGCAAAGAAGCCCCGATCCCAGGGCGCCCGCGAAGGCTGCTACTCATCACATCCGCCTAACACGCGGCACAGAACGTAGCTCGCGACGGCCCCGCCGATCGGGATGGCCAACCACTTAGGGGCTCCGGCCACACCGCTCACAACCGGGTGGATAGCCCACGGATTCGACCTCTCGGCGGTTTCCGTGACTTCCCTCACGACCTCCTGGGCAAATGGGCTCTGCGAGGTCGGGATGACCTCCACTGGCCGCACACCCGGAGTCGAGTTGGAAGGGTAGTTGTCAGGACCGCGGATCCCGTCCGCGCAGTTGTGCACCAGCACCGCGCCCTGCCCGACGAAGAAGCTGTGGGCACCATCGACGGTCAGGTCCCACATGGTAGTGGGAGTGGCGGTGGTGGTGAAGCTGAGGACGGTCGCGGATCCGCCGGTCTCTGTCCGGACCTGCTCGCCGACTTGCAGGGAGCCTGCGAGAACCCAGCCGCGATCGGTCGTGAAGAAGGGGTGGTTCGGGGTCGTCTCGATTGATCCGGTGTCGAGCGCCAGATGCTGTGGATTTCCGCCTGATCACGGTGGAGCCGAGGCAGCCCCACTGACGTCGTCGTCGATCCTGCTCGAGACCGTACCGGCAAGGTGCGGCGATGCGCCCCCTTGTGGGCAAAGCGTTGAGCTGATTGCGGGCTGCCGCGAGCTTCTTGTGGAAGTCGCGAACGACACCGTACTCCTCGCCGACTGGCCACCAGTTGGCCTTCAGGTCAATGCCACCGGCCACCGTGCAGTCGTGCGTGTCGGCCCCGGAGAGGTCGTTCCCAGCGAAGGCGTTGCGGCTGCGAGCTTCAAGCACTCTCGCCTTTCCTGTGGGAGTTCCAAGAGAAGAAGACTCTCACCATCGATCCCGAGAATACGCAGTCGACGAACTCCGCGGACCCTGCCTTCCAACGCTACGGGCGTGACGATGGCGGCGCCCGGCTCCTGGCGCTCAAGAGGGCAGCTCAGTTCTTCTGTCGCTGTTCCCTCCGTCTCTGTTTGTCCTGGGCCAACCTTCGTGCAGCCTCTTGACGTGCGTCACCTGAGGACGCGGTCGGTTTTAGAAGCGCGGCAGCCCCAAGGCCACCTTGCGGCACCCTGACCAGACGCCGAGCCTGGAGTGCCCGTTCTGCTCTGTCAAGGCTACTGCCTAGTGATCTGTCCGCGAGGACAGCGGCCCGTAGTGCAGGCAGTGACGAGCGGACGAACTCGGACAACTGGGCTGGGGAGAGTACGTCGGGAGTCCCAATCACTTTGACGCAGGCGGCCCACGCCTCGAGGCTGAACCATAGCGCCGAGCCCGACGGAGCAACCTCAACGGACCATCTGCCGCGCTCACGCGCCACGATGATCCACAGCTCTGGCGAGTGGAACTCCCGCAGCCAGTTACCGAATGACTCAGCCGAGTAGGTGTCGGAGACGAGCTGGAAACCTTGTTCGACCAGATCCGCCACCATTGCTTCGATCGCCGCATCCGATGCCATGCTTTCTCCCCTAGCTATGGTGTTGGCACCAGCCCGAGGCCATTGCTAGTCCAGTCATATCCGTTGTTGAGCAGGTAGTTCACCTCCTGGTTCAGCCCAGCTCCCCACGGCCGACCTCCCGTCGCCACAAGAAATGGATCGCCGTTGGATATACCGCGATCAAGGAACGTCCGATTCGCAGCCCACTGCTCGTCAGCTGACATCTCATTCCAGATGTCTTCGGGAACGCTGAACGCCCTCCCGCCGTCGATGGCCTCCGCAACCTTGGTGTACAGAGGATACGAGCCGAGGACCCGAACCGAACCACATGGCCCCGCGTTGTGCACCAGCACCGCGCCCTGCCCGACGAAGAAGCTGTGGGCTCCATCGACGGTGAGGTCCCACATGGTAGTGGGAGTGGCGGTAGTGGTGAAGCCGAGGATTGTCGCCGATCCGCCGGTCTCTGTCCGGACCTGCTCGCCGACCTGCAGGGAGCCTGCGAGAACCCAGCCGCGATCGGTCGTGAAGAACGGGTGGTTGGGCGTTGTGTCGATAGCTCCGGTGTCGGTGGCCAGGTGTTCGATGACAGGGTCGGTGTGGGCCATGACCTCCGACACGGTGTGCGGGCCGGTCTCGCCAGTCTTGGGATCGTAGGCGAGAACGGTGTCGCCAACCTTGATGGCGGCTATCGCCGTCGTGCCGCCGGTTGTGGCAACCGCGGTCGTGGCGGTGAAGCTGAGCGGGCAAGCCTCTGCAATTGACTGCAGAGTCTCGGGATTGATGCCTTCGGCGTTGGCGCCAGACGAAGCCGCAGTGCCCACGGTAGCGCCAGCCGTATCGAGGGTTGAGGCTGCGGAGCCGGCAGCCGGGTCGAGCACCTCGTAGCACTCCGGGTCTTCCTCGCAAGCAAGAATGGCGGTCTCCGCAGCCGTACCCGTTCCGGTCGCGGCTGCCCCCGCTGCGGCTGCCCCGCCAGCCGCGAGAAGGTCCGCCACTGCCCCGCCGCCTGCGAGCGAGACCTCAACGAGCGCAGATCCGCCTATCAGGCCTCCGATCTCGAACAATGCTGAGCCGATCGGGTCCTTCTGGAACTGGGATGGGCCCAGACCCGCGTTGCTATGGGCAACTTCGCACGCCCCTGCGGCGTTGAGCCCGTGTGCCGTGCATTCTCTCTGGGCTTCCTCGTGTTGATACCACGGGTCGATTGCGTCGCGCCCTTCGGCTCGCTCGAGTATTGCGAGCCGCCGAGTTTCGTTCCTCAGAGCGGTCTGCTGCTGGACCAGTGCTCTTGCCCGGACCTGGATGATCGTCCGCCCCTGAGTCGGGTCCCGCCCCTCGTCCCGCATAGTTGCCCAGTGTCCATCCGGATCCACCAGGGTGGCCGGGTTCCCGTTGGCATACAGGTAGCGATTGAGGGTGAGGGGGTTCGCTGCGGAGCCCGATACGGAGTCGAAGCTCGTGAAGGCGCCCAGAGATGGGTCGTAGGAGCGGGCACCAAAGTCATACAGATCGGTTGAGGTAGAGCTGCCCGCGGACTCCAGGATCCGACCCTGATAACGCCAGGGCAGACTGACCGAACCGGTTGAGGCGGTCCAGGTGGCGACGGTCCCGCCGTATGGGTCGAAGCGGAAGGCGTTGACGAAGGTTGGCGCGGAGCCATTCGGGCAGGCGATTGCGGCCGCCACATTACCGTGGAGATCGGGCACGATCCAGCCGAGGCTAGTACCTGATCCGGTGGCCAGGCGATCCCCTATGGCGTCGATGGTGCTGTATGTCGTGCCGGCTGTATTCGCGATCGTGGTGATCGAGTCGCTGG
>PMIE01000065.1 GCA_003156975.1 Chloroflexota bacterium | reverse complement strand
CTGCACGGGCGGCTGGCCCCAACCTGGCTGCACGGGCGGCTGGCCCCAACCCGGCTGAACCGGAGGCTGACCCCAACCCGGCTGCATCGTCTGAGCGCCGTACGGATTCATGCCCGTACGTTCCAGGGCCTTGGCTCTGTTGTTGGCCTGGACGGAGAGGGCGATACCCACGCCCAGTACCAGGACGGTCACGATAAGGCTCCAGCCAAAGGCGGCGCCCGTATCCGAGTAGCAGTAGTTGACGAAGGTCACGCATTGCCGGGTCATGGCCGTGACCGCGAACAGCGCGCCGAGGCCCAGAACGAGCGAGCCCCATCCGGCGGCGATTCCCCAGAGGTACTGCGTCTTCTTGTGGGCGCGCCACTGAACCAGGGCCTCGGGATGCATCCCGTAGTTGAGCCCGGCGCTGCTCAGATTCATAAGCCGGTAGGCGTAGTAGATGCCGACTACCAGCATTGCGATCTGGATCATTCGCGGTCCTTCCTCTAGACGGCCACCTGAACGGTTGCGTCTTCCCCACTCGGCGTGTCCTGCGGCTCCTTGTCTTGACCCTCGGACGCAACATCTGCGGAGGAACGTGCCCGAAGTATGCGATTCCGGACGGCTGCTCGTTGGTCGCTCCGGACGCAGGCGACGGCGTCTCCGTACCACTCCGCGGGCGGTCGTTCGCGCCGCAACGAGCTGCGGCGGGGTCTCGCAACCCTGGTGATATGCTCGCGAAGTGACCGTCCGCTCCCCCGCAGATTCCCCCGCAGACAGCGCAGCAGGCGCTCGCCTCGTCGCAATCCGCCGCGCCTTCGGCGAGATCCCCGCCGCAACCTGGGACGCCCTTGCCGATCGCACGCCCGGCGCCACTCCGTTCTCCCGGCACTGCGTGCAGGCGGCATGGTGGAGCGGCTACGGCGCCACCGCCCACGACCAGACACTCATCGTGGTGGACCAGGCCGCTCCCGAGGCCATCGTCGGGATCGTGCCGCTCATGCATCGCCACGAACTGGAGCCGGGAGACCTGGCGGCGAAGACGACCATCCGCCATCAATCCGGGCGTGAGCTGCGGCCCGTGCCCGCTTCCGCGACCGCGGTCTTCTTCGGGGCCAGCTACCACGCGGACTACGCCACCGTGCTGGCCGCCCCGCAAGACCTCCACTCCGTTTGCGAGGCCGCGGTGGAATCGCTGGCCGCCGCGGACCACGCGGCCTGGGATGTGGTGGACCTGCGCCGCTTGCGCGCCGGCGACCCGGCCACGGACGCCATGGCCAAGGCGTTTGAGTGGGCCGCTCCCAAAGCCGGCTGGGTCGTGACCCGAGAGCAGGAAGACGTCTGCCCAATCCTGACGCTGACTCCCGGAACGGATTACGAGGGCTACCTCGCCACGCTCGACAAGAAGGAGCGGCACGAGATCCGGCGCAAAGTCCGCCGGGCCGAGGCGGCCGGTGAGGTCAAGCTCGAATCTTCGGCCAACCCGATCGACGACCTGGACGCCTTCGTGGACCTGCATCAGAAGCGCTGGGGCGCCGAAGGCCTCTTCCCGCCGACGGAGGGCGGGGCGGCCAGCCGCCGCTTCTTCGCCGAGCTGTTCGAGGATTGCGCCCCGTCCGGCATCATGGACCTCAGTTTCCTTTCAGTGGGCGGTCGCAGGATCGCCGCCGGAGTCACGTTCGACGACGGCGAAGCCGTTTACTACTACAACGCCGGTGTCGAGCCGGAGGCCCGAGAGTTGTCACCCGGAGTGGTCATGGTCGCGTGCTACATCCAGCGAGCCATCGGGCTCGGGCGAACTCGCCTCGATTTCCTGCGCGGCGACGAGCCGTACAAGTACGAGTGGGGCGCCGTGGACTCGCCGATCGAGCGCCTGCTGGTGCAGCGGACCCAGCCGGCCGCGGAGGGCCGCTAGCGATGGGCGCCGACAACGGACTCGTGGATCCCTGTGCCGACGACGCGCCGAAGCACCAGCCGATAGAGGGCGGCCGCGTCCGAGTCGTGGAGGTCATGGCCACCGGCACCAACGGCGGAGCGCAGGAGCACGTCTACGCGCTGGCGACCCGCCTCAGCCCCGAGTCCTACGACGTCCGCGTCGTCTCGCTCTCGCACGGCAGCAGCGTCCGCCGCCTGGAGAAGGCCGGCATCGAAGTCACCGTGATAGACGAGCCGGACGACCGGCGTGCCGTCCAGGCGCTGGCGGATCTGCTCGCGCCGGTCGAGCCGGAGATCGTCCACAACCACATGTTCCGGGCGGAAGTGGTGGGAACCCGCGCTGCGTTGCTACTGGGGGAGCAGGGCTGCAAGCGGCCGGCCGTCGTCAGCACCATTCATTCGAGCCGCATCCGCTGCGTCGACGATCGCAACGCGCTGCGCCAGCTGACGCCGCTCATGGACCGGATCATCGTCGTTTCCAAGGCGATCGAGCGGAAGATCCGCGAGGAAGGCCGTTTCGGGGTGCCGGTCAGCCTCATCTACAACGGCGTGGATCTGCGGCGCTACAACCACGAGCAGCCGTGCTGCACGCTCCACACGGATTACCGGATCCCGGAGGATTCGCCGATCGTCGGTGTGGTGGCGCGCCTGGAGGCGGAGAAGGGCCACCGCACGCTCATAGATGCGTGGCCGGATGTGCTCAAGGTCCATCCCGAGGCCTGGCTCTTGATCGTGGGCGAAGGCTCCGAGCGCAACTCGCTGGAGGCCCAGGCCGCGTCGCTCAGCGTCTCCGAGCGCGTGGTGTTCACCGGCCGCCGCGAGGATGTGCCGGCGGTAACGGCCGCGCTGGACGTGGCGGTGCTGCCGTCCTACCGCGAAGCCCAGGGCCTGAGCGTCCTGGAGGCGATGGCGTTGAGCCGGCCTGTGGTCGCATCCAACGTGGGCGGCATCCCCGAGATGGTCGAGGACGGCGTCAGCGGGCTGCTCGTTCCGCCCGGCGACTGCGATGCGCTGGCGGCCGCGATCGTCCGGCTGCTGTCCGATCACCCATACGCGGACATGCTCGCCAGACGCGGCCACGACCTGGTCCACGAGCGCTTCTGCATCGAGCTGATGACCAACGCCATCGAGTCCATCTACGATGAGCTTGCGCTCAAGCTGCGCGCTTCAGCGGGCGTGCCGGGATAGCTTCGAGCGGCCGGGCGCGGGCGCGGGCGCGCAAAGGCGCGGGCGCGCAAAGGCGCGGGCGGGGCCGGAGGAACGGCCGGCGGCGCGGACGCCGCCGAGCGCTACTTGCTGGGGCTTGCTGCCGGAGTCGCGCTCGCGACCGGGCTGGCGGTGGGCGCAGCGGTGGCGGTGGCGGCCGCGGTGGCGTTGACCGAAGGGGCTGTAGCGCTCGCGACCGGCGTTGCCAGACCAGTCGGGACAACCAGAGGCGTCAGCTGCGGCCCGGCGGGCTGCGGCAGCACGTTGCCGATCAGCGCAATGACCAGAATGCCGAGCAGCGCGCCTGCACACAGCAGGGCGTACACGGCGGACGGCACGTCGCTGATCTGGACCCGCTCGTGCGTCTCGCGCACGGACCCCATGTGCTGCCTGGAGTGCTGGCCAACGGTGTCGTCTTCGTGGTGGCCGCGACCAAAGCCAAAGCGATGGCTGCCGGATGCAGCGGCTACCGCTGCGGCATCACCCTCGAACTCTTCGTCTTCGGCCTCGGTGGACTCGTCGGGCTCTTCGTCTAGAGCTTCTTCGCCCGGGAGCTCCGAGTCGTCAAGGGGCTTCTTGTCTGCGTCCTGGTCGGCCATTGCCGTCGTGTTACTCCTGATTTTGGCGACCGTTTGATCGGCCCACCCGATGAAGGCACTGCCGGTGCCCTGATTGTTTCTACGTCAGATACGAGCCGACCGCGATGACGGTGTCGGGCGCATCACTGACCGGCAGTTTAGCCGACACTTCCGGTTGCCGCGCTGCGTTGGTGCGCGAGGCTCCTCTCAGGCGGGCGGGAACGTCGTCGCGGCGGCGTCGAAGTCCACCTGCAGGGTCTGCTTGAGCTTGTACAGCTCGGCATTCACGTCCAGACCGGCCGTCGTCTGCAACCTGGTCAAGAACGTGTTGGCATCCGTCTGCGACTTGGTGAAGTTGGGCATGTAGGACTCGTGACTCGGCACCGGCGGGTACTTTTCCATTTCCGCCAGCACGGACCAGGTCACCTGGTTGCCGGGGAAGGTAGGCGCCAGGGTGGCATCCTGCCGAGCGAAGAAGCTCGCCTGATCGATCGTCCTTGCCGGCATGCCGCCGTAGGTCTCCATCAGGGTCTTGTCCGCTTCAATGGCGATCATCGCCTTGAAAGCCGCCTCCGGATTCCTGCTGGCCTTGGAGATGACGAACGTGTCCTCCTCCAGCGGAGCGGAGGTGGTGCCCTTCCAGGACGGCATCACCCCGATGTCCCAGTGTTTCACGGCTGGATTGGACGTGGCGTTGCCGACCAGGTCAAGACCCCACGACCCGATGGAGGTCATGGCCAGGTGGCCCGATGCCATGGCCCCGTTATCGCCGAGGTACGTGCTCGTTGCCGATGTAGCGTCCGGCGCGATGTGCTGGGTCCAGATGGCGTTGTAGTACCAGCTGTATGCGTCCGCCCAGACCTGCGGGATCTGCGCCGTCTTGCCGTCCGAGCCGACGAACGAGCCGCCACCAAAGGCCGCGGCCATGCTGCGCGCGCTGGCCCACTCGAAGTCCATTCCGTAGGTCTTGATCCGGGTCTTGTCGAAGGCGGCCGACGTGGACTTGTTGCCGCTCTGGTCCACGGTCAGCTGCGCCGCTACCCTGGTCAGCGCATCCCAGTCCCAGGTGGTGCCCTGGTACTGATCGCCGACTTTGGTGGGCAGTGACGGCAGGCCGGCGGCGGCGAAGAGGTCCTTGTTGTACCAGATGCAGTTGGGGTAGACGTCGTACGGGATGCCGAACTGCGCACTGCCGCTCTGGAGGCCGCGGACGACCGCCGGGTCGTAAGAGGTCATGTCGAAGTAGTTGCGGGCGATCTGCGAGTTGAGATCCAGGAGGAGTCCCTGGAGATCGCCGATGGCTTGCAGACCGGCGGGCCCAATGATGTCCGGCGCGTTCCCAGAGGCAATCTCCGTTTTGAGAGTGGTCCTAGAGGTTTCATACGGGACGACTTCCAGGACCAGGGTGACCCCGTCCGCGTTGGTGGCGTTGTACTTGCTCACGAAGGCCTTCTCCGCCTGGACCTGGGTATCGAGATACCCGGTTCCGACCCCCACGAACCAGCGGATTGTCTTGGAGGCAGGCGGGACCGTGGGCGTGTTGGTCTCGGCAATGGGGGTCTCTTGCCAGGTGGGGGCCGGGACGGGGCCGAAGGTCACGGCGGGGGCGGCGCCGGAGTCGTCGTGGGGACGGAGGACCACGGCGACGAAGGCCAACGAGAGCACCAGAATCGCGATGAGCGCCAGCGCCCCGCCGACGATCAGCGTGGAGGCCCTGGATGCGTCCATCGGCTTGCCCATGACCCGGCCGGTGGCGTTATCCAAGCCGCAGTAGGTGCACTGGCTGTAGCCCGGGTAGAGAGGCGCCCCGCAGCGCAGGCAGTTGCTTTGGACCGGCGGCGGCACGACGGATGCGTCCGGCGAGAAGGTCTGGCCGCAGTTTGCACAAAATGGATGCTCGCCCAATCGCGGCGTCCCGCAGCGCGGGCACTGGTCTGTCATTGGGTCTCCCTGGCTGAGTCCCCGTCGCGCCGGCCGGCGCTCCCCTGGCTGGCTCCATCCAGTGTACGAGCGCGGCATGGCGAGCGTGGAGTGCTATTGGCGCGGCGCCCCCAGCTAGGCGCGGCGGATGGGCGGCGAGCGCAGTGGCTAGCACTGCGGCTGGGCATCCGTGCAGTCGGATCAGCTGAAGCGAGCCAGTGGAACGGCGTTGGTCTGACGCGGCGGCGACGGCCCGGGTCTTGCCTCACCGACCCACAAATCGAGCCAGCCAGCGAACCAACCAACAGGGTCGGGCTGGACGAGTTGGGTTTGGGCATCGACGTACCGGATGTCAGCCGCTGGATCGAGGACAGTCCCATCAAGCCATGGACTTCAGGGGCGCCCGGAAGGACACTCGCCTCGGGGCAGCCCGTGGCGCCGTGGACCTCCCGCCCGGGCTAGATGGACTCCAAGGGGGGTGGTTCGACCCCCAATTGGTCGCGCAGGACGCCGGCGTAGTGGCTATATTGCTCGGCTGCTGCGGCGTTGGCGCCCGTTCGGCGATATAGCCGCAGAAGGCACAGTTCAATTTGCTCAGCGTCCGGATCGGCCTGCAAAGCGAGCTGAGCAATCGAGAGTGCTCGCTCGAAGAAGCCTGCCTTCGTGTCCGCGATCACGGCCCGCTCGATCCGATCGAGGAAGCTCGCATGTAGCGTCTCCCTGAAAGACGATGCCCAGTCGTCGTAGATGAAATCGACTCCGAAACGGCCCCTATATGCCTCAGCGAGGTTCAGGACGAGAGACGGCGATGGGTCGCGCCTGATTTCTGCGAGGAGCCTCAAGCAGTCGGCGCTGGTGCTGTTGACCAACTCCTGGTCGAGCCAGATCAGATCCGCGCGGCTACGCAAGTATCCAGCGCTTGCGTCGTCCTCGCAATTTGGCTCGATTACTTGGCGCAAGAAATAGGACGACTGGTTCAGGGAATTAGCCCCTGCCTCCGGATCCATCTCGGGCCACAGGGCCTCAATGACCTGCTCGCGAGTGGCGGTGAACTGCGGCCTCGTCAGCAAGAAACAGAGCAACGAAAGCACCTTCTTGCGGATCTCGGTCCCGAAGATGGTCCGATCGCCGACGCGAATCGAAACCCTGCCGAGGTCACCCACGTACACCCGCGGCGCGAGACGTCGGATCAGGGTGCGGCCGGCGTCAGGGATTCGAAGAGACCGCCGCCTTCCTAGGGCCCTCAGGCGCCGCACATCCTCATGGTCGCCCGCGATCTCCAGAAGCTCAGCTGCTCGTCTCAAGTCAACCGCGCGCGCTCCAACTTCCGCGATCAGTCGCCTCGTCGCATAGCGCCATCGATCGGGCCGAAGCGCGGACTCGGCTCGGACAGCCGCGAAGGTCTGATCGTCGAGGTCCCCAAGACGGTGTGCGACCAACTCTGCCTGGATCGACAGGTGCGCAGCGTCCGCCCCATATGGCGACTTCAAGTACGTGACGAGTTCTTCACTGCTCGCCACCAAGGCTTGGGTGAGCCGAACATGCTTCGACCAGAACCATGCCTGTTGCCGCTCGGTGAAGCGGATGTGTTCTGCGCAATCTGCGGCTAACTGCTTGTCCGCGCCAGCCGCTGATGCTCGGATCTGGAGGCTCAGGGAGCCAACGGCGCTTGCGAACCCAGGGCACATCGAATGGGAGCTGACCATCAATAGGAGTTCAGTCGCGCGATCAGGTCGGGCCAGTTCGAGCCTGGCAGATACCTGGGTCCAATACGGGCCCTGGCACCATTCGGGATGTGCGCCGAGCTGTCTCTCGAGGATCCGGCGCCCAGTCGCAGGGTCGCCATACATGGCGTGCAGTTCTGCAGCCTCGGCGTAGGCTTCGGGGTCAACACTGTGGTTCGTATCTCCAACCACCGACTCGATATGGCCCAGTGACTCACTCCAACGCCCCGCATGGGCCAAGCTTCTCGCGACGGCTATGTGGGCAGATGCAATGTCGGCGCGGTTACCTGCCAAGAGGAGCAGGGCAAGAGCGGCGCTCGCCGCCGAGATCGCGGTAAGGTGATTGCCGCGGGCGATCTCGGCGTACGACAGGTTGACAAGGCTAATTCCCTGGTATCTGCGATGGCCCACCCGACTGCTCAGATGTGCCGCGGTGTTCAACACCTCGCACAGGGAATCGAGGCTCCCTGAGGCTGATGTCTGCCCCATCAGGTCGGCAGCGCGTGCGATCGATGCGAGTTCCACATCGCCACTTGTAGCAAGTTGCTGCGTCGCGCCCGCGCGCATGGCCGGATCATTCAACTGAACGCCGAGGTGCAGTCTGTTTAGCGCACAGACTTGGCGGAACGATCGGCTGGTGGAAGCTAGATCAGATCCCGAGTTCTCACCCCGTGATTGAATAGCAACTGCTTCCTCGTAGCGCCCAGCGGCGGCGAGCAATCTGGTTTGCAGGATGTCGAACCACGGGTTTGGGCGGGGGTCAGGGAACCGGGTCATGAACTCGTCGGCGGCGGCCAGATCTCCAGTGCCGATGATCGCCGGCGTGGCGGCGCAGATGACGCGGCGCACTTCGTGCGCGTCTCCGGCAGCGGCCCAGTGGCGCGCGGCCAGACGCCACGAATGCGGTTCCGTGACGACCGCTAACCTCCGATGCATCTCCGCGAGGCCGCTCTCTCCAAGCTCAGCCTCGAGATGAGCGAGCAGGAACCCGCGCACAAGCGGATGCGCTCGCCACATGTCCCTGGGATTGCCGCCACGGGACATCAAGCCCAGCCGCAGAGCGTCGGATAGCAGGCGGTGAGCTCGCTCAGGAGAAACCCTTGAAGCAACTGCGGCGGTGTCGAGTTCTATCTCTTCGAGAATTGCGGTTCGCACTAGGAAGTCGCGCAATTCGGGCTCAAGGTCTCCGACGACTTCCTCGGCCAGGTAGTCGTAGAGATCCCCCCCAGCGCCTGATAGCCCGTTCACGAACGCCCGAACTTGGTCGGGAGATCGACCCTCGACGGCGGTCCTCACGAGTTGAAGCGAGGCCGCCCAGCCGTCCGTTCTGACCTGTAGGTCGTGCAAGACATCCGGTTCGAGGGCGTGATGGTACGAGTCACGGAAGAGGCGGTCAGTCTCCGACTCGTTGAACCGAAGTTCTTCTCGGCACAGTTCGGCTAGCTTCCCGCCCGCACGCATAGCGGCCACGGCCAGACCGGGCGTGCGTCGGCTGGCCACTATCACCTTCAGCCCTGCTGGCGCCCGATCGATGACCCGCTCAACTACTTCGCCGATCGTGGGCACGGACTCCGCCATGTGGAAATCGTCTAGGACGAGGGCCGAAGGGATCTCGCCGAGGGCGTCGATCTCTGTAAGGAGAGTGGACAGGATCGAGTCACGGCCGACGGGTTCGAGTGATGCGTCTGTCAGGAGGGAAGCGGACCGCGCCAGAAGGTTCGTATCAACCAACTGACAAGCCGCGACCAGGTAGCGCATGAAGACAAGGCCGTCAGTGTCGTCCTCGTCGAGCCGGTACCAGAAAGTTCGGAGTTGCGCACGGCGGACATAGTCCGCCACGAGGGTGGTCTTACCAAAACCGGCCTCGGCGGTTATGTAGATGAGGCGACGATCTCCTCGGACTTCGAGCCAGTCGAACAGGCGATCACGCCTCAATGTCTCGTTCGACAAGAACGGGCGCTGGATCTTGCCGGGCCGCAGCGGATAACACGGCCGCACGAGGGCAACACCTTCGGCGACGCGATCGCCGGTCTCGGACTCGACTGACACGCGAAGCTCCTCCGTCCCCAGTCGCTGCTCGCCGAGCGACGGCGGGTAGGATAGAAATCCGGATGGATGAGTGTCAATCGGATGGGAGGCGGACGTCTGCATCCGCGGATATTGGTGTACAGCGATCAACCGCCGCTTATCTGCAAATGCCTTGGGTTCAGTTCGGGCTTAGGAAGGCCGCCCTCTACTCCTCGTATTCGAACCCGAGCTTGATCTGGACGCGGTACTCCACGATCTCGCCGTTCTCGACACGGGCGGTGGACTGGACCACTTCTACCGTGCGGATGTTTCGGACGGTCTTGGTGGCCAGAGCCACGGCCTGGCGAGCCGCGTCGCTCCATGAGTGGGAGCTGGTGCCCACCATCTCCCGGACGATGATCACGCCCATCTCATTCCTCCAGCGGTGGGCGAGTGAGGCCGCCCAATCGAGGCCAGTGTAGGGCGACCCGTGCCAATCGACGACGCCTCGCCTTCGGCAGACCGCCGACGGACCTACTTGATCTTCTGCGTGGAGACGGTGGTGGCGTAGGTATTGACCATGGCATCGGTCACGTCGCTGCCATAGACATACCAGGGAGGACTGTCGAACTCGATCTCAGACGTTCTAGCGCATTTCGGGGCGCTGCCCAAGAGGGTTGTCGTCTGTAGAGTCTTGCCGGTACTGGCGACGACCACCCGAATGGCCGCGGCCTGTTTCAGCTTCAACAAACGGAGAGCCGCCGGGGCTCCTTTGCGTTCTGGCGGAACGCGTGGGGAGCCTGGCCGGCGGCCCTTCGAATTGCCTGTTCAGGCGACGATTGTCGCCGGGCTAGATCCTATGGACAGTAGACCTGACCGGTCCAGCGACTTACGCCGCCAATCTTGACCAACATCTTCCAGAGGCCGATGCCATTGCATGGGTAGGCGTTGTTGTCGATGAAGTTGGTGCCCCTTGTGTCCGCCATCCACGGACTGAAGGGCTTGGTGGCGTAGGCATACCAATTGCCGGGGCTCGTCTGTTCGTAGAACGTGACCGTTCCCTGTGCGCAGTTGGTCCCGTAGCGGGCCCACACTGAGACCGAATGGCCCCAAGCAGCCCAACCCGTGTCATAGAACGTGCAGCTTGCGGCCGCGAGTGGAGCCTGGTGGCTCGCCGTAGATACCTTGCCGGCAGCGAAGGCCCCATTTGCCGGGACCAGCAAGAACATAGCAATCGCCAGGCCGATTGCCAGTCGAGGCGCGCGCGCTCTCTGGATCATGGACATGCCCATATTCCTTCCTAGGGCGCGTGGTCACGCTCCCACCTGCGTGAGTAACGGGGCCCGCCTCCCTACTTCCCGTCTGTGCTCCGAAAAGGTTCGGAGCCGCAAGGAACCTACCAGGGCGAGCCCGCACCGGAATACTGGATCACCGTCCTATTGCCCGGCTTGCTGCGCGGGCGATCATTGCGGCCCCATCGGCGAAGCGCGTGACTACCGATTGGGCGCGCCGGCAAACGTGCACAATCGACCCCAACACCATCTCGGTCATCCAGCCTGTTGAGCAGACGGCAGGCCAAGTTGATGGGGGGTCCAGATGCTCAGAAACCGTCAGCCGGCCGCCGAGGTGTATGACCCGACCACGGGCAAGTTCAGCCTCACCGGATCCATAGCATCCGCGGAGCCCAAACCGCCGGATTTGACCGTTCATCTTCCGTTTCGTCCGGTAAGCTTCTGGTAGCCGTCGCGCCCCAGCGTGCCATGTGGTCGTCCCGCCACCAAGAGGAGGATTACCCGTGTCCAGGCAACTCCGCACCATTGCTGCCGTCTTTGCCGCTCTCGCACTTGCCGTCGCTGTCCCGGCGACCACGCTTGCCGCCCCCGGGAGCGGCCCCGTGCTGCTGTCAGGCTTCGGCGCGTCGCCCATCTACGTAGGCGGCTCGTCTACCGTGTGGTTCCGGATCAACGGCAACGACAGCGGCGGGACCGGATTCGCCTTCACCGACACGCTGCCTGCCGGATTGGTCGTTGGCAGCCCGGCCGGCGTGACCAACTCATGCGGCGGCGCCGTTACCGCCTCGGCCGGCAGCAACGGAATCTCTCTGTCCAGTGGTGTGGTCCTCTCATCCGCGACCTGCCTCATCGAAGTCAACGTCAAGGCCACCACACCAGGGGTCAAGCCCAATACGACGAGCTCTTTCTCGTGGAACGGTGGAACCGGCGCAAACCCCGAGACGGCATTACTCACCGTAATTGCGCTGCCCACCGTCGCGGTCGCCTTCAACCCGACCTCCATCTCGATTGGTGGTACGTCAACCCTGACGTTCACGATCACGAACCCGAATCCTGGAAACGTGAACCCCCAGCATGGGGTTGCGCCTGCGGCGGTTGGGCTAAGCGGCATCCACTTCAGCGATACTCTGCCGGCCGGACTCGTGATCACCGATCCCAACGGCTTTGCCGGGAACTGTGACGGGAAGATCGACGCGCTCGCCGGGACCAACGTGATCACGCTCTCGGACCTCTTTCTCCCCGCCGCGACCAACTGCTGGTTCTCCGTCACGGTGAAGGCGACGACGAGCGGGGCCAAGAAGAACAGCACGGGGCCGGTGGGCTCACAGGAAGATGTCAGCGGCGATCCCGGCCTGGCCACTCTCTACGTAGGGGTCACACCTTCGCGCACGAGCACGGCCGACGACCCGGCGCCCGTGAACGGCGGTCTGCTGCCGCTCCTGCTGGGCCTGTTCGCCGCCGTCGGCGTCGGGTTTGCGGTGGCGCGGAGGCGAGTCGCCGTGGCCAAGCGCGGCTAGGCCTCGGAGCCCAGACCGCGGGCAGAACTGGATCGCGAACAGCCCCTTACCGGCATCCGGGAGGGGCTGTTTCGATTCGAGCCACCGGCACCGGTGCGACGTATGTCTGACGGCGAAGTGAGCCGATCGCGCAAAAGCGTCTCCAGGATTCCCAGGGCGAACCAGGCCTTCGTTTCGATCTGGGAGGCGCGACCCCAGCTTCGCCGATCACGCTGACGCTGCCGATCGGGGCCCCGCCCGCTCGTCCGCTCGCCCGGCATTCGGGTAGGTGTTGCCGCTAGACTTGTCGCGCCGGAATGCGGCGAGTAGAGGCGAGTAGAGGGAGACTCCAGGAATGATCAGTTCCCCCGGAAAGGCCGCGCGCACCCGCGCCGGCTTCATCATCGGCGCGGTTGCGCTCGTCGCGGTCGGGTGCGGCGGCGGTGGCGGCGGCGCCACCCCGCCTCCGACCAGGATGCCGGCCCTGGAGACGGCCCCGTTGCCGACGATTGCGATCGCAATTGAGACGAGCGCAGCCGACACGGCCCCGCCGACCGAAATCCCGACTCTCGCGCCTGCGCCGACCAGCACCGCGCCCACCTGGGGAGCCGACTCGCGAGGGGTTCCCTTTCCGCCGCCCGACTTCAAGGGCGTGAACCAGGAAGCGGTAACCGCGGCGCCGGCCGTCGGCCCTTTCAAGATCGATTACAAGGCCGGGCCGGCCGGATGGCCGGAGGCCTGCGACCTCACGTCCGCCGCCCAGCTGCAAGCCCTCGATCCTGAGATCACGGGCGTCGTCGGAACTCCGGTCGGCCAGAAGGCCCAGATCCTTGGAGCGGGCCTGACGCCCCACAACGCCGAATGCAAGTGGAGCGTCGCGACCAAGACCAACGACGGCACTGGGGTGGCGTCGTACGTCGACATTTCCTTGTACGAAGTGGACTCAGGCGCCCCCGGCACCTACCAGCGAGCCCTCGCGGACAAGAAGGAATCTTCGGCCCAGTATCCGACCCAGTTCGCGAGCTACCAGAAGATGCCCGGCGGCACGAGCTGCTTCTTCGACGGGAGCGCCCTGGAGTGCCTCAAGGGCAACGTGGACTTCTGGATCGCGGGTCTCGCCTTCTCCGGCGGCGCCACCGATCACGTCCACTGGATCAACGACATCCTTCTCCCGCTGGCCGAGAAGATCGGCTACGAGATCCAGTAGTCCTGGGCCGCGAACGCGGCGCTCACTCTGAACCTCAATCGCAAAGGGCCGCTCGGGTTTCCCGGGCGGCCCTCTTCCTGCTTGCCGTCTTTCGCGCTCGGAACCCCAAGACTGACTTTGCCATTCCGAACGCCCCGATACGCTGGTGTCAACTTGCCGACATGCCGGAAGTGCCACCGATCGGCCGGGCGAGCGTATGATGCTTCTCCACCCAAAGAGCGCCGCGTTCGGCCGCGAGGGTAGACGCGCGACGAGGCTATCGATGGGTTCTCCGGGGCGGCCAGGCGGGTCTAACCGACCATGGCGCCGGGGGAAAGGACAAATGATCAAACGAATCTGGATTGACCACAGGGCCCTGGCTATCGGCGGCTCCGCGATCGCGGTGGTTGTGGTGCTGGTTGCGGGCTTGCTGCTCGTCGGCGGTGCGCGCGCCATATCGCAGGCAAATCCCTCTCCGACCGCTACGGCCACGGCCACGCCCACCGATTCGCCCTCGCCTTCGCCGACCGACTCGCCGACGCCGTACGTGGAGCCGACGCCAACCATCAACATCGGCCCCAGTCCACTTCCCGCCGGCTGGACCTATTCCGACCTGGACGGCGTTCCCGCTGCGGCATCCCGCGCCCACCGCCTGCCCCTGGCGATCATGGTGGACGACCAGGCAGCCGCACGCCCGCAGTCGGGCATCTCGTCGGCCTCCATCGTGTATCAGGCCCCGGCCGACGGCGCCCAGGACCGGTACATGATGGTCTTCCAGGAGGCGATCGCCACGGACATTGGTCCGGTCCGGAGCGCGCGACCCTACTTCGTCTACTGGGCGGCGGAATACCACGCCCTGTATGGCCACTATGGCGGCGACCACCATGTGCTCTACTCGACCATCCCGGGACTGTCCAAGAGCATCTACAACATGGATGCCCTCAGATACGGTGGGGGATGCCCATACCATCGAATCAAGACTCGCCCGGCGCCGCACAACGCATACACAAGCACGGGGAACCTGATTGCATGCGCCGCCACGAAGAAGTACCCGGCGACTTACGACAACCTGCCCGACCGTCCGTTCAGGGGCGACACCGCCCCGGCGCTGCTTCCCACGGCCCAGTCGATCTCAATCGCTTATCGAACCAACACCGTCGGATACGTGTTCGATCCCTCGAAGGACTCGTATCTGCGAAGCATTGACGGCAAGACGGAAATCGACCCGGCGAACAACAGCCAGGTCTACGCCCGCAGCGTCATCGTCATGTATCAGCCGTTGTCATACGATCCGAGCGGCGAGGCACCGCCGCACGTGACCAGACCCAACGTTCACAACGTGGGGTCTGGCAAGGCCCTGATCTTCCAGGAAGGCAAGCAGATCAATGCGACCTGGAAGAAGACGACGAGAACATCCCTGACCCGCTTCTACGACTCGTCCGGCAAGGAGATCTCGCTCGTGCGCGGCGAAATCTTCATCCAGAGCATCCCGACCGTGTACAAGGTCACCGTCAAGTAGGTTCGGCAGGCCCCGGGTCCGCCAAACGGACAATCCGGGCGAGTCGTGTATGCTTGGGTCCTTCGTGAACGAATGGACGCACCGGTCTGCGTCCCGGTAACTCACCGCCCGATCTCGATCCACTTATCGCCCTGACCGGTCCCGCTGACACTGACATGTGTAGTGGGTGGGCCACGTCAGGAGCTTTCCTAACTCATGTCTTCCGAACTGTTCGGCCCTGCCTCCGAGCGCCCGTATTCGCGCGTTCAGCCGGCCGTGCCTTCCCCTCTCAATCAGACAGCCGCACAGGCGCCGCTTGCCTTCGACCAGCTCGGCCTGACGCCGGAGCTTCTTCGCTCCGTCGCCGCTCAGGGTTACACAGAGCCGACACCGGTCCAGGCCCAGTCGATCCCGATCGTCCTGGCCGGCCGTGACCTGCTCGCCGGCGCCCAGACGGGCACGGGCAAGACGGCCGCATTCGTGCTCCCGATCCTGCAGCTTCTCAACGCCAACCGCCCCGCCGTGCGCTACATTCCGGCCGGCAAGGCGCGGCGCCGCGGTGAAACGGGACTGCCGATCCGCTGCCTCGTTCTCACACCCACCCGCGAGCTCGCCCTCCAGATCGAGGAGAGCGTCCGGACGTACGGCGGCGAACGGCCCGCCGAGTCGACCACCATCTACGGCGGCGTCGGCTTCCAGCCGCAAGTCCGCGCCCTTCGCAATGGACCGGAGATCGTCGTGGCCACCCCCGGGCGGCTCCTCGACCATGCCGGCCAGGGCACCATCGATCTCAGCTCGGTGGAGATCCTCGTGCTGGACGAGGCCGACCGGATGCTGGACATGGGCTTCATCCGCGATATCCGCCGCATCATCGAGCTGCTGCCGACCTCGCGCCAGAACCTGATGTTCTCCGCCACGTTCTCCAACGACATCAAGGAACTCGCCGGCGGCATCCTCCGCGATCCCGCGTTCGTCCAGATCGCGCGCCCCAACGCCCCGATCGAACTCGTTCGCCAGGTTGTCTACCCGGTTGATCGCGAGCGCAAGCGCGAGCTGCTGAGCCATCTCATCAGCAGCGGCCGAATCGATCGCGCCCTCGTGTTCACGCGAACCAAGCACGGCGCCAACCGCCTGGCCGAACAGCTCTGCCAGGACGGCATCCTTGCCACCGCCATCCACGGCAACAAGAGCCAGGGTCAGCGAGTCCGGGCACTGGACGACTTCAAGACCGGTCGAGCGGCCATCCTGGTCGCTACCGAGGTCGCCTCGCGCGGCATCGACATCGACGGTCTGCCGCACGTCGTCAACTTCGAGCTGCCGATGGTCGCCCAGGACTACGTCCACCGCATCGGCCGGACCGGTCGAGCGGGCCTGGAAGGCGATGCCGTTTCGCTCGTCTGCATCGACGAAAACATGCTGATGGCGGACATCGAGTCGCTCCTTCGCACCAGGATCACCCGCGAGGTCGTTGAGGGCTTCGAGGTCAACCGCGCCATCCCGCGCGAGCCGATCCTCCAGCGCAGTGGCGGCAGCGGCGGCGTCCGACGCCCGAGCGACGGTCGGCGCCAGGCCCCGTCCCGCCGCCCGGTCCAGGCCGCGCGCCCCGTCCAGGCCGCGCGCCCGATCGAGAGCCAGCGTCCATTCGAGACTCGGCGACCCGTTGAGGCCGCCCGCCCCAGCGAGAGCAGGCGACCTGCGCCGAGCGGCCCCCGCCAGGCTGCGCCGAGCGGCTTCCGCCAGGCGGCCCCAACCGGCTTCAATCAGTCCGTACCGGTCGAGCGCCGCTACGCCCCCGGTGGTTTCCGCCGGCCGTTCGCGAGCGACTTCACTCCGGCGCCGTCCATTGGGCACGGTGATGCCCGGCGGCCGGCGCAGGGTGGACCCCGCCAGGCGTCCCAGGGCGGCTACGCTCCGGCAGGACGGCCTCAAGCCGCCCGGCCCGCGAGCGGCGGCTACCCGCGGCCCATGGCCGGTTCCCGCCCCACGTCGGGCCCGCGCCCCACTCAAAACGCCCGACCCGGCGAGCGCGGTGCCTACTCGTCCATGCCGGGCGAGCGCATCAATCGCCGCGACGACCGCCGTTCCTGAGCGGCGGCTGCGCTCTCGCTCCATCGTCCTGGGCAAGATGGCGCGAGTCGCGCGGCGGTAAGCCGGCGCTAACGGCCGGCTGGTACTCTCCAGGCGAGCCTCGTCCGTTGAGGCTCGCCCGTCCCCGAGGCCGATTCGTTGACCGCCACTGAATCCCCGGAACGCCTGCTCGAAGACCTGAACCCCTCGCAGCGAGAGGCCGTCACGACCACGACCGGTCCGCTGGCGATCGTCGCCGGCGCGGGCTCGGGCAAGACGCGGGTCATCAGCCGGCGGGCGGCGTACGCCATCGAGACGGGTGCGATCCCGACGGACCAGATCCTGCTGGTGACCTTCACCGACAAGGCGGCCACCCAGATGGTCGAGCGGATGGCCGCGCTCGGTCATCGCGGCGTCATGGCCCGCACCTTCCATGCCGCTGCGCTCGCTCAGCTGCGCCACTTCTGGCCGAGCCGCCACGACGGCGCCGCCATTCCCGCCGTCCTCGATTCGAAGCTGCGCCTGCTGGTGCCGCTCGTCGGCCGGCTGCCCGGGGGGTACCGATTCACGCCGGCGAAAGACATCGCCGACACCATCGAGTGGGCGAAAGTACGGCGCATCAAGCCGGAGCGCTGGGTCGCCGAAGGCGCCGATCGGGCGCCGATTCCGGCCGATCTGTTCGCCGGCGTCTACCGCAACTACGAGCGGTCGAAGCGCGAGGCCGGCCTGCTCGACTTCGAGGACATGCTCGTCCAGACGGTCGAGCTTCTCGAAGGCGACCGGGAGGCGGCGGCGCTCGTTCGGTCTCGCAAGCGATGGTTCAGCGTCGACGAATACCAGGATACGAATCCACTCTCCGAGCGGTTGCTGGAACTGTGGCTGGGCGAGTCGCGCGATCTGGCGGTCGTCGGCGATCCGGACCAGACGATCTATACGTTCACCGGCGCCACGCCGGAGTTCCTGTTGAGATTCGCCGAGCGGCATGCCGGCGCGCGCACCGTGACGCTGGCCGAGAACTACCGCTCGAGCCCGCAGATCCTGGAGCTCGCCAACCGGCTCATCGCCGGCGGGGAGCGTGGAGCGCTCAGGGCCACCAAGCCCGACGGACCCGCGCCTTCGATCCGCCGCTTCAGCGAGCCGGAGGCCGAGGTCCGCGACATCGTGGCCTGGACCCGCGCGGTGGCCGAGTCGGGCGTCGCGCCCGCGGAGACGGCCGTGCTCGTCCGGATGAACGCCCAGCTGCCCGCCATCGAGGACGCGCTGACGCGCGCGGGAATCGGCTTCACCGTTCGCGGTGGGCGGTTCTTCGACCGGCGCGAGGTCCGGGAGGCGCTGCGGATACTGCGCAAGGATCGGCCGGCGGAGCAGGGGGCCGCGCTGGTGGCGGCGGTCGAGCGGATCTTCGTCGAGAAGATGGGGCTGGATGATGTGGCGGCCGACGCCGGATCCGAGGGCCGTGAGCGAGCGGCATCGCTGGAGCTGCTCCTCGGCATCGTTGAGGATCTCGCGGCCGCGGACCCGGCAGTCACGATAGACGCCGTCGCGGCCGAACTGGACCGGCGCGCCGCCGCGGAGTCGGCAGGCCAGATCGACGGCGTGAACCTGCTGACCTACCACCGGGCCAAGGGCCTCGAGTGGGACGCCGTCTACCTCCCTTCGCTCGATGAAGGCACTCTGCCGATCCGCCAGGCCAAAGAGAATGAGGAGATCGCCGAGGAGCGGCGGCTGCTATACGTCGGGATCACTCGAGCGCGGCGGCTCCTGGTGCTCTCGTCCACGTCGCGCAAGCCATCCCGGTTCCTGGAGGCTCTGGAGACGGCGCGGCCGCCCCGTCGGGCCGCAGGCGTTCGGGTTCTGCCCGGCGCCCCGATGGCGACTGCCGCCGCGGCTCCGGACGACGCCCTGCTCGAGGCCCTGCGCCGCTGGCGCCGCGAACGGGCAACCGCCGACGAAGTGCCGGCCTACGTCGTCTTCCACGACACCACCCTCGCCGAGATCGCCGAGGAGCGCCCGCGCACCCTGCCCGCGCTCCGCCGCGTCCGCGGCATGGGTCCCATGAAGCTGGAACGCTACGGGCCGGAGATTCTCGCCGTCATCGAGGGCGTGGAGTGAGTGCTTACCTGGACCAACTTGACTCAGGCGAAAGCTGGGGTCGATGGGCGGCCGAATCGGGCGGCCGCGACGGGTTGAGGAACGGCCCGGACCGGACACGGCGCATGCCGAGGAGCGTGGATGCGCGCCGGGTCGGCATGCTGGAGACTCGTCGCCGGTCCGCTAAGGTGGCTGCCAGATGGCCAACTTGCTCCCCAGTCAAGTTGGTCCAAATGGCGGGCGGAGTGACTACTCGTGCCCGCCGCCCCGTGCCCGCCGCCCCGCGCCTGCCCGTGCCCGCCGCCCCGCGCCTGCCCGCGCCCGCGCGCCTGGAACGGCCCCGCCCTCTACCTCGTCAGCAGATTCGCAGCGAACGAGTACAAGGTGACGCGCTTCTCCTCGTGGCGCTCGAGGGCGATCTCCACCAGCTTCTTGACGAGCTGGTCGAAGCGGAGCCCCTCCTCCTCCCACAGGTAGAAGCTCAGCGAGCCGGGCGTGGTGTTGATCTCATTGAGGAGCAGCCGCTTCTTCGCTGCCTGGTAGAGGAAGTCCACGCGGACGACGCCGCTCGCGTCGATGGCGCGGAAGGCCGCCACGGCCATCTCCTGCACCTGGGCCGTGAGCGCATCGCCGATTGGCGCCGGTATCTGGCGTCGCAGCCCGGCCATGCCCGCGCTCTGCGCCGGACTCCGGGCAGCGCCACTGCCCGCGCCACTGCCCGCGCCACTCGCCTTGCCCAGCTTCTTGCCGCCGTGCTTGTACTTGTCATCGAACGAGAGAACCGCTTCGTAGCCCATCGGCTGCTCGCATGCGGAGGCGCGCTCCGGCGGACCCATCACCGAGCAGTTGATCTCGATGAAATCGACAAGGGCCTCCTCCACCAGGGCTCGGCCGTCCAGTTCAAGCGCCAGGTCGATCGCCTCGGTCAGTGCCGGGCGGTCGGCGCATCTGGACACGCCGACGCTGCTCCCCAGGCAAACCGGCTTGACCATGACCGGGTAGTGGAACCTGGCCTCGGCCTGCTCCAGGAACGCGTCCCGGTCCGCCGCCCATTCGGCCCGCGTGACTTCCAGGCAGTCGAGCACCGGGATCCCGGCCTGCTGCAGCACGCGCTTCTGCCGGACTTTGTCCATGCCGAGTGCGGAAGCCAGCATGCCCGATCCGACATACGGCACGTCCGCGAGTTCGAACAAACCCTGCATCGAGCCGTCTTCGCCGTGGGTGCCGTGCAGGACGGGAAGGAAGACGTCGGCCCAGAGCTTCGGGCTCTTGGTGCCCAGCAGGCCGCCGCCGACGCCGGGGTGAACCACCAGCTGCCGCACGGACCGGTCCGGGCTGAGGCTGACGCGGTAGACGTTCTTGAGGCCGGCTGCGTGGAAGGTCTGCTCGCGGTACAGGTCCAGGTTGTGCAGGCCCTCGCCGGCATACCAGTCGCCTTGCTTGGTGATGTATATCGGCAGGATCGGGAAGCCCGCCTGATCGAGCGCGTCCATGACCTGGTGGCCCGAGATGACGGAGACCTCGTGTTCGACGGATCTGCCGCCGAAAAGGACGGCCACGGTTTGGTTGGACATGAAGCGCGCTACTCCTCGTAGAGGTCGGGGAGGTCATTCTCGAACATGACGACATCGCCGGCACGAACGATACCCTTCATGGCCTCCAGGCCGTCGTTGAGGTTCCGGACGGAGATGGCCTTTGCCGCGTCGAAGCCGGCGCCGAAGAGTCCGCGCCGGATCGCCGCGGTCTGGTTCTTGCCCACGAGGATCACGTAATCGCAGACTTTCGCGGCCGCGGCGCCGAACTCCTCGTTGCGCGCATCCTGCTCCACGCCCAGTTCCACCATCCCGGGCGTCACCAGGATCCGGCGGCCCGTCTTGAACTCGGCGAGCGCCGCCAGTGCGCCTGCGGCACCGACGGGATTGGAGTTGTAGGCGTCGTCGATGATCGTCACGCCGTCCGCGCCGGTATGGACCTCGAGGCGGTGGGGGACCGGCTGCAGCCGGCCGATCGCGCCGGCGATCTCGCGCAGGCTGACGTCCGCTGCCCGCGCGACGCTTGCCGCGGCGAGGATGTTCGAGACGTTGTGCAGGCCGATGAGGCGCGTCTTGACGGTGAAGCGCTTGCCGTCGCGATCGACCAGGGTGAAGGTGAGACCCTCCGGCCCATGCTCGATTTCTTCGGCCGTAAGGTCGAGGTCGCCCGCCGAGGAGTCGAGGCCGTAGCGGCAGACTTCCGGTCCTCGCAGGCCGTCGGCCAACCGCCTAACGCGCGGGTCGTCGTTGTTGACCACCGCGATGCCGTCCGCCGGGAGTGCCTGAAGCAGCTCGAACTTGGCCGTCTCGATCGTTTCGATGCTGCCGAATCGCTCCAGGTGCTGCGGGCCTATGGCCGTCAGGACGCCGATCTTCGGGCGCACGAGCCGGGCCATGTCGCGGACCTCCCCGCGCCGGTATGCGCCCATCTCCACGATGAAGGCCTGGTGCTCCGGCCCCAGCTCCTCGTTCACGGCGCGGCAGATGCCGAGGATCGTGTTGAAGCTCGCCCGCGTCTTGAGAACGCGGTAGCGCGACTCCATCAGCGCCTCGGTGAAGTACTTGGTGGAGGTCTTGCCGTAGCTGCCGGTGATGCCGATCACGAGTGGCTTGACGCGGTCCAGTTTGCGGCGGGCGCGGATGCGGTACATCAGGTTGATCGAGGCCTGGACCGGGAAGAGGCACAGGTTGGCGAGCATTGAGACGAGCGGGGCGGCGTGGACGGAAATCAGCGACATGATCAGGACGGCCAGGCCGGGGCCGGCGGTTGCGGCGAGTCCGAAGGTCCCGGCGAGGCGCGAGATCACGAGGAATCCCAACGCGAACACCAGCGCAGCCACGGCCGCGGAGACGATCAGGAGCCGGCGGGCGCGGCCGGTGTAGACGAGGGGCTTCTTGCTGGGCGGCTGCTTCGGCGCTGCGATGGTGGCGACGATCGCAACGACAGAGGCGAGCATCGGCGCGAGAAGCGGGAGAGAGGCGGCCGAGAGCGCAACCTGCGCGACGGCCCCGCCGACGTAGATGAGGGCGAGGCGGCCGTGGAGCAAGCGGCCCGGCGACGCCCCGAGCCACCTGGCAAACCGCAGGTTCGAGTAGTCGTCCTGCTG
>PMIE01000102.1 GCA_003156975.1 Chloroflexota bacterium | reverse complement strand
GGATGGGCCACTTGGGCCGGTCCGAGATAGACCGACGAGGCGGCTCCGGCGTTGGTGACCGTCACGTTGGCCGTCACGGCTGTGGCTCCGAGCGGCACGTTGCTCGCACCGCCGCGGCCGGTGATCTGGAAGGTTCGGGGAGTCCCCGCCACGAGCTTGCCGGTCAGGCCGTTGCCGTATCGGGTGTCAAGCAGGCGGACCGGGACCACGGGGTGGTATGTGTCGTCCACGGTGACGTGAAGGTTGGCCCAGTCCTCGCTTGAAGCCGTGCCACTGGTCGCGTCGACGGTGAAGTTACCACTCGTCCCGGGATAGCAAGTTGCGTTCGAGCAGTGGCCGCTACTAGCGATCGAGAATGTGGTGTTGGCCGTGACATCGCCCAGATCATGGTTGGACGAGTCGAAGCCCTCGGCCGTGTAGGTCTGGCTCATGCCGTCGGCGATCGTCGCGCTGGCAGGGCTGATCACGAGATACTCGACCGTCCAGTTGACCGTCACGTCGCTGGAGGTCGTCAGCACGGATGTACCGTCAGAGTGAGCTATTACCGCGTGGTACGCCACCGATGACGGGGAGCCGCTCGTCACGCTAAAGCCGCATGTCGTCCCGCTGTAGCACACATGCACCACGGTGCTGCCCGCCATGATCACGATCGCGTTCGGGTAGGTAAATTGGACATCCTGGCTGGCGGTCGCGGTGAGCGAGACCATGGTCCCGGGTGCAGCGACCGTTGTGCTCGCTGCCAGCGTCACGGCCCACGCCGGCGTCGGGGTCGGCCGCAGATTGATCCCTATCACATCGTATGTTGCGCCAACGGCCACCGGAGTATTCACCGCATGGTCTTGGCTGAAGTGGCTGACAGGGACATTCGAGTCGTAGTAGCCGCTGAGGTAGGTGTGGGAGCTGTCATAGACGTACACGGAATAGGAGTCCGAAGCCGGAACCCGGCAGGCGTAGTTCCCACTCCCGTCGGTTTCGACGGTCAAGGAATTGTAGGTATTCGAAATTGCTTCCACGCCGATGTCTGAGAGCCCCGTTCCGCTGGGGTCGGCGACATTGCCATGGATCAGGCGGCCGGCCTGGAGTTGCACGTTGATGTTGGGCTGATCCGGGCCGACCGTGACCGTCGAGGCGGTGCTCTGCGAGTAGGTGAAGTTGGGGCTGGCGCCGCTCTTGTAATAGCCGGTGACGTAGTTGTTGGACTCGAAGTAGACGACGTATCCGCCGGCAACAAGGCCGGATATCTTGTAGCTGCCGTCCGAGCCCGTGTATGCGGTTCCCCACTCGCTGCCGCCGCCAAACTCCGCGTCGACGAACACGTTTGCGATGCCGACGCCGCCGGCGGTGACGGTGCCGGAGATCGTGTAGCTGGCTGTGGCGGGAGCGGCCCCGGAAGCGTCGGCTGGAGTCGTGGCCACGGTTGGGGCGGCGCTCGGAACGGTGGTTGGGGTTGGAGTCGGGGCCACGGTTGGGGCGGCGCTCGGACCCGTGGTTGGGTCGGGCGCCGGGGCTACCGTTGGAGCGGCGCTCGGACCCGGAGTCGGATCGGTTGGATCTGCGGCGAAAGCAGCCGAGCCGAGTCCGACCGTTAGCACGAGACTCAGCAGGAACGACGCTCCCAGGCGCCCGATACGCGACGATGACATCTCTCTCCTCGCCCTCCAGGGGCCACGATGCACCAGCAGCGATGCGGTAACCACGGTGACCCACGTCGTCGGGACGGCTAACCGGGACGGCCGGCCGTCTCGGCTCAGGTGGCGACGAAGATCGTTTCGGCAGGATAGTAGTCCAAACTGACTAGCCGAATATGTCTCGCAGCGGACACGTTGGACGTCTCTCCGCAGGGCCGTCAGGCCGGCTTCGCCGCCCGCGCCTCAACCACGTCCTTCAGCATCCGGCAAGCCCGAAGCGTGACCCACTTACTCGAGGGCCCTGAATCGTCGAAGTCACCGGTGGTCTTGCCGCGATACGAGTGGCGATTTGTCCAGCGGCCCACTGAATCCTGCTGGCCGACGACCCAGTCGACCGCCCGATCGAGATGCGGATCGCCGGCCGCGCCCGCCTCACACAGCGCCTCGATCGCCTGCAGCACGTCGCAGATATAGCCCAACGGAAATCCGAGCTTGAACCAGGACCCGCTCGGCTGGGAATCGGGGCCCATCGGGTAGTCCGCGACCGATGGATCGCGGCTCAGGAGCAAGGCCGTCGCGTGGTCGATGGCTCCTTGGTCATTCGGCGTTCGCCTATCCACCGGAACCCGAGACAGGGCCAGCAGCGCCTTGACGGCTCCCCATGCGCACGGATCGCCGTAGTTCATCGCACATCTGAAGCCCGGCCCGGTCGTCGCCGAATTGTTGAATGTCACGCGGCCGTCGCCCAGGATCGAGGCCGTCTGATACTCCAGCGAAGCCTGCACGCGCGGATCGTCCAGCAGCCCAAAGCCGATCAGCGCCCGCAGGAGATTGCCATTGAGGCAGTGAACGACGCCCGACAACTCCGGTCTGGCGGCGCTGCCGCGGCAGCTGAAACCTCCGTTCGAGGCCTGCGTGTGGCTCAGAACGTATTCACAGCCGGCCCGGACTCGTGGATCCGTTCCGTCCGCTCCGAGCTGGTCCAGGAAGATGACCTGCCACACGGTGGAGGTGTACTTGGGCGAGTAGCCGTGGCCGGGCTTCTCCCACCACCCTTCGGGGCTCTGGGCGGCAAGGATCCCGGCTATCGGTCCCGATTGCATCGCCGCCGCCCGCGCCTCGACCACCTCGGCGTCGTCGGCGGCACGGTCAAGCAGTGTGCGAAGGGCCACGTGGCGCACCGCCGGCGTCGACTCGTCGAGCAACCACGGCAACGGGTCCCCATTGAGGCGATCGATCCATCCGGCCATGACCCGGATCGTACATCCGGGCCGGTGGCCGGTGCGGGTCAGTCGGCCGCGGCAGAGACTTCGCCGGCCGGCTCCAGACTGACTCCCAGCCGCTCGAGCGCGCTGAGAACCGCCTTCATCGAAGCCGTGGTGATATTCGGGTCCATGCCGACGCCCCAGCGGACCTCGTCGTGGGAACGGACCTCGACATACGCGACGGCCGTGGCTTCCTCGCCGGCGCCCAGGGCGTGTTCGGCGTAGTCCAGCACGTCCACCTCGATGCCGAGATCGCGCCGCAGGGCGTGAACCAGCGCTGAGATGGGGCCGTTCCCCTCGCCCGAGATGGCCATGGTTGCGTCGGCCGTGGCGAGACGGGCCTGTACGCAAACGTTGCCGTCATTGGAAGTTGTGTCGTACCCGGTCAGCCGAATTCGTGCCGTCGCCGGCAGGTACTCGGCCGCGAAGGCGTCCCACATCTCGGCGGCCGTGATCTCGGTGCCGCTGTCCGCGGTGATCACCTTGATGCAGCGGCTGAACTCGATCTGGAGCCGGCGCGGGAGATCCATGCCGTGTTCGGTCTTCATGATGTAGGCCACGCCGCNNGTTGACCCGGATGACGGCCTCGTAACTCCGGCCCACGTGCTTTGGATCGATCGGCAGATATGGGACTTCCCATGCCGTGTAGTTCGGCGGCAGGCTCTCCATGCCCTTCTTGATCGCGTCCTGGTGCGAGCCCGAAAACGAGGTGTAGACCAGGTCACCGACGTAAGGATGGCGGGGCTCGACGGGCAGCCTGTTGCAGTGCTCGGCGACGCGGCGCAGGGCGTCGATATCGGAAATGTCGAGCTTGGGGTCCACGCCCTGGCTGAACATGTTCCCGGCCAGGTTCACGACGTCGACGTTGCCGGTCCGCTCGCCGTTGCCGAAGAGCGTGCCCTCGATGCGATCCGCGCCGGCCATGACGCCGAGTTCGGCGGCGGCAACGGCGGTGCCCCGGTCGTTGTGCGGGTGCAGGGACAGGACCACCGAGTCGCGGCGCGGCACGTTGCGATGGAACCACTCGATTGCGTCGGCGTAGATGTTCGGCGTGTACATCTCCACCGTGGCCGGCAAATTGATGATGATCGGGCGGGTCGGTGTGGGCTGGATGACGTCCATAACGGCCGTGCAAATCTCGAGCGCGTAGTCCAGTTCCGTGCCGGTGAAACTCTCCGGCGAGTACTCGTAGCGGACCTGGCACTCCGGGATGCGCGACTCCTGCTGGAGGCAGAGCTTCGCCGCATCGACCGCGATCTTCGTGACGCCTTCCTGATCCAGGCGGAAGACCACGCGCCGCTGCAGGATGGAAGTCGAGTTGTAGAAGTGGACGATCGCCCGCTTCGCGCCCTTCAGGCACTCATAGGTGCGCTCGATCAGCTCGCGGCGGCACTGCGTCAGGACCTGGATCGTGACGTCGGCGGGAATCAGATCCTCTTCGATCAGCTGGCGGATGAAGTCGAAGTCCGGCTGCGAAGCCGACGGGAACCCGACCTCGATCTCCTTGAAGCCCATCGCCACCAGGGCGTGGAACATCTGCAGCTTGCGAGCCGGATCCATCGGATCGATGAGGGCCTGATTGCCGTCGCGCAGGTCCACGGAGCACCAGATCGGTGCCTTCTCGATCTCGCGGTTGGGCCACTCCCGGTTCTCGAGGCGGAGCGGGAGAGGGCGGAAGGGTACGTACTTCTCGACCGGCATCGACTTTGGTTTGGCTGGTTCGGGAGGCATTTCTGGTGTCCTTCTTGGTCTCTGCTTGGCTCCGCGATCAACGCTGCGGATCTGGCGGGATTTGGCGGGGAAACAAAAACCTCCTGCTTCTTGCGCAGGAGGTCGACGGCGAGCACCCAAACGGGGCTCGCCTCAAGTAAGGAGGAGGCTGCTGGAGTAAGAGATCCTGGTCATCGTGCCGCGTAGTGTAGCCTGTGGCGCCCGATCAGGTAAACATCAATTCGAAAGAGAAGAAGCCGGGGGCGCAAGGGCGGGCGTCGGTCGACCGCGAGCCGTTTGTCTAGGGACCGGCTCGCCAGAGTCTGAGCGTGCTGTCGAGGCCACCGGTCGCGAGCGTCGCTCCGTCGGGCGAGAAGGCGACCGCCTCGGCTCGATCCGAGTGGACCTCGATTGTCTTGACCAGACGACCCCCGGAAACGTCGAAGATCCGGACCTTGTTGTCCCAAGAGGCCGCGGCGATCAGGCCACCGTCCGGCGAATATGCCAGCGATTGGTTGACGCCCGGGCAGGTAAGGGTCCGTTGCTTGAGGCCGGTCGCGACGCTGGCGATGTTGAGGTCGCCGCCTGTCGTCGCCACCTGCGTTCCGTCCGGCGACACGGCGATCGTGCCCATGCCCGCGCTGTAGTCCTGCTGTGTCTGGCGCGGCTTCCACGTCGAGACGTCCCAGAACTCGACCTTGCTGCCCGCCGCGATGAGGGTCTTACCGTCGGGCGTGAAAGCGACGCTGTCGTACTGGCCCAGCGAACCCGGGATCGTGTGCGCCTCGGTCCCCGACGCGATGTCCCAGATCTTCACCGCATCGCCGATGCACGTCGCGAGCAGCCGGTCATCCGGGGAGATGGCGCCACACATGCTGTACTCACTCACGGGCATGATTTTGAGTTGGGCGCCGCCCATGCCCCATAGGGTGACGCCATTCGAGCCGGCGACCGCCATCATCGACCAGTCGCGCGCTATGGCCAGAACGCCGTAGCCGCCACCCCCTGTCTCTATCTCGTCCTTGACCGCCAGCGTCTCCGAATCGAGGATGCTTACGTTCTGATCGGTGACGGCGGCGATCGACTTACCGTCCGGCGAGTAGCTGATCTTGTACACGCGGCCCTTGTCCCAGATGCCTGATTGCTTGAGCCCCGGGGCGCTGCTCGTGGTGATCGCGCTGGGCGACCTGGGGATCGACGGCATGCTGATGGCCGCGATCGGGCTCGCCGGAGGCGCCGCTGACGCGGATGCAGAGGCAGAGGGAACTCCCCACAGCCGCAGCCCGTCTCCGGCGGCCGAGGCGATGAGCTTCCCGTCCGGGGAAAAGGCAACGCTCATGATCTGGGAGACGTGGCCATCGAGCGCTGCCAGCTCGGACCCGGATGCCACCGCGAGCAGCTGGACCGTTTCCACGCTGGACGACGCGACAACTAGCATCGTGCCATCGGGCGAGAACGCGATACTTTGCGCGTGGGACTTGATGCTCCGGATCTGCAAGCCGGTCGAGACGCCGCAGAGATTGACTACGCTCTCGCCGCCGCTGCCCCCCGCGCCGGCTACGGCGATGGTCTTGCCGTCCGGCGAGAACGCCATGGCGTTCGGTTCGTACATGCACGAAGGTACGGCAATAGGCTTCCAGGTCGACGTGTCCCACTCTTTGACGCCGCTGCCATCCGTGCCAGCCAGGACTTTCCCATCGGGCGAGAAGGCCAGACCGTACCCGAATGGATTATCTCCGGAGACCAGGGTCTGAAGCTCCTTCCCGGTCGCGGTGTCCCACAGCTTGACCGCGCTGCCTGTCTGAGTGACCAGGTTCCGGCCGTCCGGAGACACGACGAGATTGGACGTCTCCTTGCTGCCGGCCAGAGTGTCGGTGAGCTGGGATCCATCGACGCTCCAGAGCTGAACGCCGTTGTCGCCGGCAATCGCGATGACCTTCCAGTCGGCCGAGGCGGCGATTGCCCTGCTGCTCGAGGCACCGATGGTGCTTAGCGCCGTCAGGGTGGATGGGTCGAGCAGCGTCAGGCCACGTCCCGTGCCAACCGCCAGGGTCTTGCCATCGGCAGACCACATCACCTGCGACAGCCCCTGCGAAGCGTCCCACAAGCCCAGCTGCTTGATCTGTGCCGCGTTGTCGGCCGATATGGTGACCTGCGGCGTCGAAACCGCGGGGCTCGACTCCTGCGCATAGGTCATGCCGGGACCCGCGGTGTGAAGAGCGGCGGTGCGCAGGCCCTGGGAGGAGGCTTGCCGGGTCTCAGTCGAACGGCTGCCCGATCCCGTCGCCATGTAGAGGCCTCCAACGGCGATCAGAACCGCGAGGCAGATAACGCCGCCGATGAGCACCGCCCGAGGCATCCGCCCCAACGGGCCTGCGGGAGCCGCTCGGGTTGCGCCAGGCGGCGGGGGCATTTGGCCGGCGAATGCAGGATATGGAGGCACGGAGTTCGCGGCCGTCTCCTCGAGGGGAGGCAGGCCCAGCAGCCCGCGAATCGCCGCGCCGAGCACGGCCACACGGGACTCCATTGGCGGAGCCCAGGCGTCGACCCACTGACTCCGCGACACGAACAGCTCGAGGGCGCGCGAGGGCTGGACGTTCTGGATCCGCAGCGGGATCACGACCTTGCCCTTGGAGATGGCCCGCTCTACTTCGTTCTTGACGAAGATCGACGTGTTGGCGTGCTCGGACAGGACGAGGACCATGACCCGACTCGATTCGATCGCGTCGATGATCTGCTCACCGTAGTCGCGGCCGGGCTCGATGTTGCGCGGCGCCATCCAGCACGGGATGCCCTGCTCCTCGAGCAGACGACAGACCTGCCCGCCGATTGCCTGATCCTCGCCCGAATAGCTGATGAAGACATACCGGGCAACGTTCACCGGGCGCTCCTCTCCCCATGGATCACCACAGACGCTGTTCTCCAGCGGGCCTCGGGCCGTTCCAATCCCTCCTCGGGCGGCGGCACAACCGTCAGGACCGGCCTCTCAAATCGTACACCTACAGGTTGGACAGTGGACGATAGGGCCGTCGCCGCGAGGCGGTCACGATGATCGGACAGCATGTCATGCCGACGAAGTCAATCAGGTGAATGCCGCCGCTCGCCGAGACGATGAAGCGGCCGTCTGCGCCATCGTCTCTGTCATCGGATTGAGGCCCAAATGTCAGGCTACAGGTTCTCGTAAGTGACGTTGCCCTGGTCCGCGCCCAGAGCGGTCGGCTCCAGGATGCCCGGCCTCCGGCTGCCGGCGTGGACCCAGGCGATCGGCATGCGGCGGGCGCGCGCCTGCGCGAAGACCTCCGCGGTGCCGCCCCTACCAAGGGCGCCTTCGCCATCCCAAACTGCGACGAGGACGTCGATGCCATCGAGCATCCGCTCGTTGGCCGCGGCGTAGGCCTCGTTGCGAGTGGCTCGGGCAGGCAACTCCACCACTTCCGCCGCCCGCGCAAGGAGCCCCTCGAACTCCGCGAGAGACTCCGCCGTCGTGAAATCCGCCACCAACTCCCGCCGTGGCATCGGCGACACCGCCACCAACCGTGCCCCCTCCCGCCGTAGCACCGCCTCCGCCACGAGCCGATCCGCCCCCTCGGCCAGGCACGAGACCACGACCAACGGCCGCCCGGGAAACGCGGCCTCGATCCGGTCCAGCGCGGCCTCCACTCCCGCTAGGACGCGCGGCACTTCGGTGAGGACCCGGTGCCCTGTGACGCCGATCCGCAACTCCTCCTGCGCGCCGGACTCGGCCACCTCAGCGGGTCTGGTCGTCGCAGCGCACCAGCGTCATCCCCGCCGCGGCGACGATGTCCGGGATCTCACGGACCATCATCCGGTCCTTCTCCCTCTCGTCCTCGGGAATCTCTTCCCAGGGCAGCATCGAAGGATGCAGCTTCTTGACGTCGTCGCGTGGGTCACCGAACTTCCAGCCGGTCTTGACCTTGCTGTCGCACCAGCGCTGGTGCTCGCTCTTGGCCAGACCCTCGACGCGCGGGTCGGTGGGGTCGATCACGATGGCAGGCACTCCGGCCGGCGCGTCCTGGCGCAGCACCAGGCCCAGAACCTCCAACTTGCGCGGCAGGTCCCGGGCGACGCCGCGGTTCTGCTCCCGCAGGTGATCGGACAACCGGTCGAAATCCACGAGCGCGATGAGCGTCTCGCGAGTCGGCTTCCGGCCCGCGTATTTGGCCAGCACCGCGTGGCTCGTCAGGTATTGGGGCGTGCCGGCCCAGGCGTGTCCCAGCCCCAGCATCTCGTCGCAGTATTCGATGTGGACCGCCTCGGCCAGGCGCTCGAGCAGCTCGCCTTCCGGAACGTAGCGCTCCACGATCTTCATGAACTCGGCCGCATCCACATGGGCGTCGAGCTGATCCGCGGCCGGCAGGGCCGAGCGCTCGTAGCGACTCTTGCCGTGGAGCGTGCTCGTGGCCACGATCGTTTCGAGGGATCGCGCGCCGTGCTTGTACGAGCCGACCTCCAGGAATGCCCGCAGCACGCCCGAGTCGATCGTGAGCCGGGCGGCCTTGCCGTTGCGCTCGAACAGCCCGGGCCGATCGCGCAGCAGCATCGAGCGCAGCAAGATGGCTCGCCGGATGCGGTAGTAAGGATCGGCTTCGGGATTGCCGCCGCGCGGGTCCGGGCCCACGATGTCGACGTGGCCCTTGAGGCGGCTGGCGAAGTCGGGTCCCTTGGCGAGGCGGAAGTCGTCGGTCTTGTTGCCGGCGAAATCGGCCAGCCGGACGCTCGTGCCGCCGGCGAACACGAAGATGGCCTTGCCGATCGGGTGGAGGATCTGGCCCTGCTGGAACGCACCGTCCTGCATCGGCGCCAGGAAATGGCGCAGCCAGCCGAACGACTCGTCGCCGAGCCGCGAGTCGAATTCGTCCCAGAGCACGAACGGCAGCTTGCCGCGCAGGCCAACATCGCGGACCTGATGCAGTGCGTCCGCCAGCTCCGATGGGTCGCGCATCTGCGAGAGGTTGAACGTGAGATCCTCGATCAGGTTGGCATCGAGAGCCGACTTGACGACGGCCTTGACGCCGAACGACTTGCCGGCGCCGGGAGGCCCAAAGACGGCGATGTTGAGCGGACGCGGCGCGGGCTCGGAGTTGTACTCGCGCATCAGCGTCCGGATGCTGCGAAAGCCTTCGATCTCGCCGCGATCCACTGTGACGAACTTGCCGAAGGCACCGATAGGGACGTCCTTCAGGGCGACCTCGACGCCGTCGCGAGCAACCGCCTCGGCGACCGGCTCGAGACCCTCGGGGTAGCGGCCCTCAAGGATGGACCAGGAGTCTGGAGCCCCGGCCGGGATCGCGGCGACGGAGAAGTCCCGCGGCTCCTTGGCCAGCTCTTTCGCAATGTCGCCGGCCGGGAACGTGAGGCCTGCGCGGCCGGGTTCGCAGTCCGCGGCGCCGTATCCAGCGAGGTGCAGGGCACGACTCGCGGCGAGGCCGCTTCGGATCCCTCGATGGACGTCCGGCCTATCCGGGTTCATGAGTAGTTCGCGCGCGATGCCGGCGGTGAGGCACGACGCGTAGCCGATCATCGAGCCCGGATACTGCTCGGCCCAGCTGTTCTCGATCGCTTCGGGGTCGAAGATGACGTGGCAGTCGGGCTCGACCAATCGATCTAGCTGGTTCTCGAGTGAACCGCGCCGCGACAGCAGCACGGCGCCGCCGGTACCGAGCGAGACCACGACGTGGGCACAGCTAACCAGCCCATTGACCGCCGGGTGGCGCACGAGTTCGCGCGCCAGGTCGCCGGCGATCCGTTCCCACGAGAGCTCGCGGCTGATCTTGACGTCGCTGAGGCGCAGGTCGTTGAGGGTCATCACGACGACCAGGCGCCCGGCGTGAAGCCGGAGCACCCGCCGCCAGAGCTCGCCCGATGCGACCGGACAGGCCATCTTGAGCAGAACCCAGGGGTGGACGCCGGCCGTGGAGCCCGTCGAGGCTGCGTCGCCGCCGAGCCCCAAGATCGTCGGCCAACTCTCGGGAGCCGTGCGGAACCCGAGCCCTGCGTCGTCGAGGATCACGAGGTCGGCGGCCCGGTCTTGCGCAGCCGGCGCGCTCTCGGGCTTTCGCGCTCGATCGAGCCCCAGGAACTCCTCGACGCGCCAGATGCTGCTGTCTCGATCGCCCTTCTTGCGGGGAAACCGCGACCAGATCGCGTAGGAGTTGTGGAGGTGAGGGTCACCCACGGCCTCGGCGGGAAGGCTCGGACCGAAGACCGTCGTGGCGGTTTCTTCCGTCGCGAGCGTCGCCGCCACCTCCGTCATGAGGCGCGCCATCAAGGCGGCCCCGCCCGGCTGGGCATACATCTCCGTCCGGTCCGCGGAATTCCAGGCGATCCCGGAATCGACGAGCTTCCGCGTCCGCGCCAGGTTCATGTCAAGAGTGACGTCGCCGGCGACGATCACTCGGCGCGTAACTGGCGCCGCGCCATCAGACCCGGTTGCCGCGCCCTGCTTCGCCTCGCCCATCGCTCGTCTCCCTCTCCGTCCGGAGACTCGGCCGGACGTCACCGCTCATCACCGCCGCACCCGGCGGCCCGAACAGCCTAGCGCACGGACGTTCCTGAATCCGAACGCGTGCGACCGCATCAACCATTTCGGCCACCGTCTTCACTCGCCTGAAGAGGTCCTTCTCATAGCGCGGACCCGTCCCTACGGCGCGATGGCGCCGTTCTCCACCCCGCCCCCACAGGCCGCGAGGAGTTCAAGCCAGGTTCGGGATCCGACCGGTGCGAGCAGCAGACGATGCGGCTGCTTGAGGAGCCGTCGCATCGAACTGGGCGGCGGTCTCGGATCGAGAGGCCGGAGCACGGTGTCCAGCGAGCCGTCGACGAGATCGGTAAGCGTGACAGCCCACACCCGTGCGCCGAGATCGAGCGAGGCGGCCTGCCGGACCATCCAGCCCGCGCGGATCGATCCCGGAACCACGACTAACAGACACTAGTCAGGGCGGAGCGAGAGGGAACATGACCGCGGGCGCGATCCGGCCCGAGTCGACCTCTGTCTACCGTTCGCTGCCCGGAAACCACTGTCGATTGCTTGCCGACTATGAGATCGACCGAACCAGAGTGTCTGTGTCGAGTGCAAACAGGCTAGGAATAGAACGCAGTGCCGTGACGCGGTCGCACGGTCACGACGTCGAGCCGTCGGACCCTGAGTCTCCGCCAGATCGGTCCCGGACCCGGCCGGTGCTGAGCTACTGCCTGGCCCAGGTGCCGCAGAACGAGGACTGGAAACCCTTGTCGGTATCGCGGATCACGACCATGGCCGGATTGGACTCGACGTTGTTCTGGGTCGTCTCGTTCAGGCTACCGCCGAAGCCCGAGAGCCTGGCCCAGAAGCACTTGGCCGATCCGGCGCCCGACCCGTCGCTCTTGTACGTCCCCGGGGTCACGTCCGTCCCCACGATGAAGGTTCCCTCGCCGAAGCTTGTCTTGCTCTTGGTGATTTGGGAGCAACGGTGCATTCCAGGGTGCGAACAGTCGTGAGCCGTTCGGGCTTCTAGCCCCAATGGGTTCTCATGGGGCCTCGGTTCCGGTTTCGTTGCCCGAATGTTGTCCTAGCTTGACAGGCGATCTTTCGAATTCTGCGCGTTCGGCGAGAAAGGCGGACGAGGTCGCATAGAAGGCCAGTTTCAATTCGTTCAAGAGGTCACCCTGAGCAGCGACCCCCTCCCGCGCTCGTCGCTCCATTTCGGCGGCCGTCTCACCAAGGAGTCGCGCGCCGAGGTTTCGAGAAGCGCCCTTGAGAGAGTGAGCGACGCCCACGAGAGTCGGAGCATCTCCAGCGACCATGGCCGCCTCGAGCATAGGCAGCTGCTCCTCGGTCTGCTTGAGGAGAAGGTCCACGAGCGGCGCGAGGGTGTCGTCGGCGGAATCGTCGCCGAGGGAACGGATGTCGGCCATGATCTCCGGGTCAAGGACAGGCGATCCGTGAACTGCTGCGACCTCCACATCTGAAGGGGACCTATTGTCGTCCATGCTGATGTCGGACGGATCTGCCTCAGGCGCCACTGTGACCGAGCCCACCCATCGGGCAACGGCTTCGCGAAGCTCTCCCGGACGCAAGGGCTTGGCGAGATAGTCGTCCATTCCCGCTTCCAGGCAACGATCACGATCCGAAGCCATGGCATTGGCGGTCAGCGCAACTATGGGAACGTGCGTGTGGCCGCCATTCTCAGAAGCACGGAGCTTGCGAGTTGCCTCGAACCCGTCCATGCCGGGCATCTGGCAATCCATCAATATCAGGTCGTAGCGTGTCTCGCTGGCTGCTCGGACTGCCTCAAATCCATCTGAAGCGGAATCGGGCGAGTAGCCGAGCTTCCCGAGCATGGCGCACGCGATCCGCTTGTTGATCTCGTTGTCCTCAACCAGAAGGATCCTCGCGATCCGGTGTTTGCCCGCCTCTGCCACAAGCACAGGCGCACGTTTCGATTCTGGCGTCGGGATGGCCCCTTGCGGGTGAACTGGACTATCGGAACCAACCAGCAGGTTCACGAGACAGTTGTAGAGGTCGCTTGCCCTGGCCGGTTTCGAAACGAAGGCCATACCAGGAGACTGAACTTCGGGCCGGTCGCTCGGCCTGCCCAGAACAACGACGGCGGTGCTGTCAAGATCGGCAGTGCGATCGAACCAGGAGCCTACATCAGCGGCGGCTGCGCCCCCAGCGTTGTTGATGAGAATGCAAGCGAAAGGATCGCCCATTTCACGGGCGATCCTGATGGCATCGCGGGCGTCTTGCCCGCCTTTTGCTGCCGATACCCTCATGCCCCATGCCGCGAGCTGCCGCAACTCGATTTCCTGGCTCTCCGGATCGCTGTCGAGCACGATCGCTCGTTTGCTTTGAATTGGGCTTTCTTCGGCAGACTCGGGGCTAACCGCAGGGAGCCCGAGAACCACGGTGAACCAGAAGGTGCTTCCGACGTTGGCCTCGCTGCGGACGAATATCTCGCCGCCCATCAGGCGCACCAGCCCGCTGCTTATGGCAAGCCCAAGACCAGTCCCCCCGAACCGCCGACTCATCGAACTGTCCGCCTGCGTGAAGGGTGTGAACAGCCGCGATTGGACCTCGGGCGCGATACCAATGCCGCTGTCTTCCACCTCGAAGAGCAGCACCGCTCCATCAGAGGACGCCTGACCGACGCAAGCCACCCTCACGATGACCCGTCCCCGCTCAGTGAACTTGACTGAGTTGCCGACGAGGTTGACGAGGATCTGCTTGAGACGAGACGGATCCCCCATGACTGCCCTCGGAACGTTCCCATTGATGGACACGAGCAGTTCCAGGCCCTTGTGGTTGGCTGCCGCCGCCAGCGTCCGACACACGCCGTCGATAACAGTGCGTAGCGAAAATGGCACGTGCTCTAGCTGGATGGCTGTCGCCTCGATCTTGGAGAAGTCCAGGACGTCGTTCACGATGCCGAGCAGGGACTCGCCGGATTCTCGAAGCATCTCCGCGAGATCACGCTGTTCTGAGGTCAGCTCCGTTTCCAGAAGGAGTTCAGCCGAGCCGAGGACTCCGTTCATCGGCGTCCGGATCTCGTGGCTCATCGTTGCGAGGAAGTCGCCCTTGGCACGGCTCGCAGCCTCGGCCGCCTGGCGCGCAGCGATAAGGTCGCGCTCACTGCGCAGACTTCGCTGAATGTCTCGAGCGATGATGGAAACGTAGTCAGGGAGCCGTCCTGGCCGCCGATCGCCCAGAACGATTGTCGAGACCGGGGCGTCATCCCGACCTGAGACAAAGTCGAGGTCGCCTCGCCAGAAACCTTGCTCAAGGATGGCCGGAATCACCGCCTCGTCGAAGAGTTGCCGGGTTTCGGGGAACTGGTCGAGTACGTCCGCCATCGATCGGAGATCGATGGCCTTGTCTCCAAGGATGTCGGCCAGAGCCCCATTGACGTAGTCGACCTCGCCATCGACAGCGACGGAGCAGACCAAGTCCGGCGTCGCGTCGATGATCTTGACCAGGCGTTGGAGGCGAGCCAGCGCGCGATTGAGCCTCGTTACGTCGCGAACCGCGCCCATGCACTGGTCATTTGATGCCGCCGAGAACCGGGTCTCGAAGTCGCGAATTCCGTCCGACCCGGCGGTGGAAATGGACACGAACACGACTCGGTCCTCATCGATGGCCTGCTCGACCGCCGCCAGACATCGCGCCGCGACTCGCTCCGGAAGGTATTCAGCGAACGTCTTGCCGATGGCGTTTGACACGAACTCGCTGGGAGAGCGAGGGCAATCGATCTGCAGCAGCCGGCCGGTTCGATCAAACCGGAGTATCTGGTCTGGGAATTCCTCGGGCATGGGATTGCCGCCCGGCCCTTGAACGAGGTCGAGGTCGTGGTGACCTTGTATCTCCTCGAAGGTTCGCAACACACACATCGCCGTTCGATGCCAGCAGCGGCGCGAGGGCGGCATGTCGCGCTCCCTGCTCGGTTAGGTCACTGCCGCACCTGGGTTTTCGGCGCGGAACGGTCGCACCTGAAGCCGTGCGCATGCCCGAGAAACGACTGCCCGTCTGAAGCTGCCATCCGATTCGATACGACCCTCGAGGAGGTTCGAAAGCTGGTAGGCCCACACCTGAGCACGTGGCAGTCGTCGGGGCGGACGACCCCGCAGTCGCGTGGGCCCGCCACCCGTGGTTCAGAGGGAACGGTTCCCAGACCCAGGCCTTGAGATCCCGCTCGATGCCGCTCTTGAGTGCATTGAGACGCAAATAGCGAACCTGGCGGCGTTGCGGTGCGGTTCAGGTTGTGGCCGAATCTATGGCTGCAGGGCAAGCCAGGCGAACGCGGGCTCGGGATCCTCGAAGACCCTCGCATTGAGGCCGGCAGCCCGCCACTGATCGATCCGTCGATTCATGTCCATCTGACCGGCCTGCTTGGCCGGCATGACGATGGCCCAGTGCTTCCAGCCGGCGGCCAAGGCGGATGGGAACCACACGGTGGCGCCCCAGGCGGTGTCCTCAGGCGTAATCTCGGAGTTCCCGCGGTCGTCCGAGAGCCACTTGTGAGCCCCGTTCGCCTTGAGCAACTCGACGCCTTTGCTCAGAAGGTCCCGAAACGCATCGCCGTACATGGACGTGTGGAATTCGTGGTGGACAACCTTCTCAATCGGGTAGTACTTGAGGGTGGCCGCGGGAGTGTCGATTATCGCGATGAAGCTCATCGAGACCTCGGGTGTTGTAGGGATGCAAGGTCCTGATGGCCACCCGGAGGGAACCACCATGCCCAAGTAGTCGGCTGGGCCACACGCGGATTGAGGAAGAGCAGCCCGCCGACGCAATGGTCGCTGCCAACGCGAGGTCGGGCGAGAGCCCTCGGTGGAAGTGATCGGAACCAAGTACGGCGGGGCTCCCCTAACGCGCGTCCGATGGGAGCCAGACCCCGACGTCGCCCCGCGGGTGGTCCAGGCTTTCCAGATGGCCGCCGACGGAGCAACCTACGACGACATTGTTGCTGCCACGGGGATTTGTTCCAACAAGTCCAGTCTTGCGACCATCCTCGCTAACCCGATCTACCGCGGGCTCCGCGTCTTCAACCGCGAGACCCGAGCTGAAGGCGAGCATGGTCGGAAGCGTCGGCGGAACCCCGACGACCAGCTGGTGATATCCCAGGTAGAGGAAAGTCGTCCCGCGTCCTCGCCATACTGCCGGACGGCGGGACGAGTGGGCCACTCCCTACCGGAAGGAGTGGCTCCGGCGG
>PMIE01000133.1 GCA_003156975.1 Chloroflexota bacterium | reverse complement strand
CTCCACCCGCCACTCCGCCACTCCGCACACCTCCGCACGCTCCTCCCCGCCGGTTTGGTACCGTTAGCGCGATGCCTGACTTGCCGATCCCTTACCTCACTGCGGCCGAGGTGCGGAGCCGCTACGTCCAGTTCTTCGTAGAGCACGGCCACACGGAGGTGGCGAGCGCCTCGCTCGTGCCGGCGGGGGACCAGACGCTGCTCTTCACCAACTCCGGGATGGTCCAGTTCAAGGACGTCCTGACGGGTCGCGAGAAGCGCAGCTACGTCCGTGCGACGGACTACCAGCGCTGCCTCCGGGTCGCCGGCAAGCACAACGACTTCGAGGAAGTCGGCAGGTCGACGCGCCACCACACCTTCTTCGAGANNTTCAAGCGCGAAGCGATCCACTGGGCCTGGGAGCTGCTCACCGAGGTCTACAAGATTCCGGCCGACCGAATCGGCGTGACCGTCTACAAGGACGACGACGAGGCCTACAACATCTGGACGAAGGAAATCGGTGTCCCGCCGGAGCGAATCGCGCGCTGGGGCAACGTCGAGCAGGGCGACGACGCCAACTTCTGGCGGATGGCCGAGACCGGGCCATGCGGTCCGTGTTCGGAACTTCATTTCGACCGCGGCGCTGAACTCAGCGAAGGGCCGGACTGCGTCCCGGACCACTCCGAGAATTGTCCGCGCTGGCTCGAGATTTGGAACCTGGTCTTCATGGAGTTCGACCAGCGCGCCGACGGAACTCGGGTGCCGCTGCCGATGAAGTCGGTCGATACCGGGATGGGCCTGGATCGCATGACGAGCGTCATCCAGCAGGTGTCCACCAACTACGACACAGATCTTTTCATGCCGATCCACGCGGCCATGCGCGACCTGCTCGGCCACGACCCGGACTCGTTCGAGGCCGAACGGTTCAGCTACCAGGTCATCGCCGACCATTCGCGCGCCGTCACCTTCCTCGTCGCCGATGGCGTCGCCCCGTCCAACGAAGGCCGCGGCTACGTCCTGCGCCGCATCCTGCGCCGCGCGGTCCGGCATGGCCGCCTGCTCGGTCGCCGCGAGCCATTCATGGACGTTACCGCCGGCGTGGTCATCGACGTGATGAAGGATGCCTACCCGTACCTGGACGAGCAGCGCGACAAGATCCTCAAGGTCATCCGCCAGGAAGAGGCGCAGTTCGCACGGACTCTCGAGACCGGCACGAGCCATCTCGAGGCGGCCCTGGCGCACCTGGCGAAGCAGGAACGCGTCATCGGCCGACTGCCCGACGGCCTCCCGGCCGACGCGCCTGTGCTGGCCGGCGACGTCGCCTTCCGCCTCCACGACACCTACGGCTTCCCGGTGGATCTCACCGTCGACATGGCCGCCGAGTACGGCGTCCGCGTCGACCGCGATGGTTTCGCCGCGGCCATGGCCGAGCAGAAGGACCGCAGCCGCAAGGGCACCAAGGCGGATCTGTCGCGCCAGGCCGTTCTCGGCGAGTTGTATCAGACCATCCAGCGCCGCGCCGGCGAGACCCGCTTCCTCGGCTACGACGCCACGGAGGCCGAGGCCAGGATCGTGGCCATCGTCCGCGACGGCATGGAATACCAGGAGCTGACCGGCAACGGCGAGGCCGAGATCGTGCTGGACGCCACTCCCTTCTACGGCGAGGGCGGCGGGCAGGTCGGCGATCACGGCGAGCTGCTTCAGGCTGGCGGCGGCAGCGCCATATTCACCGTCGAGGACACTCAGAAGCCGATCGCGGGACTCTTCGTCCACCGTGGTCATCTCCACGGCCGCGTCAAGGTCGGCGAGACGGTCACTGCCCGAGTGGACGCCGAGCGCCGCGCCCGCATCATGCGAAACCACACGGCCACTCATCTGCTGCACCGCGCCTTGCGCAACGTCGTGGGGCCGGAGGCGCACCAGGCCGGCTCGCTCGTGGCGCCGGACTACCTCCGCTTCGACTACCCGGGAGACCGGGCGCTCACACCGGAAGAAAAGCGCGCTATTGAGGACGAGGTTCGCGGCGTGATCCGCGCAAACCACCCGGTCACAACCACGGTCCAGTCCATGGCCGAGGCCACGGCCGCCGGAGCCGACGCCTTCTTCGACGAGAAGTACGGCGAGCGGGTGCGGACCGTGGCGGTCGAGGGCTACTCGCTGGAGCTGTGCGGCGGCACACACTGTTCCGCTTCCGGCCAGATCGGCAGCTTCGTAATCACTTCGGACCGCAGCATCGGCGCCGGCACGCGGCGTATCGAGGCGATGACCGGCGACGGCGCCGACGCACTCATTCGCGAGCGGCTCGCTCTCCTGGACAAGATCGCCGAGTCGATCGGCGCCACCTCCGTGGACGCCGCGCCGGACCGCGTGGCGGCTCTCCAGGAAGAGCTCAAGGAGACGCGGCGCCGCCTCAAGGCCGGCGGCAGCGGCCTCCCCAAGGCCGCGGACCTGGCCGCCAGGGCCGATGAACCGGCCCCGGGCGTGAAGCTCGTCGCCCATTCCGCCGCCTTCGAATCGGCGGAGCAGTGGAAGGCGTACGTGAAGGAGATTCACGCGGCCCTGGGCTCCGGAGTAATCGCCGTCGCCTTCGACGCCGAGGCACCGCAAATCTTCGTGACCGTGAGCGCGGACCTCGTGGCGCGCGGCATTTCGGCCGGGGAACTCGTCAAGGTTGCCATGGTCTCGATGGACGGCCGCGGCGGCGGCCGGCCGGAAATGGCGCAAGGTATGGGCACCCGCAGAGACGCAATTCCTGCGGCCCTGGCCTCGATCGCGGATACACTTAGGACCGCAGGTAAGTAGCCCAGAGATAGGGGAGCGGCCGTGGCGTTCTGGCGCAGGATCTGGGGCCGTGAGGAAGAATCGCCTCTCTCCGCCTGCACTGCCCTGGACATCGGAACCGAGTTCGTCAAGGCGCTCGTCTTCGAGATAGACGAAGAGGGCGTCGGCACGGTTCGCGGCGTCGGCCGGAAGCGCCAGGGCCTGGCCCACATGCAGTCCGGCACCGTCACGGACATCGATGCCGTCGTCGACAACTGTTCGGTCGCGCTCCAGGAAGCCGAAGAGATGGCCGGGTTCCGGCCGAAGCAGTGCGTCGTCGGGATCGCCGGCGAACTGGTCAAGGGCTTCACCACTACCCACTCCCAGGAACGAAAGCACCCCGACGCTCCCATCACAGACGCCGAGCTGCAGAAGCTGATCGACGGCGTGCAGCGAGAGGCGCTTCGCGAGGCCGAACGTGCCATCACCTGGGAGACGGGGCTTGCCCAGGTGGATGTGCGTCTGGTTCACGCCGCCGTCACGGGCTCCCAGATCGATGGCTACCCGGTCACCAACCCGGTCGGTTTCAAGGGCCGCCACGTCAAGATCAGCGTCTTCAACGCCTTCGCGCCGCTCGTTCATCTCGGCGCCCTGCAGAGTGTGGCCCTTCAACTCGAGCTGGAGCTGCTGGAGATCGTGGCCGAGCCGTATGCCGTCGCCCGGGTCCTGGCGAGCGAGCAGGTGCAGCAGTCCGGGGCGTTGTTCGTCGACGTCGGCGGCGGAACGACGGACGTGGCGCTGGTTCGCAACGGCGGCATCGAGGGCACGCGCATGTTCGCCCTGGGCGGCCGCGCCTTCACGAAGTCCATCGCCGATCGCCTGGATCTGCCCTTCCCGCGAGCGGAAGAACTGAAGCTCGACTATGCGCGCGGACTGGGGGCGGAGCGTCGAACCGAGGTCGCCTCGATCATCGGCGACGACGTGGCGATCTGGTCCGCCGGCGTGGAGCTCGTGCTCGACGAGCTGGCCGGCGGCGACCTTCTGCCGGGACGCATCTACCTGTGCGGCGGCGGTTCGCATCTACCGGAGATCGGAAAGACGCTCAAGGACGAAGCGTTCTGGAGGCGTCTGCCTTTCAGCCGGCCGCCGGAAGTCATGGTGATCACTCCCAAGCAAGTCGAGCGCATCAAGGACGGCACGAAGCTCTTGATCGACCAGCAGGACGTGACGCCGCTCGGGCTGGCCTATCAGGCGATCGAACTCCAGACCAACGAAGATCCGCTGGACGT
>PMIE01000040.1:597-19461 GCA_003156975.1 Chloroflexota bacterium | reverse complement strand
CCCGTGGCTGCGGCGGTGGAGCTAATGGAACCTGTGCTAACAGTGGATGTGGTGTATTTCGAATTCGACGACGTGCCGAAGGTCGGGCCGACGACCACCAGGACCACGGCGCCCACCCCCACGACAATCAATGCAATAGCTGCCAGCCTGGCCTTCATTCATCCATGCCTCTCGTGTCTACGCCCTGTCACCCGCGCCGGGGATGAAGCTGAGGGAACTCGCCGCTGACCTGTGTCGGTCGTCGCAGCTCTCCTGTCCATAGCTTCCTCAGCGAAGCTTGCGGATGGATTACGGGCGCAAGGCGCGACGGATTCCTGGCAGGCGCATGAGCCGGAAATCGCGCAATGACGGCGTTTCCGAGGTCGGCCGGTTCTGCCCTCTTGCCTCTCGGGGAGGCCGCCATCGACATGATTCCGTTGCGCCCGGGCCTATCCCGCAACAACGCCCGGCCCCGGAACGTCGCCGTGAGACTAAGATGGCTCAGCTTTTTGCCATTACGGGCGTTCAAGAAGGTACTGGAGGTTCGCGGGTTGCCCTGGGTATCTGACACTCCCCGCGGTCGCATGCTCGGCAGAGTCGGTGCTGCCGAGTCAGCGCTCTACGATGAGGAGAACGCCGAACCGTCCGAGCCCGTCAGCCTCTTTGAGCGAGTCCAGGCGCTGGGCAAGAACGCCTTCTCCGGCGGCGGCGTGCTGCTCGCCTTCCTGTTCGTGGCGGGTGCGGGAGTCGCCCTCCTCCGGGACAAGGTCCTGGCTCACACATTCGGAGCCGGCCCCGAACTCGACGCCTTCTTCACGGCACTGATTCTGCCGCAACTCATCCTCGAGTTCCTCGTTGTCGGTGGCGTGGTTGGGCCCTTCCTGCCGCTCTTCGTGGGGTTGAAGGGTGAATCCGAGGCCATCGCCCGCGAGTTCGCGCGGACCATCCTGACCCTGGCGATCATCGTCATGGCCGTCGCGATGGGAATCGTCTTCATATTTGCCCCGCAGACTGCGTCGTTCATGGCGCCCGGCTATGTGGGCTCACAAATCGACGAGTACGCCGGCCTGCTGCGCATCATGTGCCTGGGCCAGATCGTGTTCGCGGCCTCCTTCGTGCTCGGCGAAGTGCTCGTCGCCGAACGGAAGTTCCTGACATACGGCCTTGCCGACCTGATGTACAACGCCGGGATCGTGGCCGGCGCGTTGGTGCTGTCGACCTGGTTCGGCATCTACGGCGCCGCCATCGGCGTACTTGTGGGCGCATGCGGGCACCTCGCGATCCGCGTTGTCGGCATCTACCACACGAGCTTCCGGCCGCGAGCCTCCCTGGCCCTTAGAACCAAGGGCATCGGCGAGTTCCTACGCCTGACGGGTCCGAAGATGATCAGTCAGCCCGTCGGGACTCTGATGCTCGCGTATTTCGCTTCACTCGCTTCGACGCTGGCGCCCGGCTCGACGACCGACTTCAGCTTCGCCCGCAACTTCCAGAGCGTCGGCGAGAGCATGGTCGGGCTTGCCTTCGCCACTGCCGCCTTCCCCGCTCTCTCGGCCGCCGTCTCCGCCGGGGACAAGAGGGCCTTCAAGAAGACGTTCAGCACGAATCTGATAACGATCGGCTTCTTCTCCACCTGTGTTGGGATCGGACTCCTCGTTCTTGGCGGGCTGGCAATCGACCTCTTGCTGAGCGGCGGAGCCTTCGACGCAACGGACCGCGCCCAGACGACGATGATCCTCGCGATCCTGGCTGTCTCCGTCCCATTCGAGAGCCTCGTCGAACTCTTCGCCCGCGCACTCTTCGCCACGCACAACACGGTCGAACCGATGCTCGCGGCCTGGGCCGGATTCGTCGTCGGCGTGAGCACGACGTGGATTCTTTCGTCCCCATTGGGGCTGGCCGCGATCCCGATCGGGTATACGGCTTGTCGGGTCGCCCAACTGATCCTCCTCGGCGTGTTCCTTCGACCGCGGATGGCGCGCATCGGCGGCTCCTCACGCTGGTCGCGGGCTTTGGTTCGCGATCGGTGGGGTGGGTTTGAGGGCAAGCGCCAGTCCACGCCGATGGGCCAGGTCCTCATCCTGGCGATCCTTCTGGTGTTCCTGACCGCCGGCACGGCGTTCACCGCTTCTCAAGCCCTGAGCCACTCAAGCCTCGTCGGCGAGCCTCAGACCACGCCTTGGGCTCGCGTCGGCGGGACCCGCGCCCCGATCGACATCGTCGAGCCAACGGCGCTTCCCGCCGAGTCGGGCCAACCGCAACAGTCGCTCAAGCCGTCGGCCGCTACACCGGTGTTCTCCATGGACCTGTATCAGAAGGGTGACTTCATCAGCGAGATAAAGGACACCTGGTGCGTCCCGGCGGCCATGCAGACCTCCATGAACATCATGAGCGCCGTGCCGGACACTTCGCGCGACACACAGGCAAAGCTCTACGACCTGGCCGTGTCTCTGGGCGGTAGCTCCTCCGCAGGCGCGGACCCAATCGGCTGGGCCGAAGGCCTCCAGTCGCTCGGCTACGGCAACTACCAGGTGGGCCAGAAGTCAAAGATGGTCGACGCCATCCATGTCGTGGCAAAGCAGATACGGATGACCCAGCGACCGGCCGGCATCATCGTTTGGGATGGCTGGCATTCCTGGGTAGTGTCCGGATTCACGGCTACGGCGGACCCCGCCATGACCGACGCCTATACGGTCATCTCGATTGCCTATGAAGACGTGTGGTATCCGCGAGTCTCCACGCGCAACCCCAGGTCGCGTCCGCCGGACTCCACAGTGTTGGTGAGCCAGCTGCAACCCGTGTCGCCACCCGACAGCCTGAAGAACGACTACCGGCCCTGGCACCAGAGCCGGGCGATCCAGGGGCGCCAGGGCAACTACATCTACGTGATCCCGGTCGTCTAGGGAAGGGCGGCGGCGCGCGGCCGGCCAAGACGCAACTGCTCGCAACCGCGAACTCCAGCCAGCCGGGCGTCCACCGCCGTCGGGGCTACTATTCGCCGATGCTCGAAGTCAACGGATCGATCCCCGAAGACGAACTCAACGTCGATCCGACGGCCGCGGCCGAGACTCCGCCACGTCCGTCCGGCGCCGAGGCAGGCCGCGCTCGTCCCTCGCTTTGGCGCCACGCCGACTACCTGAAGATCTGGTCGGCGGCCACCATCAGCCTGATGGGGTCGCAGGTCAGCCTTATCGCCATCCCATTCATCGCGGCCGTTGTATTGCATGCTTCGGCCTTCCAGGTGGCGATGATGGGGATGTTCGAGATGCTGCCCTTCATCGTCTTCGCCCTGCCGGCGGGGGCATGGCTGGATCGCGTCAGGCGCCGGCCGGTGCTGATCGCCGGCGATCTCGGCCGGGCGGCCGCCCTTCTTACCATCCCAATCGCGTACACCCTCGGGGTGCTGACAATCTGGCAGCTATATGCCGTAGGCTTCATGACAGGGGTACTGACGGTCTTCTTCGACGTGGCCGACCAGTCGTACTTGCCGGTTCTTCTGGATGCCGACGACCTCGTCGATGGCAATGCCAAGCTGCAGATCTCCGCGTCGGCGGCGCAGATCGTGGGCCCCGGCCTCGGCGGCGGCCTGATCAGTCTCGTGGCCGCGCCTTTCGCCATCGTCGTCGACGCGCTCAGCTTCCTGGCGTCGGGCGGGTTCGTTTCTCTGATTCGCAAGCACGAGCCGAAGCCGGATCGCAAGCTGTCGGCAGATGGATCTCACACGAGCATGCGCCGCGAAATCGCCGACGGCCTCCGATACGTGGCCGGGAACCGCTACTTGCGCATGATCGCCGGCTCGACAGCCACGTCGAACCTCGGCACGAGCATTGCCTTCTCCATCTTCCCGATCTTCGCGTACGTGGAACTGGGCCTGACACCCGGCCTCGTTGGCCTGGCTTTCGGGTTGGGCAGCGTCGGGGTCCTGATGGGCGCACTGGCGGCGGCGCCGCTATCGCGCCGGTTTGGAGTGGGGCCCGTGATCGTCGGGTCCATGTTCATGACCGGACCGGCCACCTTCCTGATCGTCTTCCTGCCCACCTCGGCCCTTGCCGCCGGGGCGTTGCTCGCCGCCTCACAGTTCCTGATGGGCTTTACGGCCGTCACCTACAACGTCAGTCAGGTCAGCTTCAGGCAGGCAATAACGCCGCTGGACATCCAGGGGCGGATGAATGCCACGATGCGGTTCATGGTATGGGGGATAATGCCGCTCGGCTCGGTTGTGGGCGGCATCCTGGCCTCGCTTCTGCCGCTCCGCGCGACGGTCCTGATCGGGGCCGCGGTCGCCTCATCGGCCTTCCTGTGGGTGCTGGTCTCGCCCGTCCGATCTCTGCGAGAGATACCGAGCGGGGCGCGATCCGAGGCCACCGCCGCCGAATAGGCGACCGGCCGGCCATCAGCACGCCTCTGCACTACTTTGCCGGTGACTCGGCCTTGGGCGACACGAATGGTCAGGGCACGAACGGCACCCGGTTCGTGGCCCCGGTCAGTTGGTCCGTCGCCAACGCACCCAGTCCGACTTCCGGCTACTAGCAGGGCGGCGGCCGTCGCCGCACGCGAAATCTGCGATCGCCGTGGCATCGACTCGCGGAGACCTTCCGAACCAGCGATACTGGCAGCGACAATTGGCATTCCGGCCGAACGGACCCGAACAACGTGCAGACGGGGCGGGCGCTGAGCGGTTCGGTCCCGATCGGAGGACGCTGGCCGGTGCTCGACGCCGCACTCGGAGTCGAAACGTTGGTCGACGGCGTACCCATAACGGCGCGGCCGACGCACGACTCGGACGGACGCCCGACCAAGCCCTTGCCGCTGGCGCACCTCATCCGCATCTCCATGTACTGGCTGGGCATCTCGGCGGTCTGGAGCGGCGTGCTCGACATCGTCAACAACCGCCTCCAGTACACCGGTCTGGTCCCCAAGGGCGACGAGGGACTCGGCGGCCTCCAGATAGCCCTGGCCGGCACGTTCATCGCAATCCTGGTCCAGCCGACCGTGGGGACCATCAGCGATTACACGATGACGCGCTGGGGTCGCCGCAAGCCGTACATCTTCATCGGCGCCGCGCTGGATGTCGCCTTCCTGTGGGGCATGGCCACGTCCAACACTCTGCCGGCAGTCGCCGCCTTCGTGACGATGCTCCAGTTCAGTTCGAACTTCGCCCAGGGGCCGTTTCAGGGCTACGTCCCCGATCTTGTCCCGGCCAAGCAGGTGGGAATGGCCTCCGGTCTCATCGGGCTGATGGCCGCCCTCGGCAACGTCGCCGGTTATGCCGTGTCGGCAGTTGCCCTGACCCTCAGCGCGCACGACCCAAATGCGTTCTTCTACGGCACCATGGCCATAGGCGCCATCGAGTTCATCACGATGCTCAGCGTGGTGCTCCACGTCGACGAGGGCAAGACCGCCAAGCCGCGCCACGGCAAGTCGTGGTTCGCGATTGCCCGCGAGGCCTGGGGCACCGACATCATCCGCGAGAAGAGCTTCTTGTGGCTGGTCGCCTCGCGCTTCTGCATTCTCACCGGAGCAGCCCTCTACCCGATCATGGCCACCTTCTACCTGGCCCAGGCCTTCGGCCTGAATGCGCAGGACGCGGGCGACACCAAGCTGGTTCTCCTGGCGATTGTCGGCATATGCGTCACGCTGTCGGTGGTGCCGGCCAGCCGCCTCTCGGACAGGGTCGGCCGGAAGAAGGTCATCTACGCCTCGTGCGTTGCGGGCTCAGGTGGACTGGCTATAGGCGCCTTCGCGCCGCTTCTCCCCATCGCACTGGCGGGAGCGGCGCTCTTTGCAGTTGCCGCCGGCGCTTTCCTGGCGGTGGACTGGGCGCTCATGAGCGACATCGTGCCCAAGGCTTCGACGGGCCGTTACATGGGGATCTCCAATGTAGCCACCGCTTCGGCCGGAACGGTTGCGCTGGCCATCGGCGGTGCCGCGGTGATGGACACCGTTAACCACGTCCTCGGCTATGGGACGGGGCCGCGTGCGGCGCTTCTCTTCGGAGCCGCCTGCTACATCCTGGGCGGAGTCCTGCTGAGACCCGTTGTCGAGGCGCGCCGGGAAGACGCGATCGTTCTGGACCCGGTCGGCACGGTAGGCACGGTGGCCTAGGCGCAACCACGTACGTCGCAGGCCCATGCAGATCCAAATCGACCCTGTATCCGGCCCCTCGAGGCAGTCCGTGCGTAGTCCGTCGTAGAGGGGTCCCGCGACCTGCGGCAACTGACCGGCTGGACGGCGACCGGCGTTCGGCGTTCCCTGGACGCGTCAAGTAACACGTTCCGTCGGCGATGGCCGTGAATTTCCGGATGGTCCCTCATCCCCCCGCTGAGGTCGCAAGGTTCGTCGGATGCCCGCCGATAACACCAATGCAGGCATCCCTGGGGAGCGTGTGCTCCGCGGCCGCGAAGGGTTGCCCGTCGCCCGCGACGCCCGCGGGATCGGCACAGGGGGCGATGGCCAGGATGCTCCTGGACGGTAACCCGCTACCGACCGCGTCCGCGCGCGGCCGGTACCGACCGAGGGCATGGCCGTACGTAGGATCGACGGCGGCCGCGCTGCCGCCGGCGCCCCGGCGAGCCGGCCGCGACCTCCATACGGAACCCGATCGATGAGCCGGCAGGCCGCCCTTCCCAGTCGGGGCATGTTCCCGGGCCCTCTCGCCATGCGACTTCCAACGGGCCGGCGAAGCTGGCGAGACCGACCCGGTCTGATCCTGCTCGTCGGCTGCGTCGCAACGGCCGTTCTCGCCGTCCTGGACGTGGGGAACGTCGGCGGCGAGAAGGCCCGCTTTGAAGACGCCCTGGTGGTCGTGGCGGCCGCGGCCACGACCTTGACTCTGGCAATTCTGGCCAGGCGCCCGCTGACCGGAGTGCTCCGCTACCGGCCACTTGCCCTGGCGGTCGCTCTCACCGGTGCGGCAATGGTCATCTTGAACGCAGCCCCGGTGGTCGGCGAAGTGCCGGCCGCGGCCGCCGCCAACATCCTGTTCATTTGCGGCGGAGTCTCATCCGTTGTGGTGATCCTGCCATCCCTGTACCACCGGCTCGATCGACACGAGTTGGCCACTGCAGGCCTCGATGGCGCGATCATGGTTTCGGCCGGCATCACTCTCGTACTGACCGTGTGGCGAGCGGGACAGGGATCGGATGACGTCGGCGAGGTATTCGTGCTGGTTCTTGCCGCAGCGCTCTTCGCCAGCGCCGGTATGGCCGCCATCCTGGCCTTCGACTTGCGCGCGGCTCCGGCCTTCCGGGGCGTATGGCCCGCGATCGTCGGAGTATCCATCGTGGGTCTGTCCTGGATCCTGTGGATAGACCTGACATTCCGAGGCCAGACCCGCGACGCCCTGACCAGCCTTCTGTACTCGGGCGGCATCCTGATGATGGGATACGCGTGGATGACGTGGAACGAGGATGTGGGGAGCGGCAGGATCTACGATCGGATTGCTCGAAACGTGGCCGACTGGCTGCCGATCGGGGCGATCATGATGTGTGTCGGCGTGGCGGCAGTGCCCCATGGACGGATAGAGGGGATCGATCCGGCCCCGGTCGGCACGGCGGCCGTCGTGCTCTTCTCGATCTCACGACAACGCCTCCTCATCACCCGCGAGCGGTATGCGTCGCGCCGCCTCGCCGGAGAGGTCGAGGAGCGATCCCAGACAATGCTCTCCCTTGCCCGCCTGGAGCGGGCCGACTCCGTCGAGCGCACGGCCTACCGCATCTGCGACGAAGCGCTGCGGCTGCTTGGAATCGATGCGGCCCGTGTCTACGCGTTTTGCGAGGCCGGCGCGGTGCCTCTTGCGCTCGAAGGCATCGGGCCCGGGAACGAGATCATCTGGGAACCGATCGATCGGGATCGGGCACTGCATCTGACGGCACGCGCCGGCGCCGGCGCCTGGATCGACACCTCGGCCGACGCATCCCTTCCACTCGCCGGCGGGCTTAGCGCCGAGGCCTTCGCCCCGATGCGCTGGGACGACCGCATCGTCGGGCTCGTATCGATGGGCACGACCTCCGTCGAGGATGCGCGACGTCTGGCGCTCCGACTCTCGACGCTCACCGAGTTCGGCGTCGTCTCTGCGGCCTTGCTCGGCCCGATGCTGATTGAGCACTGGCGCGTGGCAGACATCAGGTCTCAGCTCAACTCGATCATCGCCGATCGGGCCTTCACGCCGGTCTTCCAGCCGGTCGTGCGCCTTCAGACCCGCGAGACCGTCGGTTTCGAGGCCCTGACACGTTTCAACGACGGCGCCCGCCCGGACCAGCGGTTCATGGAGGCCACCTCCGCCGGAATGGGGGTCCGACTCGAGATCGCGTGCATCGCCGAACAACTCGAGGCCGCGACGTGGCTGCCGCAGGGGGCATGGGTCAGCCTCAATGTCTCGCCGGCACTGGCATCGGCCATCGTCCCGCTCATATCGGCCCTGGAGCGCGCCGATCGCGATGTGGTCCTGGAGATCACCGAGCACGTGGAGATAAGCGACTACCGTCAGCTCGTCGGTGCCCTCGACCTGGTCCGCGGCAACGCACGGCTGGCCGTCGACGACGCGGGCGCCGGATACGCGGGCCTGCGCCACATCCTGGAACTGCGGCCGCAGTTCGTGAAGCTGGACATCTCGCTGGTTAGTCACGTGGACACCGACCCGGCCCGCCAGGCAATGGTGGCGGGCATGGACCACTTCGCCCGCAACGCCGGCTGCGAGCTGATCGCCGAAGGCATCGAGACCGAGGACGAACTCAGCCACCTGATTCATCTCGGGATTTCGCTCGGCCAGGGCTACCTCTTCGGCAAGCCGGGGCCGATACCGACCGACTGACTGGGTCGTCATCGCATCCGCCGCCCGACGCGCCGAGGCACCCAGGCGCCGCAAGTCGCCCTTCGACGCGGTTGGCCACTCCTTCCTTCAATGGTCGATGTACCCTTCCAGGCCGGAGGTTAGGAGGAGCTTTGGGTCCGCTCGAACGTCATCTATTGCCACTCCAGCCACAGCCGCGCGAGCGAGTCTGGGGCGGCCAGCGTCTGCGCGCAGCCGAGCCTCCGATCGGAGAGGAGTGGATCGCCTACGGCCCCAGCCGTGTTGCCGGCGGGCACTACGCCGGGCTGACGCTCGATGAGCTGGCGGTCAAGTACGGCGCGGACCTGCTGGGTACCGCAGTCTCGAGCCGCTTTGGGGTGCGTTTTCCCCTGTTGATCAAGCTGCTCGACTGTGCCGACTGGCTCTCGGTCCAGGTCCATCCAGACGATGACCAGGCCCGCCGGATGGTGGGGCCGGGCGAATTCGGCAAGACCGAGGCGTGGTACTTCATAAGCGCCGGGGCCGGGGCTCAGATAATTGCCGGCGTGAAGCCGGGCGTCACTTCGGACGAATTGGTTGAAGCGATTCGCGGGGGCAGGATCCTGGAGGTCGCGGAGATCCTGGACGTCCACGACGACGAGGCCCTGCTGGTCCCGGCCGGCACACTCCATGCGCTCGGGCCCGGGCTGCTCCTGTACGAGATCCAGCAGGCCAGCGACACCACATACAGGCTGTTCGACTGGGACAGGCCAAGCTCGATTGGGCGTGAACTCCACATTGAGCAGTCGATTGAGGTGACCCAACTGGTCGGGCCCAGCGAGCTGCGGACTCCGCGAGTCCCGGGCGACGCCGGCACCTCGACCGTTGCCGGCTGTGAGTACTTCGAACTCAACCTCGTCCGAGTGGCGCCCGGTGAGCATCCACTGGCGGCCGACACGACGGGGCGAAGCTTCCATCTCATCACTGTGATCGACGGTGCGGCCGAGATTGCATACAAGGCCGAGCGACTCCCACTGGGCCGGTTCGAGACCGCCCTGGTCGCAGGATCGGCCGGCAGATACGAAATTCGCGCGACCGACGGTCCGGCGGTTCTGCTGTCGGCCTGGGTGCCAGACTAGCGGCGGGCCGACGCGACCGGCGCCGCATATCGCCGCCAAGCGCCGCGAAGCGCCGTACGTCGCCGCGAAGCAAGGGAGACAGACAATGCAAGTGGGCGTGATGATTCCGCAGGGTTGGAAATACGAGTACAACGGTTGGGACGCGGCCGCGGCCTGGGCCCGAACCATGGAGCTCGCCCGCGACGCAGAAGCGCTCGGATTCGAGTCGGAGTGGGTCTTCGACCACTTCCACACCGTCCCGGCCCCGCTCGACGAGATCACCTTCGAGTCGTTCACTACGCTGACAGCGATCGCCGGAGTCACCAAGCGGGTGCGACTCGGCCACATGGTCGTCTGCAACGGCTTTCGAAACCCCGCCCTGGTCGCCAAGCTGGCATCGACGCTGGACGTTGCGAGCGGCGGTCGATTCGAGCTGGGAATTGGCGCGGGCTGGAAGGAAGAGGAGTGGCTGGCCTACGGCTATGGCTTCCCTTCAACGCATGACCGCCTGGCCGCCCTGCGCGACAGCCTGGAAGTAATCACACGGATGCTCGCTCCGGGGCGGGCAACCTTCGACGGCAGCTTCGCCCACGTTGCCGGCGCGGTCAACGTTCCCAAGGGGATCCAGCAGCCGAGGCTACCGATCATCGTCGGGGGCAACGGTCATGACGTGACATGGCGGCTGGCGGCCCGCTTCGCCGATGAGCTGAACGTGGTCTTCGTTTCGCCCGAGGAGTTGCCCGCGGAGATGGAGATCATCCGGTCGCGGTGCGAGGAGATCGGCCGCGACCCATCGACCCTGAAGGTTTCGCTGTACTGTCGTGACGAAGACGTCGAGAAGGCCGGGCAGGCGCGCGTCGACTTCCTCGGCCGCTGTGCGGCGGTCGGCCTGAGCCGGCTCGTCGCCTTCCCGACCCGCTATGGGCCCGATGTCGAGACGCAAGCCCGTTTTGCCGAGGACTGCCGATCTGCCGGAATCAAACTGACCGCCTAGTGCAGCCGGCGCCTACACACTTGGGTCGGACCGGCTACTTGGGTCGGACCGGCGCCGTACCGACCTGGAGGCGCTCGGCCGCGGCGGCGATCTCATCCAGGTCCGCCGATGAAAGGCTGATCGAGCCGCCGGGCAGCCAGCCATCGACCTGCTCGGGAGTGCGCGCGCCGACGATTGCTCCACTGACGCCGGGCCATGCGAGTGTCCAGGCGACGGCGATCGCCGAGACCGTGGTTCCGTGGCGCACGGCGATGGGTCTCAAGGCGTCGCGCAGAGCCAGATTTCGCGTCAAAGCCGGCTCCGTATGGCTGTCCGCCTGGCGCCGCCAATCGTCCTTGGCCATGGCGTCCACGCGCTCTCTGGAAAACGAGTCGGTGAGAATGCCGGACGCCATCGGGCTATAGACGATGACGCCGGTGTCGTGCGCGGCGGCCCACGGGATCACGTCGATGCCCGAGCCGCGGCGGATCAGCGAAAAGGGCGGTTGCACCGAGTCCACGTGGCGAACTCGCTCGCAGCGCTCCAGGAGATCCACGCCGAAGTTGCTCACACCGATCGCCCGGACCTTGCCCTCGTCCACGAAACGGGCCATCTCGCCCCAGGAGTCCTCGACCGCCGTTCCGGTTTCATCTGGCCAGTGGATCTGGTACAGGTCTATCCGCTCCACCTGGAGACGGCGGAGCGAGCGCTCCACCTCGACTCGGAGGAAGGCCGGCTGGGCGTTGCGTGACATCGGCTTGTATGGATCCACCGGATCCGGATCGAGGCCGCACTTGGTGAAGACGAGCGGCCGATCCGCTGCCGGAATGTCCGCCAGAGCATGGCCGACGACTTCCTCGGAATGCCCCAGGCCGTAGATCGCGGCCGTGTCGATCCAGTTCACGCCTCCCGAAGCGGCATGCTTGATGGCCCGGATCGAGTCGTCATCGTCCTGGGGGCCCCATCCGAACGCCCAACCTCCCCCGCCGACGGCCCAGGAACCAAAACCGACTGTGGTGACATCCATCCCGCTCGTGCCGAGCGGACGCGTCTTGAGCGTCACTTCTGGTACCTCCGTGAGACGACGACCTGCCGGTCGGCTCGGGGTTCGCGGTCGGGTGTGCCGGCCCATTGTGCAGCCCGGCGGCGCTTCGGTCATCGCCCGTCCGGCGCGATAAGCCGCGAGACCGTACGCTTTGGCCGATGACACGTACAAGCGCAGGCATCCTGCTCTACCGCCACCGGCAAGGCGTCCTGGAGGTTCTGCTCGTCCATCCCGGCGGGCCGTTCTACGGCAACAAGGACCAGGGCAACTGGTCCATACCCAAGGGCGAAGTTGACCCGGCTGATCCGGACTACGAGCAGACCGCCCGGCGCGAGTTCCTCGAGGAGGTCGGTCACCCAGTGCCCGCCGGTCATCTCATCGATCTCGGATCCATTCTCCAGAAGGGCGGCAAGACGGTCTACGCCTGGGCGATCGAGGGCGACATAGACCCAAAGACGATGAGCAGCAACTTCATCGAGTTCGAATGGCCGCCGTTCTCGGGTCGGGTGAAGCGGTTCCCCGAGGTCGACAAGTGGGTCTACTTCGGACCCGAGCGAGCGCGCCTCTACATCAAGGACAAGCAGGCCCCGCTCCTCGATCGCCTCGAGGCTGCCCTCGCAGCTCCGGATGCCCTCAATGAAGGGACCGAATGATCGAACTCGACGGCACGGTGGTCGCGCTCCGAGGCGTTTCGGTCATCCGCTCCGGCAACCGGCTGCTCGACAACGTCGACTGGCAAGTTCGAGCCGGCGAGCGCTGGGTCCTGCTGGGACCAAACGGCAGTGGCAAGACCACGCTGATTTCGGTCGTGGCCACGTACCTCTGGCCGTCGCGCGGGAGCGTCTCGGTTCTGGGCCGAGCCGCCGGGACCGTGGATGTCCGCGAGTTGCGCCAGCGAATCGGCGTCGTCAGCGCGTCCCTCGAGGCGCGCATCCCGCCCCAGCTCAGCGCCCTGGACGTGGTCGTTGCGGGGGCCACGGGAGCCACAGCACCCTGGTGGGATCGGCCCGGCCGGAGCGTGCAGGACCGTGCCCGAGAACGGCTCGATCTCGTCGGCTGTGCCGCCCTCCCTGACCGCCGCTTTGAGCTGCTCTCGTCCGGCGAGCGGCAGCGCGTTCAGATTGCCCGGGCCCTCATGCTAGATCCGGCGCTGCTCCTGCTCGACGAACCGGCCGCTGGTTTGGACCTCGGCGCGCGCGAGCAGCTTGCCGTCCTGCTGGCCCGGCTCAACGCCGATCCAGATCTCGCCGCGACCGTCGTCGTGACACACCACGTCGAGGAGATCGCGACCGGCACGACTCACGCCATGGTCCTTCGGGCCGGGAGGGTGCTGGCCGCCGGACCCGTCGCGGAGACCGTGACCGGTCCGGTTCTCAGCGAGGCATTCGGTTTGCCGCTGCGCGTCGAGCGCGTGGGTCAGCGGTTCGTCGCTCAAGCCGGCGGGGACTAAGCGGGAGCGCACCCGGGTCGGCATTTGGGCCATCCTGGTGCCCGTCGGTACCACCTTCTGTGGGCCAGATCGTTTCGTCGAGCGTCTGCCGCGGCGAGGACGGCAGACCCGGCGCAATGGCAACAGGTCGATCTGACGGCCTGATCTGAGTTCACCAGAGCCAACCAGCAGGAAGCCGCCCGCCTCTTCACCTCCTCCTGGGATAGGTGAAAACTCGCCTGTACGAATCGATAGCGGCGAGCCATGCTGGCGGGGTTCGCGGCGATCATCGTCGCTCAGGCTGGCAACCACCCATGGGCACCATCCGCTGGACAATGGCGAGGCGTCACGGCGCCCGGCCCAATCGACTCCGAGTTCACGGCGCCCCTTCGCAATTCGCGACGGCATTCGGCATCGCGATTCTTGCTGGCGCGAGCATCTCGGTGCCCGTTACTGCTGCCTCACGGGCCCAACCCCAGAGCAATTTTGGCTCGGCCACGGTCACTACGGAGACGCTCGCCGGCCCCGACCAGTACGCCACGGCCGTTGCCGTTTCACAGAGCATCTCGCCTGGCGGTCACGTCCCCGTCGTCTACCTGGCGTCGGGGAGCACCCCGGGCGGCGCTCTCGCTGCCGGCCCGGCCGCCGCCCGCGAAGGTGGCATCGTCCTGCTCACGGACGCCTCTTCGTTGCCGTCGGAGGTCGCCGATGAGCTGGTGCGCCTTGCCCCGGCCCGAGTCGAAGTCGTGGGCGGCGCTTCTGCCGTCTCCGACAACGTGCGGGATCAGGTGGTTGCCCTGCTCGATCCCTCAACGATTGTCGAGCGCACCGCCGGCGTGGACGCCTATGACACCGCTGCCGCCATCTCAGCCCAGGACTTCAAGGCCAACACGGGGGCGACCTTCCACGCCATCGCTCCCGGACGGGTCCTCGACTCTCGCATTCCGCGGGGAGCGACGCGCTTCCATTCGCGGGTGAAGCAGTCATTCGCCGTGGGCGGGCTCTTTGGAGTGCCGCTCGATGCAGTGGCGGTGACCGGCAACGTCACCATCGTCAACCAGACCCACGCCGGCTCCGTCACGGTGGCTCCGCTGCTGACGAGCGGCGTTGCACCGTCGACTTCCACAATCAACTTCCCCGTCGGCGACACGCGGGCCAATGGCCTTACCGTCGCTCTTGGAGTCGCCGGCCGGCTCGACGCCATGTACTGGAGCAGCAGCACGAGCGCCATGGTCCAGATCGTCTTTGACGTCACGGGCTATTTCGCCAACGACACCACCGGGGCCACATTCCACCCCATCACGCCCGGTCGTGTTCTCGATTCCAGACTCGCCCTGGGCGGCAGTCTCTTCCACTCGCGGGTCAAGCAGTCGGTGGTGGTTGGGGGGCTCTTTGGAGTTCCGCTGGATGCAGCCGGCGTGACCGGCAACGTCACGGTCACAGGGCAGACTCAGGGCGGCTCGGTCACCGTCGCACCCTCGATCGCTTCGGGAGCACTCCCGCCCACCTCGACGATCAACTTCCCCGTCCGAGACGTTCGGGCAAACGGCGTATCCGTCGCTCTGGGAGCCGGTGGGCGACTCGATTTCATGTACTGGTCGAGCACTCCCGGCAATACCATCCAGATCGTCTTCGATGTCACCGGTTACTTCGCGAATGACACCAGTGGGGCCACCTACCATCCGCTTGCTCCGCGACGGGTCCTGGACTCTCGCATCCCGCTTGGAGCGAGCCAATTCCATGCGCGAATCACGCAGGGTGTCGCGATCGGCGGGCTCCTGGGAGTTCCGGTGGATGCAGCCGGCGTGACCGGCAACGTCACGATAACCGGACAGACTCGGGCCGGCTCCGTGACGGTCGCCCCCTCGATTGCCACCGGAACGATCCCGCCCACCTCGACGATCAACTTCCCGATCGGTGACATTCGCGCGAATGGCGTGTCCGTCGCTCTGGGGGCCGGTGGTCGACTCGATTTCATGTACTGGTCGAGCACTCCCGGCAATACCATCCAGATCGTTTTCGATGTCACCGGCTACTTCGCGAATGACACCGCGGAAGGTCCGTACCACGGCAGCGCCACCGTCGTCGTGGCGTCGGCCGACAGCCCTCTGGACGCAATCGTTGCGGGGTCGGCCGCAGCGGTGCTGGACGCCCCATTTCTAATGGTCGGCACCGGCACACTGCCGGCGGCCACCCTGACCGAGTTGAGTCGCTTGCACCCGGATCATGTCGTCATCGTCGGAAGTGCGGCGTCCGTCACCGATGCCGTCCTCGCCAAGATCAACTCGGTGGCGCCCAAAGTCGAACGGCTGGGAGCAGACGTGTACTCCACCGCCCAGGCCGTCGCCACGAAGTACTTCCCGCATGCGGCCACCGTGATCGCAACGAGCAGCGCGTCCTACACGGCCGCGCTGGCATCGGTTCCGCTATCCCTGGCTCGGACGGCGCCGATCCTGTATGTGCAGGCCGCCGATCTCCTGCCGGTCGCAACTCGGGACACGCTGATCTCGTTCAGACCATCTCGAATCGTCCTCCTGGGGTCGGTCCCCGACCTCAGTCAGGCGGAATTGGTGGGCTTCGCGGACGGACGTCTGACAAAGCCGACGGACCTCACGGCCTACCCGAGCTACGACTCGGGCTATCACGACCCGGGCGAGCTATACACCGTGATCAAGGCCGAGGAGATTGCCTACCCGACGCTCGTACACATCTTCTCCATCGGCAAGAGCTACCAGGGGCGCGACATCTGGGCGGCGAAGGTCTCCAGCGATGTGGCCCTTGAGGAGGGCAAGCCGGAGACGCTGGTCGACGCGTTGCACCACGCCGACGAGCATCTCTCAATTGAACAGGCGCTCTACCTTCTGGAAACGCTGACCTCGCAGTACGAGACCGATCCTGTCGTCAACCGCCTGGTCAACGAGCGGGTGACGTGGATCGTGTTCGCGGTGAATCCCGACGGCTGGGAATACGACCTATCCGGTGGGAAGTACCAGCACTGGCGCAAGAACCGCCAGCCGGTTAAGACCTCGTACGACATCGGTACCGACATCAATCGCAACTACGGCTACAAATGGGGCTGCTGCGGCGGGAGTTCCGCCGGCGCGTGGGCCTGGAACTACCGCGGCACCGCTCCCTTCTCAACCCCCGAAGCGCAGGCCATTCGCAACTTCGTGAACAGCCGCGTGATCGGTGGCGTGCAGATGATCAAGACGCAGGTATCTCTCCACACGGCCGGAGGGTTGATCCTCTATCCCTACAGCTACACCAAGACCGCGCTGCCCAGCGACATGAAGGCCGATGACCACGCCGTGTTCGTCAAGATGGCGCAAACCATGGCCGGCCTGGATGGCTACAAGTACGAGCAGTCCAGCTACCTGTACGTCACGGATGGTGACGAGATCGACTGGCTCTATCACTCGTATGGAGTGTTTGCTTTCACGGTGGAGCTCTATCCGACCACGACCAGCACAGAGGCAGCGGCGGAGGCTGGCCCTCAACTCCCGTCTGGCGTCCCCAGCGCCGTCGGCGTGGATCCGGCCGTGGTGTATCCGCCATTCTCGGTGGTTGCGGCGCAGGTGGCCCGCAACCGCGGGATGTTGCTCTACGTGATCGACAGCGCGTCCTGTCCGTACTCGCAGATTGGAAAGGCCACCGAGTACTGCTCCGTCTAGATGCCGGGTCGCGGCCCGGAGCGCTCTCAGTCGTACAGGGCTGCCATGGCACGCGCGGCGGATCTCACCCGTTCTCTGAGCTCCGGGGCCCGATAACCTCAGCGTTCGCCCCGAGTTGGAGCACCTGAGGTGCGACGTGCCACACGTCCTCGTATGGCGCCGAAGTCGCAAATCCGGCAACCTGTGCGCATGCCGCCACTCCCGATCAACGACGCGTCAGCGCAGAACCCGCACGATCCGGGTCCGGAGGCATCCGGTGAGCGCGCCGCCCTGGTGGCCCAGGCTGCCCGCGAGCCGCTCGTCACTCGGCTCGGCACCACGATCCGCATCGGGACGGCATCGTGGACGGACCCGACCATGACGGTGCCGGGCGTCTTCTATCCACGCGGCGCGGACGGCGCCGAAGAACGCCTGGCCTACTATGCCGCCACCTTCCCGATCGTCGAGATCGACGCCACCTACTATGCGCTGCCATCGGCCAAGGTCGCCGCCGCCTGGGTGGATCGGACTCCGCCCGACTTCATCTTTGACGCCAAGGCCCACGCGTTGATGACCGGCCAGCCCACCGAGACGAAGCGCCTCCCCAAGGACCTTCGCGCCGCCCTTCCTGAGGAGCTTGCGACCAAGCCCCGCCTCTACGCCAAGGACCTCCCCGCCGAACTCAGGGAAGAAGTCTGGCGTGGATACCTGGCCGGGCTGGAGCCATTGCGGGCGAGCGGGCAACTCGGCTCAGTGCTGCTTCAGTTCCCGAAATGGTTCTTCCCGACGAGCGAGAGCCGCGACTTCATTCTCGAGGCGCGGCAGCGTCTGGGCGAGGTCCGGTCGGCGGTAGAGTTTCGAAGTGAGACATGGTTCAACGAGAAGAACCGCGAACGGACGCTTGCCTTCCTGGCCGACAACTCCATTCCGCTGGTCCTGGTCGATGGACCGCAGGGCCTACGTAGCAGCGTCCCGCCCCTTGCGGCCGTAACCTCGCCGGATCTTGTCGTAGTCCGCTTCCACGGCCGCCGCACGGAGACGTGGGAAGCGACCGGGATCCCCGTTGTCGAGCGGTTCCGCTACCTGTACAGCGAGGAGGAGTTGCGGGAGTGGGTCCCGCGCATCCGTGAAGCCGCCCGGGAGGCCGGTGAGATGCACATCCTCATGAACAACTGCTATGCGAACTATGGCTCGACAAACGCACGTGAACTCGCGGCGATGCTCGAAGCGGAGCTGGCGATTGAGCCCGATCGGCCGGCCGAGCCGCAACCGTAGCCGCGGCCGCGGCTCGGGCATGGCAAACGGCCCGGGGAGGGGGCCCGAGCCGTTTGCGGAAGAGCGCGCCGTCACTCGCGCCCGCGGGAGATTGGATTAGATCGTAGGTCGCAGTCCGGCCCTCGCTGTCGCGGTGGACACGCGTTCCATCACGCGATCCGGACGGCTTGCCAGATGGTGGTTTCCGCGAGCGGCTGTCCGTGCCCGCCACCCAACTCCCCCAAGTAATCGAAACGCCCGGCGGTGAGCGAGCTTCGCTCGCTTTGACCGCCGGGCGTTCGAGGTTTCGCGAGGGACGAGTTACTTATCGCGCTCCGCGGCGCCTTCGAGGGCTGCCTGAGCCGCGGCAAGCCGCGCCACAGGAACCCGGAAGGGTGAGCAGGACACGTAGTTGAGGCCGATCCTGTGGCAGTCGTGGATCGACTGCGGATCGCCGCCGTGCTCGCCGCAGATCCCCACCTTGAGGTCGGGGCGGGTCTTGCGACCGAGCTTCACGGCCATGTCCATCTCCTGGACGATAACCGGGTCGAGCGACTGGAAGGGGTTGTACGGGAGGATCTTGTCCTCGACGTACTTGAGGAGGAACCCGCCCTCGGCGTCGTCTCGGCTGTAGCCGAACGTCATCTGG
>PMIE01000040.1:0-419 GCA_003156975.1 Chloroflexota bacterium | reverse complement strand
GATCATCAGGCCGAGGCGGCAGCCACGCAGACCGAGCATCGGGTTCTGCTCGTGCATCGACTTGATCGTCGCGAGCAGCTCCTTGTCCTTGGCCGTGGCCTTGTCGCCTGCCTTGGTGACCTTGACGAGCTGANNTCCTCGAGGTTCGGGAGGAACTCGTGGAGCGGCGGGTCGATCAGGCGGATGACGACCGGCAGGCCGGACATCGCGGCGAGGATGCCTTCGAAGTCGCCCTGCTGGAGAACTTCGAGCTTGGCCATCGCGGCGTCGAACTGCTTGACGGCGGCCTTCTCCTCGGTGGTGAGGGCCTGGTTTGCGGCGATCTTGCCCTTGGCACGAGTTGCGACGTTGGCGACGAGGATCGCGCTGCGCACGATCTCGAGCCGATCGCCCTCGCGGAACATGTGCTCGGTGCGGCA
>PMIE01000035.1 GCA_003156975.1 Chloroflexota bacterium | reverse complement strand
CGAAGGCATCGGCCGCCCGGCCGGCGATCTACCCGATCGTGACTACGTGGGCAACGTCGATCAGTACGTACAGGACAACCAGAGTCGCGGCCATGGCTCCGCCGACCACCAGAATGCGGCGCACGTCGCGAACTACGTAGCCGTACTCCTCGGCAGCGCGGGCGGCAAGCAGGCCCTGGCCACCGGCCCGGCCGGGTCGCGCGACTTCAGTGGCTCGGCCGCGTTCGCGCGACCGCGCTCGGCCGGCCTCGGCGGCGCGTTCCTGGGCGACGATCTGGGATTCGATCTCGGCAGCTCGGGCCTCTTCGGACTCAGAAAGCGCTCCCGACGGACGAGGCGCGGGAGTCGAGTGGGGTCTAGCGGCATGCCGCTGGCCAGGACGGTTCGATCCACGAGTGCGCTTGGCCATGTTCTGTGAAGGGCCTCCGTTGCCTCGGTCGTGTGGCGGACGCGGCGCAAGCGCCGCCGCTGATCATCTAGTCGGAGCTTTCGCTCGTGTCGAGGATAACATCCCGGTCCGTCGTCCCGGAGCCATGGTGTCGAGGCGTGCCCGGACGAGCCCCGGTTGGCGGTCCTGCGCTTCCTGCTGGTAGACTCCGATTCGATTGAGCGGAGGTATTTGTGGATTCATTTTCGAGCAACATTGCCGTCATCGCACTTGTGCTGGCGGGCCTAGGTCTTGTTCTCCTGTTCGTGATCCAATCGTTGCAGGTCAGCAGACTCAAGCAACGGCTTAGTCAGCTAACGGGCGGCGTTGAAGGCGGCGACTTTGAGGCCGTCCTCGGAGAGCACCTCGAGACGGTCCACCAGGTCGGGCGCGATCTGGACGAACTCACCGCTCGGATGGCAGTCGTGGAGAGCGCTGCTCGCCACTTCTTCTCTCGGGAGGGGCTCGTTCGCTTCAACCCATTTCCGGACACCGGCGGGAACCAGAGCTTCGCCCTGGCCTTGCTGGACGAGTCCGACGACGGTGTCATCGTCAGCAGCCTCCACTCGAGGACCGGCACGCGCATCTATGCCAAGGCCGTGATCGGCGGCAAGGCCGACACCTCGCTGTCTTCGGAAGAGCAGGAAGCCATCGACGAAGCCCGGGCGAAGCGAAATACGCGACCGTCGACCGTCGCACGTTCCGCGGCGTCGAGCCGGCCCGCGCCGGCCGGCAGTGGCGCGGTCGCGGCGACTCCGGTGGCCAGGCCGGCTCCGGCCGCGAGATCAGTTGTGGCCGTGACTCCGACTCCGGCTCCAGTTCCGGCCCCAGTTCTGGCTCCGAGGGCTGCGACTCCGGCGCCGGCGGCCAGACAAGTTGCTCCCGCAACTCCGGCCCCGACCGCACGGGCGGCAGCCGTCCCGGCCGTAGAGCCAGTTCGCGGCCCATCGGATACGCACGCCGACGAGTCTGCAAGTCGGCCGATGAACTTGCGCGCGAAGGGCCAGGAAAAGGTCGAGGACCTGTCGATCCCGGATGACGGCTCGGGCGTCGATCCCGACAAGGTGGCTCGGAAGCCTGGGCAGCGCTAGCCTCCAGTCGGGCTCGTGACACATGAGATGTCACTGCCACGGGCGAGTCTGTCGAGATGACACGCCGGGGTCGCAGTACATCCACGAGCGAGCCGCGTCCGCTCGAGCAGATACCGGTATGGGGCTCGCCGGCTGAAGAACCGTCGACGGCCGTTGAATCCGATGGCGTCGAGGCGCTTCTGGCCGGACTCAACCAGGAGCAGCGGCGGGCCGTGTGCCACGGCGAAGGCCCCATGCTCGTCGTCGCCGGAGCAGGCACAGGCAAGACGCAGGTCATCACGCGCCGCATTGCCTGGCTCATCGCCACCCGGCGGGCGCGCCCATCGGAGATTCTGGCACTCACGTTCACGGACAAGGCCGCGGACGAGATGCAGACTCGAGTGGACCAGCTCGTGCCCTATGGCTACACGGACGCGGCCGTCTCGACGTTCCACGCCTTTGGCGATCGGCTGGTCCGAGAATTCGCCCTCGAGCTCGGACTGCCCACGGATTCTCGGGTCCTGTCGCGGCCGGAGGTCGTCATCTTCCTGCGAGAACGGCTCTTCGAGTTCGAGCTGGACCAATACCGCCCGCTCGGCGATCCGAACCGGTTCCTCGGCGCGTTGGCCACCCTGTTCAGCCGCTGCAAAGACGAGGACGTGAGTGCGCAGGCCTACCTCGCCTTCGCGGCGCAGATGACAGCCGGGGCCGCACTCAGCCGGGACGTGAAGCCGGCCGACGAGGCCGCCAGAGACGCGGCGGCGGCGCTGGACGAAGAAGCTCGCCGTCAGACGGAGCTGGCCGGTGCCTACGACCGCTACCAGACTCTTTTGCGAGGGGCCGGGCTGATCGACTTTGGGGACCAGGTGAGCCTGGCCTTGCGGCTGCTCCGCGAATCGCCAGCTGCTCGCGTCGAGCTACAGCGGCGCTATCGCTACGTCCTCGTCGACGAGTTCCAGGACACCAACCGGGCGCAGTCGGAACTGGTGGAGCTTCTGGCCGCGCTGCATGGAAACGTGACCGTCGTCGGCGACGACGACCAGTCGATCTACAAGTTCCGGGGCGCGGCCATCAGCAACATCCTGGAGTTCAAGCGGCGCCATCAGCGCGTCCGCCAGATCGTGCTGCGCCGCAACTACCGCTCCCACGCACCAATCCTCGATGCGAGCTACCGCCTCATCCGGTTCAACGACCCAGATCGGCTGGAGTTCCAGAACGGCATAGACAAACGGCTGGTGGCCGAGCGCGGTGGCACCGACAAGCCGGTGCGGCATCTGGTGTTCGCCACAGGTTCCGAGGAGGCGGACTCGATATCGCGCGAAATTGCGACACGCATCGCTGCTGGGGCACGGGCGAAGGACTTCGCGATCCTGGTCAGGGCGAACGGAGACGCGGATCCCATCTTGCGCAGCCTCAACCTCGCCGGCGTCCCCTGGCGCTTCTCCGGCACCTCCGGCCTGTACGCGCGGCCCGAGGTGCGGTTGCTGCTGGCCTTCCTGCGGGCGATTGCCGATCTGTCATCCAGCGTGGACGTGTACGCGCTTGCTGCGTCGGACCTGTATCTCCTCGGCGGGCCGGATCTCACTGCCATCGTGAACAGCGCCCGCAGACGAAACCGCACCCTCTGGGAAGTGCTGGAGGAACTCAGCCGTCAGCCCGGGCTGCTCCGGCTTTCGCCCGAGACCAGAGCGGCGCTGAACCGGCTCGTAGAGGATCTGTTGCGGTTCACCGAGCTTGCCCACGAGCGGCCCGCGGGCGAGGTCCTGTATCAATTCCTGAAGGACAGCGGACTGCTATCGCGCCTGGCGGCCACGGACACGGTGGCGGCAGAAGACTCGCTACAGAACATCGCCCGCTTCTTCGAGATCATCCGGGCCCAGTCGGATCTCCTGCCGGACGACCGCGCCATCTTCGTTGCCCGCCATTTGCAGACTCTGATCGATGCCGGCGACGATCCCGCCACCGCGGAGGTGGACCCGGACGCAGAGGCCGTTGCGGTGCTGACGGTGCACAAGGCGAAGGGTCTGGAGTTCCCGGTCGTATTCATGACGGGTCTCGTCGACGGCAGATTCCCGGCGCGGTCTCGGCGCGATCCACTCGCGCTCCCTGCCGAGCTCGTCCACGAAACCCTTCCCGAGGGCGACGCTCAGGTTCAGGAGGAGAGGCGCCTCTTCTACGTGGGGATGACCCGGGCCCGCGACGAGCTGGTGCTGTCGCATGCCTCCGACTACGGTGGCCGCCGCGCCCGGCGTGTGTCGCAGTTCGTGCTCGAGGCGCTGGACATTCCGGCAACGGCAGCCACAGGAGCAGCCGCCGACGTTGCGGCCCACGCGCCGCTCGAGCGTCTGGCCGCGTTCGAGTCGAAGGCGGAGCCTGTCGAGCCCGGCCGCGAGATAGTCGAAGGGCCGCTGTCACTCAGCTTCTACCAGGTGGATGACTACCTGACGTGCCCGCTCAAGTACAAGTACGTCCACGTCTTACGCGTGCCGATCGCACCGCACCACTCCATCGTCTATGGGTCGGCGTTGCACAAGGCGGTGCAGGAATTCCACCGTCTCGGGGCACGCGGCTATGTGATGACCGAAGAAGAGCTTCTCGCCGCCTTCGACCGGGCGTGGTCCAACGAAGGGTTTCTGACTCGCGATCACGAGGAAGCTCGGCTGGCCGCTGGCCGGGCCGCTTTGCTCCGGTTCCGAGAAGGGCAGATGCAGCCCGAGACCGTGGTGCCGGCGTACGTGGAACGCGAGTTCAGCTTCGTCTTGGACGGCGATCGCATTCGCGGCCGGATGGACCGTGTCGACATCGAGCGACTACCGGCGGAGGTGGCGAGCAGTCCGACCGGGGAAGGTGAGCGGCAGCTCGCCGATTCCGTTGCCCCGGCCCTGCCCGGCTTCTATCCGGAGCGCGTGACCATCACGGACTACAAGTCGAGTGACGTGCGTGACCCGGTGCGTGCCCGCGAGCGTGCCCGCGAGTCGCTCCAGCTCCAGATCTACGCCATGGCCTACCAGGCCGAGACCGGGCGTCTGCCGGACGCGCTGCAACTCTGGTTCCTCGAATCGGGGCTGGTGGGGCGGGTGGATGTGGACCAGAAGCGGCTCGAGAAGGCCCGCGAGTCGATTCGCAAGGCTGCCACCGGGATTCGGGCCCGCCGCTTCGAAGCCACTCCGGACTACATGGCATGCGGCTATTGCGCCTTCCGGGATATCTGTCCGGCGAGCGCCGCTAAGTGATAGACCGCCCCGCGGCCGGGGCCCGCCTCTGCTAGCCTCGATTGGGCACATTCTGGGTCCGACCGCGGCGTTCGAACGACGATTGGGGTGACGGATGGGAGCGAACGATCGGCTGGCCAACGGCTTCTTCATCCTTGCCGCGATCGCGGCGTGGATCTCAGTGACGCAGATTGTGACCACGACGTATCCGCGTGAGAACGCCACTGCCGGATTGATCGGGGCCGGCTTGATCGGTCTGGCGTGCGGCCTCACCACGGTGCCGCTCTTCTGGCTGGTGTGGTTCGCGCGCCACCGGCGGATCGCTCTCCTGGGTGACTGGAGCCGAGCCATCAGGCGCGGGGCGTGGGTGGCCGTCGTTGTCGCCCTCTTCGTGGCTCTCCGGATTCAGGCGGTGCTGAGCCTGCCGATCGCCGTCTTCGTGGTCGTCCTCGTTCTCATGGCGGAGATCACCCTCTCGATGGAGCGGTAGGGCGGGTGAAGACGATTTCCATCGGCGGCTACGCAAACCGCCTGGCGACCGCTGCTTCCGGCGGCCTCCGGCCGGTGCGCCAATCCCTCCGCAGCAGACGCAGTAGGCTTTAGGGGATGGTTCAGCACGCCCGCGATCCCAAGGCCGCCGATGCCCTGGCCCGTCTCTATGACCTGGACCTGACCGAGGATCCCGGCGACATAGATCTCTACCTCGCCCTGGCTTCCCGAACGGGTGGCCCGATTCTGGAGATCGCGGCCGGTTCCGGGCGAGTGGCACTGCCGCTGGCGCATGCCGGCTATGAAGTCACTGCCGTGGACATAGACCCGGCGATGCTCGCCCGCGCCGGAGATGCCGCGACGGAAGCCGGGACCGACGTCCGGGTTCGAATCGATCTGGTCGAGGCGGACCTGATCGACCTGAAGCTGGCGGGTGGGGCCAGATTCCACCTGGCAATCCTGGCCCTGAATTCGATCCTTCTCCTCGAGACGCGAGAGATGCAGCAGGCCGCGCTCGACACGATGGCTCGCCACCTGGAACCCGGAGGCCTGGCCGTGGTGGACGTGTGGCTCCCGAGCGCTGATGAGCTGGCCCGGTACGACGGCCGCATCGGCCTCGAGTATGTACGCGAGGATCCTGAGAGCGGCCTCCTCGTGACGAAGTCGGCCTCGGCGCAGCATGAACCCGCGACCGGTCACGTTCGCCTGACGGCAATCTACGAGGAAGGCGAACAGGGCGGAGCGCCTCGCCGCTGGGTCCGCGAGGATCGTCTGAGGCTCCTCAACGCCGACGAGCTACGCGCCATGGCCGAGGCGGCCGGCCTCGATGTCGAGGTCGTCGCCGGCGATTACGACCTCAGTCCCGTCGGTCCACATGACGAACGGGCCATCCTGGTAGCGCGTCGGCGGGGCAGACCCGCGCCGCGACCTTGATATAGTCGGACTGTGGCCAACCCCAGCACGATCCGTCTGCTCGTCGCGGAAGACGTACCGCAGGTAAGTCAGCACGTCCGCAACCTGCTGAGCATTCAATCGCAGGTCAAGCTGCTCGAAGTCCTCAACGACGGCGCGAAGGTAGTCGAGGCGGCGAAGCAGCTCCGCCCGGACGTCGTAATGATCGACCTGCTCCTCCAGGGCAAGGTCAAGGGGCCGCAACTGATCGAGAAGTTGCGCGATTCGGGGCTCGATATCCCGGTCGTCGTGCTCACCGTGCCCCAGCATCCGCTGGCGCGCGACCCCGCCCGCGGCATCGATGCCGTGCTCACTCTGCCGTTCAGCGGCTTCGAGCTGGTCAACACCCTCAGCCACGTTCTGGCGGATCGCCAGGCCAAGGCCACCGGTGCCTGCCGTGTCGTGTCGGTCTTCTCGCCAAAGGGCGGGGTGGGCAAGACGACGATCGCGTTCAACCTAGCGGTTGCTCTCGGCCAGATGGGCGTGGCGACTGCGCTGATCGACGGCAGTCTCCAGTACGGCGACCTGCGGGCGTTGCTGAAGGTGCCGAGCGACGTCCCTTCGATCCTCGACCTGCCGACCGATCGGGTCCAGGAGTCGGACTTGCGAGACGTGATGTGGCGCGATCCGGCCGGGATCGACATCCTGCTCGCACCGCCGCGCGTCGAGATGGCCGAGATGGTTACGGCCCGGGACGTGGAGAAGACGATCTCGCTTCTTCGCCGGCTGTACGAGGCCATCGTCATCGACACTCCGACCACTCTGTCGGAGGTGACTCTGGCGTTGCTGGACAGCAGTGACGTGATCCTGTCGATCGTCACCTACGACTCCACCACGATCCACAACACCATCGCCGTGGCCGAGGTGTTCTCGTCGATCGGCTACACGCCCGAGAAGCTGCACTACCTGGTCAATCGATCGGACTCGACCGGAGGCATCGGCCGCGACGAGCTTGCCCGGACCCTCGGTCGCCGGCCGGACTTCGAGGTGGTCTCGGACGGGCGCCTGGTCGTCCAGGCGAACAACGAGGGCATGCCCTTTGTCGTGTCCAGCCCGGATGCCGCCGTGAGCAAGGACATAAAGCGAGCGGCCCAGACGATCATGGGTCTGACCGCGAACTCCCCGGTGAGAAGCTAAAGCCCGTGTCAGATCCGCGTCCCATCGGCGTATTCGACTCGGGCGTCGGCGGCCTCACCGTGCTGCGGGAGATTCTGCGGCGCTGCCCATCGGAATCGACGATCTACCTCGGCGACAACGCCCGCGCCCCGTACGGCACCCGGACCGACGACGAGGTCCGGCGGTTCAGCATGCAGGCCCTGGATGCGCTCGTGCGACGGGACGTGAAGGCGCTGGTCGTGGCCTGCAACACCTCCACCTCGGTTGCGCTTGGCGATTTCCGGCGGCGCTACGACCTGCCGGTCCTGGGCGTCGTGCGGCCCGGGGCGTCGGCTGCGGCGCTGGCTACGCGCAACCGGCGAGTCGGGGTCATCGCCACGCCGGCCACCGTGCGGTCGCGGGCCTACTTCAACGCCATCAAGGACGAGAACCCGGCCATCGAGGTCTACGAGCACGCGACGCCCAGCTTCGTGCCGCTCGTGGAGGCCGGCCGGCTTTCCGGGCCGGACGTTGAGGAAGCGGTCAGGTTGGCCGTTGCCCCACTGCTCGGCGAGCGGAACGAGGACGGCGACTTCATCTTCCCGCTCCCGCCGTCGGCGAGGATCGACACCCTGCTCCTCGGCTGCACCCACTACCCGCTGCTCGCCGGCCTGCTGCGAGCTTCGGTTGGCGACAGCGTGGCGATCGTGGACTCGGCAACGGCGACCGCTTCGTCGCTGGCGGAGCTGCTTTCCGTGAATGGCATGGAGGCCCCGGGTACCACCCGCGGCACCGCCGCCGACGCCGGCATGGCGGGGCACGAGCCGCCGGACGAGACGGTCGCGGTGCCAACCCACCGGCAGTTGACCACCGGTGACGTGGCTGCCTTCAGAAACGTCGCCGAGCGCATGTTCGGTGAGGAGTTCCCGGAGATCGACTCGCTCGATCTGGAGACCGACCCCTCGTGAGCGCCATCTCGTGAGCGCTGGGCGGGGCGGGCGGTCGAATTCGACGCGGCGAACCCCGCGCAGCAGCTGGCGGCGTGGCGCGTTCCTGCAGGCCGGGTTCCTCGTCGGGGCGGTGGCGGGCGCCGCGGTGACCATCCTCGGCAAGCGGGCCGAGCGCTCGGCGCGTCGCGGCCTTGTCGATTGGACCGCGGTGGAACGCCATGCTGCCGCCCGCGCCCGAAATTCCCCCGGAACGCTGACCCCGTACGAGTTGCAGCGTGCCGCTCCGGTCTACGCGGCTGCGATGGCGGAGATCGTGCCCGCCCTGAGCCGCGCCCTGGACACTCAGCTGCCGGGCATCGTGGAGCGGAGCGATGTCGTCGATCGCGCGACCTGGGTCCACGCCAACGTGACCACCTTCGCCGCGCTCATCGGCAAGGTTGAAGGTGACCTGCTGGATCAGGTTCTGCCACCGGGATCGGGACTGATCAGGGCTTCGATGGCGATCGCGAACCGGATGGTGACCACCCGGCAGCTCGGCTATCTGCTGGGGTTCCTCGGCCAGCGTGTGCTCGGGCAGTACGACCTGGCGCTGATTTCGGCAGAGGCCACGCCGGGGCGGCTGCTATTCGTCGACGAGAACATCCGCCGCACCGCCGCCACGCTGGATGTCCCGTTGAATCCGTTCCGGACCTGGATTGCCCTTCACGAAACCACCCACGCCTTCGAGTTCGAGGCTCATCCGTGGCTGCGGCCCTACCTGGCTGCGCGTATGGAGCGGCAGCTCAACTCCGTCTCGGTCGGCGCGTCGGCGATGAATCGCGAGGCTCTCGGTCGGCTGGGCCGCGCACTTCGGGGAGTGGCCTCGGGCGAGCACTGGATGGAGGGGTTGATGACCCCGGCGCAGCGCCGCGACTTCCGCGAGATCCAGGCCGTGATGAGCCTCCTGGAAGGCTTCGGCGACTACATGATGGACGAGGTGGGACGAGACCTCGTCCCGGATGTCGAACTCATCAGTACCCGTTTCCATGCGCGGCGAGATCACGGCAGCGGTTTCGAGCGGGCGATGATGCGATTGACCGGAATGGACCTCAAGATGGAGCAGTACCGCAAGGGGGAGGAATTCGTAGCCGCCGTGGCCCGCGCGGGTGGCTCGAAAGCGCTGCATGCTCTTTGGGCGGGGCCGGAGGACCTGCCGTCACCGGAGGAGATGGAACAGCCGTCACGTTGGTTGGCACGGGTCTTGCCTGCGTCCTGAACCGAGCCGTCTAGCACAGGGGAGGAACATGAACGCCGAAAGCCTCGCAACCGTGGGACCGGGACACGGACCCGGCGGCTCGCCGCGAGCGATCGCGATCAGCCCGGTTCTCACCGGCCGTGACGCCTTCGGGTCGATGAAGGAGGAGATTCTCGCGGCCGCTCCCGGGACGAGGCTCATCCCGGTGAGCTCGGACGGCCACGCCGACGAGTCGCTCGAGGATGTCGAGGTCCTGCTGCGCGGCTGGTCGCTGGGCGGCGACCCGCTGGATCGATTGGTTGGGCGCGCGCCCAAGCTGCGCTGGATCCACTCCGTCTCTGTCGGCGTCGAGTCGGTTCTGACGCCGTGCGTGCGCCTGCGCGGGCTGACGGTCACCAACGCCCAGGGCGTCTTCAGCCGGCCGATCGCCGAATACGTGATGACCATGATCCTGGCGGTCTGCCGGCGTCTACCGCAACTCATCGAACTCCAGCGCGAACGGACGTGGCAGCCGCTCGAGGCGCAGGAGATGAGCGGAGTCACGATCGGGCTCGTCGGCCTGGGCGGCATCGGTGGCGAAGTCGCCAGGCTGGCCAGGCCGTTCGGTTCTCGAGTGGTGGCCATCCGCCGCCGCCCGGACGCGGACCCGGTCGAGGGCGTCGAAGTGATGGGCGGCCTCGAGGCGCTGCCGGCCCTGATGGCCACGTCCGACTTCGTGGTGCTCGCCCTGCCGCTCACGGCCGAGACGGAGCGCCTCATCAACGACGACTCGCTGGACGCCGCGAAGCATGGGGCGTGGATCATCAACGTTGCCCGGGGCGGGCTGATCGACGAGCTGGCGATGCTGCGGGCACTACGGTCCGGGTTTCTCGGCGGCGCGGTCATGGACACGTTCCGCGAGGAACCGCTGCCGGAGACTTCGCCGTTCTACCGGCTTTCCAACTGCATCGTCACCCCGCACACGAGCTGGTCCAGCGCCGAGGTCCTGAGTCGGACCTTTGGGGTCTTCTGCGACAACCTGCGCCGCTATCGCGCCGGCGAGCCGCTGCTGCACGTCGTCGATCCCGCGCAGGGGTACTGATCCGGCGGCGATCGGTGGCGATCGGCGGTTTGCCGCGGGTGGTCGGCGGCGTGCCGACCTGCCGGGCGGTCGAGCCTCTCGCTCGCGGGGGTCACACCGACTAGCATGTGCACCGCACTGATCTAGTTGGAGGAAACCACCAGCACATGCAAATCGCCATCGTCGGGCTTGCCGGATCGGGGAAGACGACCGTCTTCAACACGCTTACCCGGGGCCATGCCCAGACGGGCGGTTACGGTGGCATGGAGCTGCACGTTGGAGCCGTCAAGGTCCCCGACGAGCGGCTGAACAAGCTGGCCGAAATCTTCAAGCCCAAGAAGATCGTCCAGGCGGACGTTACCTACTTCGATCTCGGGGCCCCGCCGGCTTCGGTCGAAGGACGCGTCGGGACCGAAGAGCTGCCGGCCGATCAGCTGGCCCGGCTGCGCGAAGCGGACGCACTGCTGCATGTCGTTCGAGCCTTCGAAGACCCGGCCGTCCCGCACCCCGAAGGTTCTGTCGATGCCTGGCGCGATCTCGAGCGCCTGGATTTCGAGTTCGTCATGTCGGACCTGTCGCTCGTCGAGAAGCGCCTAGAGCGCCTCAAGGGGAGCGGCCATCACGGCACCCCGGCCGAGCGCGAAGCCAACGAGCGAGAGCTGGAGATCCTGACCAGGCTGCACGTCGGGCTTGTCGAAGGCCACCCGCTGCGTGGCGAGACGATCGACCCGGAGGACGAGAAGGTCATCCGTGGGTTCCGGTTCCTGACGCAGAAGCCGGTTCTCGTTCTGCTGAACGTCGGCGAGGCCGACATCACGCGCGAGACGGAAATCATCGCGGGCATCAGCGGGCGATACGGCCAGGCCAAGACGCTCGTGTCCGCTCTCTCCGCCAAGATCGAGATGGAGCTGGGCGAGCTCGAAGCGGACGAAGCGGCCGTCTTCATGGACGAGCTCGGCCTCAAAGAGTCCAGCCTGGGCCGAGTCATCAAGCTCAGCTACCAGCTGCTCGGGCTGATCTCGTTCCTGACCGCCGGCCCGGACGAGGTTCGCGCCTGGCCGATCCCCAACGGTTCGTCGTCGGTGGACGCGGCCGGCGCGATCCACACGGACCTGGCGCGCGGCTTCATTCGCGCCGAAGTGGTCCCGTACGAGGACCTGCTCGCCCTCAAGACCATGGCCGAGGCCCGCAAGCACGGCAAGCTTCGATCCGAGGGGAAGACGTACACCGTCAAGGACGGGGACGTGGTGGAGATCCTGTTCAGTAAGTAGGTGGGAGGGGCTGGAAGATGGGGCAACTGGCCGGTCTGGCAATGGTTCGTTGTCGCGTCGGACGCAAGGGCGGGCGGCAGATAACGGGAAGGCTCGCCGTCATGTCGGCGGTGGCGGGCATCGGATTGGCCGGATGCGCGGGGCCTGGGATCAGCCGTAGCGCGCAACCATCGGAGGCACCGACCGTAGTGCAGAGCGCGGTTGCCACGCCATCGCCGACGCCACCGCCCACACCAATGCCAACTCCGACGCCCACGCCCCGGGTCTTCACATTCACCGCGACCGGGAGCATGCGCGAAGCGCGCATGGATGCCACGGCTACGCTGCTACAGAATGGCAAGGTCCTCATCGCCGGCGGCGCCATCAGCGAAGGGTCGCAAACGGTCGCCACTGACTCAGCCGAGCTTTACGACCCAGCCACGGGCAAGTTCGCGCGGACCGGATCCTTGGCGACAGAACGCGTGAGTGCTACCGCGACCCTGCTGACTGACGGCCGGGTCCTGATTGCTGGAGGCTCTGCCGTCGACTGCGGCACCGCATGCGGCGACAACGGTGAGGGGTTGGTAACGGCGGAGATCTACAACCCGGCCACCGGCAAGTTCAGCCGCACAGGTTCGATGTCCCAGCGTCGCGTGTCTGCGGCTGCCGTCCGGCTTAACGACGGCCGAGTTCTGGTATTCGGCGGCAGTTCCTCGGCCGAGATCTACGACCCCAAGACTGGCAAGTTCACGAGGATGGCGACCCTGCCAGCTCACTTTGGGGGCTCCATCTTCAACCACGCATTTCTTCTGTCCGACGGCAAGGTGATGATGTTCGGGACGGACGATGATGGCCCTGCCGTGATGAGCTTCGATCCAGCGACAGGCAAGTTCACCCACAACTCTCTGGTCTTTGCGCCCGGGGTTGCCGCGTCTGAGGACAACGACGGCCCGCAGACCGCAACGCTGCTCAAAGACGGTCGCATCCTTCTGACTGAAAGCGGGTATCTGGAGATGTACGACCCCGCGACTGGTGCTGTAACCGACTCTGGCACCGTATCCGTTCCGGGTGACACCGCTGGCCAATTCGGAGTGCCAACCGCAACGCTGCTCGCGGATGGCCGCGTACTGATCGCCGGCGGCTACGATTCCAGCGCCAGCCCTTCCACGCCCATCAACTTGGCCTTCCTCTATGACCTGGCATCCGGGCTTGGCCAGAGCGCACCGATGCTCAGCGCCCGCTACGGACAAACCGCGACCCTCCTGCCCAACGGCAGCGTCCTGATCGTAGGCGGCAGTAAGGACAGTCAGAACGCCATCAAGTCGGCCGAGCTGTTCAAGTAGGCGTCGCGCCAGCCGATCTCGGCGCGCAGGTCGGCGTTCAGTTCAGCCGCGCGTCGTCCCCGGGGAAGTCGACGAAGATGCCGCGGTAGTCGGGTGAGTCGGGGTCGTCCTCGTCGTCGGAGTCGATGCTGGCCAGGTAGTTCTCGTCCTCGGCCTTGGAGACGTTGACCGACGCGGTCAGGCGCTCATCCGAGATGGGGATGAAGCCGTGGTCCTGCTCGAGCTCCACGGCGATCGCCTCGATCAGCGTGCTCTCCTCGTACGAGTCCTGGATCCGGTGGCGGATCGACTGGACAAGCTCGAAGAAGCTGTCGGCGTCCATTTCCTCCTCGCGCACAAGCAGCACGTCGGCGAAGATGTCGTCGTCGCCCTCGCGAAGTTCGAAGAAGAACACGGCATGACTCCAAGGAGGATGGGCTGAAAGCGCGCCGAGTATACCGCTCGACATCGGACGAGTTCACCGACGGCCTGGACCTCGTGGTGGTCGGAGCGGCCTCCCGAGACATCGCCGCGGACGACCCGAGGGGCTGGCGTCTGGGCGGCGGGGCGACGTATTGCTCGCTTGCCGCGGGTCGGCTGGGGCTGCGCGTGGGCTGCCTCCTGGGCGTCGACCGGCAGGCGACCGAGGGGGCCGTCGGCGAGTTCGACTTGCTGGCGGCGGCCGGCGTTCGGGTCTTGAAGGTGCCCCTTGAGCATGGCCCCGTGTTCGAGAACATCGAGCATGATGGGCACCGTCGGCAACGGTGGCTCTCCAAGAGCGACAGGATCGCGGTGGGCGAGCTGCCCGAGGAGTGGCGCGCTGCGCCTGCCTGGCTGCTCGCTCCCGTCGCCGGCGAGTTGGGTGATGAATGGGCAACGGCCTTGCCCGCGGGATCGACTGTGGGACTGGGCTGGCAGGGCCTGCTGCGCGAGTTCACCGACGACGGCTGGGTGAAGCGCATGGCTCCGACCCACTCCGCGCTCCTGGAGTCGGCCGGGCTCGTCGTCGCGAGCGTCGACGACCTGGCCAAGGAGACGGAGTTGGACCGGCTCTGGGCGATGGCCCCTCAGGCTGCGCTGATTCTGACGGCCGGAGCGGGTGGGGGAGTCGCCTGGCGCGGAGGACGCCTGGCGCGATATCGCGCCGCGCCGGCGGAACGAGTTGTAGATGCGACGGGCGCCGGTGACGTCTTTCTTGCGGCCCTCATGACCGCGTGGCTGCTCACCGGTGATCTCGCGAGTTCTGCCGCGTTGCGCTTCGCGGCGGCGGCAGGCTCATGCGCGGTTGAGGGAGTGGGTCTCGGCGGCGTGCCGACGCGGAGTCTCGTGGCGGCCAGGCTGCGGAGCGAGCCCTAGTCGCCCGCGTCGGGGCGAACCTCGAGGCCCAGTTCGGCGGCGAGAAGTGGCGCCAGATCTACCAGTTGCTCGTGGCTGACGATCGCGCCGCGCAGGCTCTCGACTCCGACGAGCGACCGCAGCTTCGCGCCCGACAGGTCCACCTTGGAGAGAGTGGCTCCGGCCACGTTCACTTCATCGATCGTGCAGTTGACGAAGCCGATCGACTTCAGCTGTGCGGCTCTGGCATCGAAACCGCCGATCTCGCAGTCCTCGAAGACCACGTCCTCGAGCCGAGCCCCGGCGAGGTTCAGGAAGCCGAGCTTGCTGCCGCGCACGCGGATGCCCGTCCAGGTGGCGCCGGGCAGCGTCATGGCTCCGAGACGGCCTCCGGAGATGTGACAGTCGCGCCAGGTGGAGTCCGTAAAGTCGACGCTGGCGCCGTGAACTTCGACAAACAGCGATTCGACAACGCGCACCCGCCGCATCGACAGGCCGTCGACGCAGCACCGCTGCAGGCGACATTCCAGGAACCTGGCGTCGCTCGCGTCCTGGCCCGTGAAGTCAAGGTCGAGGAAGTCGGTGGCGTCGTACACGCGGCCCGACTCGAGCCGCTCGCCTTCGAAGCCGGTTAGATCCGGCAGCGAGATCTCGTGCTCCGGAGTCGGTTTGCGACCGGTAGTCCTTGCCATTCGGTGTTCCTCGCGCAGCGGCAGGACGAAATTATGGGGCAGGCTGGTGCGTGGCTCCGCCGAATCCGGCGCGTTCCAGCCGACGTGCGAGCCTCGCCCGCCGCCTGGCGAGGTCCGCCTCCAGCGCGCGACGCTGCATGGCGTTGCCGTGGCCCCGGCTGCGGTACAGCGCCAGCAGGGCCTGGTCCGTGGCGGCCCATGCCCCGGCCAGATCTCGCTGGCGATGCTCGCGCTCCTTGGACAGCTCGATCCAGGCCATCCCGGCCAGCGGTCCGGGCGCCGTTGCGAGCCGGCTCCACGCCACGCCCGCCTCGGCGTCGCGACCGCAGCGGCGAAGCAGCCGGGCAAGCTCCATCGTGGCGAGGGCGACTTCCGGGTCCGCTCCGTCCAGGGGCCCGCTGGCAATCTCCAGGCACGCAACCGCTTCATCGAAACGGGCTTCGTGGCGGAAGAGGCGCGCGAGCCGGACCAGATCTCCGGCCGGGGCCCATCGCCGAACCTCGCCTTCGCCGTAGCCGCGCTCAATGTGAGCCAGGATCCGCCCGAGCGTGACCACGTCCTCCACGTTGTGCCGGGCCACAACCCGGATCGGCGCGGCGGAGCCGCCACGCAAGAACGAGTGATAGGCCGCGGGAATCTCCCACGATGGAATGTCGGGGGCGCGGTGGCGGCGGAGCAGGTGGCGCTCGACTGTCTGGAGGCGCGCATCTGGGAGGCGATGGCGGAACAGGCGGCGGACGAGGAGCAGCAGGTCCAGGTGACCGTCGATGGCGGGCGGCAGGCGGCGGCCCATCCGGAAGCGCGTCTCCAGGAGTGGCCAGTCGAAGCTGCGGCCGTTGTATGTGACCAGGCAGGCACCGGCAGGCACCTCCGCGGCAAGGGCATCGAGAAGCGCCCCTTCCTCCGAGAGATCCGGCAGCAGCAGCTGGACGAGGCGCATCCGATCTCCCTGCCACCAGCCGATGCCGATCAAGAAGGCAACCGTGCCGGCTGCGGAGCCCAGGCCGGTGGTCTCCGTGTCGAGGCAGAAGAGGGGAGTGGCAGGTCCCGGCATCCCCGGCAGGGTAGCCAGCCGGGCGCGATCGATCGGCAGGTAGACGGGTCTGAGTTCCCGGCGGACATACCAGCCATGCGTCGTCTCGACGGCATCGCCGTCAACCGCGTCCGCGAGTCGGCGGGCGAGCGATGCCGGATCCACCGTGCCCGCGTCCGCCCAGACCGGCTGCGGAGTCCCGAACGGCTCACCCGCGGCGACGATCGCGGCGATCGCCCGGCGAATGTCCGGGTCTGGCTCGCCCTGCCGCTCCACTCGACCCAGGGCCACGGCGCGATCCCGACGAATGTCCGGGTCTGTCTCGCCCTGCCGCTCCACTCGACCCAGGGCTGCGGAGCGTTCCCGTCGCAGACTCTCGAGGTGGCGGTCCAGTCGCGCGCCGTCGACGGTCATGCGGCAGCGCCGGGGACTTCGGCCTGCCGGCGCGGAGCGGCGCGATCGTCGAGAAGCCGGTTCAGCAGCCGCAGCGCGAGAGCCCTGGCATCGACCTCACGCTCGAGTCTCGGGCCGGTGCAGGCCGGGCAGCCGCTCTCGCATCCGCATCCGCCGATCAAGTCGGCAGCGCCTGCCATCAGCTCGTCGTGGCGGTCGAAGAGCCGCTCCGACAGCCCCACGCCTCCCGGCACGGACTCGTACAGGTAGACCGTCGGCGACCCGTTGTGCGGCGAGCGGACCTGGCTGACGAGCCCGAGGTCACGAGGGTCGACCATGAGGAGAACCGCCGCCACCGCCTGAATCGCCCGCCCAACGCCCAGCAGGGCAACGTCAAGGTCCGCTCGTGTCCATCCTTCCGCCGCGGCACCGAGCATCAGCCAGTAGGCGGTTGTCTGCAGCTCGATCTCCGGCAGGTGGATCGGCCCCCACCCGAGGTTCTCGTCCGTGCCGAACTTCAGCTTCTTGAACATGCTGACCAGGCTCGAGACCATCACTTCGCCGTGGGCGCGGTCGCCGCCGGCCGCCGGAGCGCTCGCAAAGGTTTCGAGCGGCTTGAGCGTGACCGCCCGGTCGGCGTAGGTGTAGTGGTCGATGTCCACCCGGCGCACGTATGCCTTGCGCTCGTCCCAGTCCAGCTTGTCGACGTGGAACTGGGCCGACTCGTGCATGTAGATGGCGTCTTCGTGGACGAGCGTCTGGGCCGCGAAGATATCTATCTCGCCGATGACGCGAGGCCGAACCGGCGTCGTGTCGATGATCACGACGTTCTCCTGCGCGGCGGTCCTGAGAGAAACCGACGAGGCCGGGAAGTTCTCGTTGGACCAGTACCAGCGATCGTCGCCCGCGTGGCGGACCATGCCCTCTTCGCCCAGGAACGCCAGCAGCGGCTCCGCCTCCGAGGGGCCGAAATGTTCGCCCGGTTCGAACGGCAACTCGAAGCACGCCGCCTTCAGGTGACCGAGCAGGACGTGGAGATTGTCCGGGTCCAGCCGTGCCTCCTCCGGCGGCGAGTCCAGCAGGAACGACGGATGCTCGACAACGTATCGATCGACCGGCCCGCCGCCCGCGATCAGGACCGAGACGCTGGTGCTGCCGCGCCGACCCGCCCGGCCCATCTGCTGCCACGTGGCGGCGATGGAGCCCGGATAGCCGGCCAGAATCGAAACGTCCAGCTGGCCCACGTCGACGCCCAGCTCCAGAGCGTTGGTGGTCACCACTCCGAGCAGTTCGCCGCTACGCAGGCCTTGCTCCACCGCCCTGCGCTCCGTCGGCAAGTAACCGCCGCGGTAACCGCGAACCCTCGTGCGCGGCCCGTCGCCGGAGCGGAGCGACTCCCGCAGGCTCGAAAGCATCAGCTCCACGCCTACTCGCGACCGGCCGAAGACGAGCGTCTGGCGGCCTGCCCGCAGGAACGGCAACGCCCAGCGAGTGGCCAGCGACTGCGCCGAGCCGCGGGCGCCGGTCGCGGGATCTAGAAGCGGTGGCTGGACCATCAGGATGTGGCGCTCGCCGGATGGCGCGCCGTTTCTATCCACGACCTTGGCCGCTCGCCCCGTGAGCAGTGTCGCCAGCTCGCCCGGGTTCCCGATGGTTGCGGAGCAGCAAACGATCACGGGGTGGGATCCATAGTGGGCGCAGATCCGGAGCAGCCGCCGCAGCACATTGGCGACGTGGCTGCCGAAGAGGCCACGGTACGTGTGCAGCTCGTCGATCACGATGATCTGGAGCTGTTCGAAGAGCTGGAACCACTTGGTGTGGTGCGGCAGGATGGCCGCGTGGAGCATGTCCGGGTTGGTGACCACCACCTGCCCGGCAGACCTGATTGCGGAGCGGATCGGGTTGGGAGTGTCGCCGTCGTAGGTGGAGGCGTTGATGTGCAGGTTTGCGGCGCGGCTCAGCTCGCCCAGCTCCGCAACCTGGTCCTGGCCGAGAGCCTTGGTGGGGAAGAGGTATAGAGCCCGGGCCGTTGGGTCCGCGGCCAGAGCCTGCAGAGTAGGGATGAGGTAGCACAGCGACTTGCCGGAGGCGGTCGGCGTAACCACGACCACGTCCTCTCCGGCACGCACCGTCTCGATCGCCTCGGCCTGGTGGCGATACAGTGCCGTTATGCCGCGGCTCTCCAGACCGGCCCGAAGACCCGGGTCCAGCCACTCCGGCATGGCGACGAAATCCGCCGCTCGCGCGGGCACGTGGGCGTGATGCGACACTCCGTTGGCGAGGGACGGCTCGGCCAGGATTCGGTCCAAGACGGCCTGGACGCCGGCGGGTTCGTAGTACCGCATGCGGCTACCTCAAATAGCACGGGTGTGCGAAAGAGGATGCCAGTGTAGCAGCGTTCGCAAGCGTGAACTGCGGTTGACACGTCAGCTGCGCCCAGCTACGATTCTGGTATGCACAGACGTGATCCGGAGGCAACTCGCGACGACTCGACCGAGCAGTCGTCGGCGCCGTCCGGACCACCCGTTTCGTTCACCAGACGCCGGCTCGCGCTCCTCGTCGCCGGGCTGTTTGCACTCTGGCTCGTGGGTGTTTTTGCGCGCCAGGTTGGGGAGGCCTCCACCGCGGCCAGCCAGGCAGATCAGATGCGTGCTCGGAACGCGGCGATGGAACGAGACGTGGCGTCGCTGGAGCAGGAGCTGAGGCTCATCAAGCAGCCCGCGTTCGTGTCGCAGATGGCCCGCGCATACTTGCTGGGTTCGCCGCGCGAGATCCCGTTCGCAGTCGATCCCAATGCCCCCTCGCCGAGGGCTGACGCTCCGGGCTCGACCGGCATCAAGCCTGAGGTTCCGACCGCACAGCAGCGCCCACTCGATTCATGGCTGCAGGTTCTCTTCGGATCTCAGTAGGGACGGCGGCACGACGCCGCAGAGTGCTAGGAGGTACCGGGAGTCTCCCGGCTCGAAGGGCTCGCGAGTCGAGATCGCGCTGCCCTGAGCACCCGAGGAGTCCTGGTGGTAGCTGGGGTTGGATTTGAACCAACGACCTAGCGATTATGAGCCGCTTGCTCTGCCACTGAGCTACCCAGCCACGACGACGGAGTTTGCCACACGACTGGATGGGCTGTCCACCAGGCCGGGGGCTGGTTTGTCCCAAGGACCGCACCAGAACCAAATCGCACCGAACATATGGCTCCGCCAAGCAGTCAACTAACCAGAAGCCGTCGCACGGCTTGCGACCCGGGACTGGTTTTCGGGCCCGAAAGCTTGCGTTCAGCAAGCCTGAATGGCCTCGGGCGTATACTGCGGCGGCCGATCGGCCACCCACCGACCGCACCACCCGGAGGCTCCGTAAACACTTGAACACGCGTTTCATGCGCAACGGGATCGTCATGCTCGTTCTCGTTGCCGCCACAGCCGCACTTCTATATGCGCTGATTCAACCTGCCCAGGCATCCAGCGAGCCCTACTCGCAGTTCAGGCAGGACGTCCAAAACGGCGTCGTGAAGGAGGTCGATCGTCAGGACTTGACCCTGACGGTGACCAAGAACAACGGTTCCACCTACACCACCGTCGCGGACGACACCAAGAACGGCATGGGGGCGGAGATCTCCGACTGGCTTGTCGCCGCGGGGAAGCCGTCCAACACCGTTATCTACAAGAGCGTTCCACCGGCCGACACCGGCTGGATCATGCTGCTGCTCAGCACCCTCGTCCCCGTCGGTCTGGTCGTTCTGCTGATCTTCTTCTTCATGCGCCAGGCGCAGGGCACCAACAACCAGGCCATGAGCTTCGGGAAGAGTCGGGCCCGCATGTTCCTAGGCAACAAGACGGTTGTCACCTTTGCGGACGTGGCAGGCGTCGATGAGGCCAAAGCGGACCTCCAAGAGGTCGTCGAGTTCCTGAAGTACCCGGAGAAGTTCAATAGCCTCGGTGCGCGCATCCCGCGCGGAGTGCTCCTCGTCGGACCTCCCGGCACCGGCAAGACTCTGCTCGCTCGAGCAGTGGCCGGCGAAGCGGGCGTGCCCTTCTTCTCCATCTCCGGCTCGGAGTTCGTCGAGATGTTCGTGGGCGTNNGGCGTCGGCGCGAGCCGCGTTCGCGACCTCTTCGACCAGGCCAAGCGCAATTCCCCGTGCATCGTCTTCGTGGACGAGATCGACGCGGTCGGGCGCCAGCGCGGCGCCGGCCTCGGCGGCTCGCACGACGAGCGCGAGCAGACCCTCAATCAGATCCTCGTCGAGATGGACGGCTTCGACACGAACACCAACGTGATCGTCGTTGCCGCAACCAACCGGCCGGACGTCCTGGACCCGGCGCTCCTGCGCCCCGGTCGCTTCGACCGCCAGGTCATCCTCGATCGCCCGGACCTGCGCGGCCGCATCGCCATCCTGAAGGTTCATACGAAGGGCAAGCCGCTCGACAAGACGATCGACCAGGAGAACCTGGCTCGGCAGTCCGCCGGCATGTCCGGTGCCGACATCGCAAACCTGGTCAACGAGGCCGCAATCCTGGCCGCGCGGCGCAACCGCAAGGTCATCGGCATGGCCGAATTCGTCGAGGCTCTCGAGCGAATCATCGCCGGTCCCGAGCGCAAGAGCAGGCTCATCTCGGACGCCGAGAAGCGGATCATCGCCATCCACGAAGGTGGCCACGCGGTGGTTCAGCGGATCCTGCCCAAGTGCGACCCGGTCAACAAGATCACGATCATCAGCCGCGGCATGGCCCTGGGCTACACCATGGCCCTGCCGATGGAAGACCGCTANNGACCGCTATCTCCAGTCCAAGACCGAGTTCGAGGACAAGATCGCAGGTCTGCTCGGCGGCAACGCGGCCGAGCGGCTGGTCTTCGGCGACACCACGACCGGCGCCAGCAACGACATCGAGAAGGCCACGGACCTCGCCCGGCGAATGGTCACCGAGTGGGGCATGAGCGACAAGATGGGTCCGCTTTCCTTTGGGAAGCGCGATGAGATGATCTTCCTCGGCCGCGAGATCGGCGAGCAGCGGAACTACTCGGACGATGTCGCCAAGATGATCGACGACGAAGTCCGGGCCCTGATCGAGCACGGCTACGTCCGAGCCACTCAGGTCCTGACCGAGTACAAGCCGAAGCTCCTGGCCCTCGCGGACAAGCTCATCGCCGAGGAGACGGTGGACGCCGAGGAGTTCGAGAAGCTCTTCGACGATCTGCCGCCGAAGGAGAACATCCACGGCATGGCACTCGCATCGGCGGGAGGATTCTTCACGCCGGGCGCAACGCCGCCGCCGGCACCAGCCGCGCCGCCTGTCGGCGCACCCAGTCCCGAACCCAGCCCTTCCTGAGCTGGCATACATCGACATCTCAACGGGCGGCCCTGCGGCCGCCCGTTCTGTTATGCAGGCGCAAGGGCCGTCACGTTCGTTCCGGGGCCCTCTCGATACAATCGGCAAGAACCAATCCAGGAGTGGAGACCCAATGCCGGACGTAGTCAGCGTGCCAGACCCCGATACGTCACTGGAGCGTTTCCTCGAGGCCACGAAGGACGCGCGGCTCGACTCGTACAAGGCGCTTCTGCGGATACCGAGCATCTCCGGCATTCCGGCGCACGCGGCGGACTGCCGGGCCGCGGCCGAGTTCGTCGCCGCCGACCTTCGGACCGCCGGCATGGAGCACGTCGAGGTTTCGGAGACGGGTGGACATCCGGTGGTCTACGCGGACTGGCTGCACGCAACCGGAAAGCCCACGGTGCTGGTCTACTGCCACTACGACGTCCAGCCCGCTGACCCGGTCGACCTGTGGGACTCGCCCCCGTTCGTGCCGGTCGTCAAGGAAGGGCTGATGCTCGCCCGTGGTTCTTCCGACTGCAAGTGCCACGTGAGCATGCACGCCCGCGCCATCGAAGCACTGATCAAGACGCGCGGCTCGCTGCCGGTGAACCTGCGGGTGGTCATCGAAGGCGAGGAGGAAGCCAGCTCGGTCCACCTCGACGGCTGGCTCGCGGCAAACCGCGATCGGCTGAAGGCGGACTTCGCGGTCATATCCGACACGAGCTTCTTCGAGGGCAACCTGCCGGCGATCACGGTGGCGCTAAGAGGCCTGGTCTACTTCCAGCTCGACGTGACCGGCAGCGACGTTGATCTCCATTCCGGTGTTTACGGCGGCGCCGTCGACAATCCTGCCAACGCTCTCTGCCAGATCGTGGCAGCCCTCAAGGGCCCGGACGGCCGGGTCAGCGTGCCCGGCTTCTACGACGACGTGGCCCCGCTGACGGCGCTGGACAAGCAGGCATTCGCCAGTCTTCCGTTCGACGAGGAGGCGTACACGGAGTCGCTCGGCGTGCCGGCACTCTTTGGCGAGCCCGGCTTCACGACCCTCGAGCGACTGGGCGCGCGCCCGACACTGGACGTGGACGGCATCTGGGGTGGTTTCGAGGGCGAGGGGCCAAAGACGATCATTCCGGCTCATGCCCACGCCAAGATCAGCTGCCGGCTCGTCGCCAACCAGGACTCGGAGAGGATCTTCCAGCTCGTGGCCGACTACATCGCGAAGGTGGCGCCCAAGACGGTGAGGTACACGATCCAGCGTCTGGGCGACGGCAATCCGAGCCTCACCGCGATCGACAATCCGGCGACGCAGGCGGCGGCGAGGGCGATCGAGGCTACGTTCGGGGCGGCGCCGCTCTACATCCGGGAAGGCGGTTCCGTCCCGGTCTGCGCCAGTTTCGAGTCGATCCTTGGGCTGACGACCGTTCTGCTCGGCTTTGCTCCTGCAGATGGTCGGTTTCATGCGCCAAATGAGTGGATGTGGATGTCAAACTACGAAACTGGGATCCGGGCGATCGCCAGATACTGGGATGAGGTGTCCAAGCTATCGACCAGATGAACCTGCTGATACGATGGCCGGACGTTGCTCTCGGACAAGAGCTGGCTGGAGGCACCTGTGACGACAACCGATAAACCCGCCGGCGCGGAACCCGGGGCGCCTCAAGTCACGTGGCGTCTCGACACCGACAACGGCAGCATGGTGCCGCGGTCGGCGCTCGACGTTCTGGTGGACCTCAACGACAACCTGGCCAGCGGCAGATTTGGCGAGTACCAGCCGGTTCCGCTGGGGTTTGGGCTGCTCGACAAGACCATCGGCGGTGGCTTGAGGCCGGGCGAGCTGATGCTCATCGGCGGAGCCCAGGGCACCGGCAAGACCACGATGGCCTTGCAGATGGCTCGCAATGTTGCTTCTGGCGGCCAGGCTAACGTCCTCTACATCTGCTTCGAGCACGAAGAGCAGTACCTCCTCAACCGGCTCGTGTCGCTGGAATCGGCTCTGGCGCATCTGCCGCAGAAGACCGGGGCGATCAAGATCCAGGATGTCCGCAAAGAGATCCTGTCGTCCTCGATGGGCGAGGGAGCCGGCGGCCTGACCGCCAACCAGAAACTCCGGCCCAGCCTGGATCGGATTGCCCGGTATGGCCAGAACCTCTTCCTGATGCGCGGCTCGCAAACCGCGAGCACGATCCCCAACATCCACAAGCTGGTGCAGCAGCATCGGATTCTGTCGGGCGATCGGCGGCTCCTGGTTGTCGTGGACTACATGCAGAAGGTCCCGATGTACCCCGAGCCGAACACGGAGGCGGAGAAGGTCACCTACATCGTCAACGGCCTCAAGGACATTGCTCTCACCGAGCAGGTCCCGATGATCTCGATCGTGGCCGCGGACAAGGAAGGCCTCAAGGCCCAGCGCCTGCGCAACCACCACCTGCGCGGCTCGTCGGCGATCAACTACGAGGCCGACATCATCCTGATCATCAACGAGAAGTATCAGATCGTCGCGAAGGTCAACATCGAGTTCAACCCGNNACGGTCCAGGAGAAGCTCATCGAGGAGCGTCTCTATAACGACTGACGGCGTCCTCCCATGAGCTTCGAGCGATGAGCTTCGACCGCGGGCCCGGAGGCGGTGGGTCGGGCCAGAGGCCGCCTCAGGGCGGCCGTCGCCCCTTCATGCGCCCGCCCGACGATCCGCCCGGCACCAGCCGCCTCTTCATGGCCGTCCCGGTCGCGGATCGCGTTCGCGACGGAGTGGCGCGGCTGATGGAGCAACTTGCCGGCGCCCCCATCGATGTCCGCGCTCCGGGCCAGCCGCGCTGGGTTAGCGTCGCGGGCCTGCATCTGACGTTGCGCTTCCTCGGTGCTACGCCGGATACCCGCCTCCCGGAACTCTCTGAAGCCGTCGCGGCGGCTGCTCGGGGAGTGGCTCCGTTCCGCATCGAGCTAACCGGCGGAGGGGCATTTCCGTCGCCCCAGCGGCCGCGGGTCCTGTGGATCGGGATCGGGACGGGAGAGCCGGAGCTTGTGGCTCTGGCCGGGCGCCTCAATGCCGAGTTGCATCGCCTGGGCTGGCCGCTGGACGACCGGCCGCTGACCGCCCACCTCACCCTCGCCCGCACCGACGGCGTGCCCGGGGCGGACGAGAAGGCCGCGCGGCTGATCGAACTGGCTCGCGACGTGCGCCTCGACTGGCAGGCGGACAGCCTGGTTCTCTACAAGAGCAACGTCGGCCACGGCCCGACGCACTACGAGGCGCTGGCGCGGGCGGACTTGGCGGGGGAGTAGCTTCTTCCGCCGCCGGCGCCTCGGGACCGATCGCTATCTAGTCCAACTTGCATGGAGTGGAAGTTGGTCATCCGGTCGGGGTTCCTCAGCGGGCGGCAACGCGACACGGGCGCGATGGACCGCTGGATCACGCTCAACTGCAGCGTCCCGTGGCGGCCGCTGAGCGTTCGTCGGCCCGGGAAAGCGCCTTGACCCGGCCATTTGCCCGTCTCGCCTGCCCAACATTCATGGCATGCAAGTCCGACTAGATGCCGCCTCGCCGAGCGGTCCCGGCCAGCCGCCGCGGCAGTCCGGGCCCACCCTGGCGACTATCCCGGCGCCCATGCCCATCCGCCTTGCACGCCCCCCTCGATTGCCGGTAGGCTTTGCGGGCCACAGTCGTTGTTGGGGCGACCTCGGGCACCTAGCAATCTATGTCGCCGGCTGATCCGGCGGGAGGAGTCCGATGGCCGCACGCACACGTTTCACGCTGGGCGAACAGGACATACCAAAGGCCTGGTACAACATCTCCGCGGACCTGCCGGTGGCGCAGTTCCCGCCCCTCCACCCGGGCACCCACCAGCCCCTCGGTCCGGCCGATCTGGCCCCGCTCTTCCCGATGGGCCTGATCCTTCAGGAAGTCTCGACTGAGCGCGAGATCGAGATTCCGGAGCCGGTTCGGGACCTGTACAAGCAGTTCCGCCCGAGCCCGCTCGTCCGCGCCCTGCGGCTGGAGAAGGCGCTCGATACGCCGGCCCACATCTACTACAAGTACGANNCAAGGTCTACATGGTTCGGGCCAGTTTCGACCAGAAGCCGTACCGCCGCCTGATGATGGAGACCTACGGCGCCAGCGTTGTCGCCAGCCCGAGCATGGACACGGCAGCGGGTCGGGCCATCCTGGCCGAGCATCCGAACAGCACCGGGTCGCTGGGAATGGCCATCAGCGAGGCGGTGGAAGATACCGTCATGCGCGAAGACACGCACTATGCGCTCGGCTCGGTCCTCAACCACGTCATGCTCCACCAGACTGTGATCGGTCTCGAGTCGATCAAGCAGATGGAGATGGCGGGCGAAGAGCCGGACGTCATCATCGCTTGCGCCGGCGGCGGATCCAACTTCGCCGGCCTCAGCTTCCCGTGGCTCGGCCAGACCTTCCGCGGCGGCCGCAAGTACCGGGTAATCGCGGTTGAGCCGGAAGCCGCTCCGAGCATGACCCGCGGGCGCTTCGCCTACGACTACGGCGACACGGCCAAGCTGGCGCCGGTGGTCAAGATGTACACCCTGGGCCACGACTTCGTGCCGGAGCCGATCCACGCGGGCGGCCTCCGCTACCACGGCATGTCGCCGCAGGTCAGCCTGCTCAAGCACGAGGGCTTCATCGAAGCTCGCAGCGTCCATCAGCGCCCCTGCTTTGAGGCGGGCATCCAGTTCGCCCGAACCGAAGGCCTGATCCCGGCGCCCGAGTCCACCCACGCCATCCGCGCGGCGATCGACGAGGCACTGGAGTGCAAGAAGACAGGGGAGAAGAAGGTCATCCTCTTCAACCTGTCGGGCCACGGCTACTTCGACATGACGTCGTATCAGCGCTACCTCGAAGGCAAGCTCGAGGACTACGAGTACCCGGCCGAAGAGGTCAGGCTCGCACTCGAGGCCGTCGAGGCGTAGTTCCGGTTCTGAGATTTGGGAGAGCCGCGTCGAAAGGCGCGGCTCTTCTGATTCGTGGGGAGGGTGGCGGCGTGTCCGGGCGGAGTGGGTCCGCATGGCAGCCGATCGCGAGCGACCGCCTGCGCAGGGCAGTCGATCACGAGCCATCGGCCTTGCGCAGGGCAGCCGATCGCGAGC
>PMIE01000078.1 GCA_003156975.1 Chloroflexota bacterium | reverse complement strand
CCGTCTTTCATAGCCGATATGACGACTCCGGCCAGCTCAAGACCAAGACCGACTCTGCGGGCACCACCACCTACGACTACGACCAAGCTGACCGTCTGATCTCAGTCCTGGCTCCGGCAGGGTCGGCTCTGCCCAACGAAACCTTCACCTATGACCCGGCCGGCAACCAAACGCAGTCCGGCCAGACCTACGACTCGGCCAACCGCCTTCTCTCCGACGCCAAGTACGACTATACCTATGACAACGAGGGCAACCAGACCAGCCGCACCGAGCGCGCCACCGGCAAGGTCGCAACGTATGCCTGGAACGCGCTCCACCAGATGACCTCGGCCCACCTGCCCGACGGCTCGGTCGTCAGCTATCGATACGACGCCCTCGGTCGCCGCGTCGAGCAGGCGACCAGCTCTGGGACAACTCGCTACGTCAACCTCGGGGCCAATGTGGTCGCCGAGTACGACGGGGCCAACATCCTGCAGGCGAGCTACGTCACGACGCTCGGATCAGGTGACCTACCGGGTGCGCCGCTCGAAGCGACCGTCGGGACCGCCACGACCTATCCGCTGCTCGACGGCGTTGGCTCGGTTACGGGCACGACCGACTCTGCCGGCACGGTCACGACCTTCTCCTACACAGCCTACGGCAGTCCAGTAGGCGCATCGTCGGGCACCTACGCCTACGGCACCTACGGTTACGACTCAGCCACCGGGCTCTACTACGCCCGTGCTCGCTACTACGACCCGGCAATTGGGCGGTTCCTGAGTGAGGATCCCGTAGCCGCTCCTAACAACTATCCGTATGGAACTGATGATCCTGTACTCCGCGGTGATCCCACCGGGCAGATGCCGATGGTCGAGCGCGCTTGGCAGACGTTTGTGACCTTCTCCGAGCGTATGTGGACGGATTACGTTCCGGGCCCTGCCCTGCCGACCAAGATGGCCTTCCCGTGGGGAACTTCGCTCGGATATGGGATCGCCGGCCTAATCATCATCGTGGCGATCCTCGTCGATGCCGCGATGACCGGAGGACAGCAGAAGGCCCCTCCGGCGCCGCCCGCTCCAACGCCACCCAGCCCGAAGCCGCCCGCTCCAAGGCCGCCACTCCCAACCGCTGCCGGTTGATGACCGATATGATCAGGCCGCCGAACATGACAGGAGACCGGGCATGCCGATACTCGTAGGGGCGACCGTCCTGGGGCTGGTCTTCGTGCGAATCAAGTACGACCTCGACCACGCTCCCTGGCTCTTCTGGAGTCGAGTCCTGTTCGCGGCTGGCTTCATTCCGAGCGTGATCGGCGGGGTAGCGTTGGGGGGCCTTATCTTTGCCGCTGCCGAGCGGAATGTGGTTCTGTCCGCATTACTCCTGCTGGCTACCACGCCGCTCCTGCTCGGGCCGAGGCGAATCGTCGAGATCCTCCTGGGCGGCGGTCCGCGCCGTCGATTCCTCTACTTGGGGCTGTGGAACAAGGCTCTCTTGCACAGCGAACCGCCTGGCCTCGAACCGCCAGACTATTGGAACTACGAGAAGCGCATCGCCGAACTCGACGGGTGGACGGATCCTCGGACTCGGCCGTATGCGGAACTTGCGGCGGCACGCACGAGAGAGTGGCGGACGGCAGCTCACGGATCACCGCTGGATCGCGTTCGACGAGAGATCGAGCTAGCGCATTGGCTCGCTCCTGACGCTGTCGATCCGGCGGCGACGCGTCGCTGGCAGTTGTATGCGAATTACTGGGTCGCAGTAGCGGATTCTCCGTCGCCGGAGCGCCGCGTTCTGCTCACCGACTCGCTCAACTCCTTTCGCGACTCAACGACCGCGACGTTCATAGATCTAGTCGTCGGATCCCTCGCCAAGCCACTACCGGCGTGGCCCTGGGATTCGATTGAGGAGGCCTCGAGAGCGATTTGGCCGGACGGTTCCGCGTTGATGAAGGCAGACGCTACCGCCCCAACGCTGACACCGACGCTACCCGCTCCCATGTTGGGACCCGACTGGGATAGAGCCACGCTCCCTATTCGCCCGCCCGTCTAGATCCACCGTGCGCGGTCACACACGGCCCTGATCCGGCAGTTTCCAACCCCAGGCTCGACATACGTCAGCTTGATCCAGTGGATCATTGACCATTTCAGAGGTCGGGCGCCTTGAGCGCGTGGGATCGAGGCCGTAGGAGACCTAGAAGATGCTGAGTAACCTAGCCCCATTCTTCATTGTTGGGCTATTCGGGGGAGGTCTGTGGGTTGTTTGGCTAGTCGCATCGTTCATCCCGGTCGATCCTAGACGGCTACCCTGGCTTCTGCGAATGCTGAGGTTCCCCGTAGCTACGGGGAACCCAGCCGGGAGCGTTAGCGTGGCCGTGCCATTCCAGACTCGATCCAGAGAGCAGTTCTGGATCTGGAGGATATTCGGTGCGGCCTTGGTCATCGGGTCGCAGACGATCCAGCTTCGCAGCTCTTCCGACCCCCAATTCAAGTCGTTGGCTCCGGCGCCCCTGGTGGAGGCGATCCTGGAATGGACGTTCATGGCGGCCTGGCTTCTCTATGTACTCTGGGAATTCCGAAGGGCCGAACGCACGAGCCGCCCGTAGCGCGTACCGCGTCAAGGATCTTGGAACTCTCGGGCTCAAGCAGGTTTGCTCCGTCGGGCTTTGTCAAGTGCGCCCGAATCTCCAGGGACGCGTTGCCATTCAGGCTTGTTGCCTTGCGGGCAACACGACCGTTTCATCGTGTCGGCGATTCGCAGGCCACCATGACCCACACCAATGGCTCGGTCTGGAAGACTTCCTACGACGGCCTCGGGAACGTCGCGGTCGCGACTGACCCGCTCGGGGCCAAGACGACCTACGTCCACGACACCGCCGGGCTGCTGACAAGCTCCCTCGATGCCCGAGCCATCACCACGGCCCATGGCTATGACACCGCCGGACGTCTGGCCTCGATCGCAACCCCGTCGGCCACGATCGCCACGACATACGACCCTGCCGGCCGCCGGGCCACCATGACCGCCCCAACCGGGACCACGGCATACGGCTACGACACGGCCGGACGTCTGGCCAGCGTCAGCGGTCCGGGTGCCAACGCCGCCTACACATACGACCCCGCTGGCAACCGGGCCACGATGACCGCCTCGGGCAAGACCACGACCTACACCTACAACTCGACGGAGCGCCTGGCCACCGTCTCCCGGCCAGGTCTCGGGTCCTTCGGTTTCGCCTACAACGACGACGGCGCCCTCACCACCCTGACCCGACCCAACGGCGTGACGAGCACCAACTCCCATGACGCCGCCGGCCGCCTGACGGGGCTCACATACAAGAACGCCGGCGGCACCACGATCGCCGCATATGCCTACACCCTCGACTCGGCAGGCAACCGCACGAGCGCCACCACCGCCGGCTCCGGCATCGCCGCCGGGACCGAGCACTACACCCTCGACACGGTCGGTCGTCTGACCGGAGTCACCTACGCCGACGGGACAGCCGTCAGCTTCGGCTACGGATGAAAAAGTCAACTCG
>PMIE01000090.1 GCA_003156975.1 Chloroflexota bacterium | reverse complement strand
GCCGCCGAGGTCGTAGACCGCGATCTTCTCGTCGTGCTTCTTGTCCAGGCCGTAGGCCAGGGCCGATGCCGTGGGCTCGTTGATGATTCGCTTGACGTCGAGACCGGCGATGCGGCCGGCGNNGTAGGTCTTGCCGTCGGCAAGGACCACCTTGATCCCGTCGCTGTGCGAGTCGCGCTCGACCTTGTAGGGCACAAGCGGCAGCGAATGCGCCACTTCCGGGTCGTCGAAACGGCGGCCCATGAACCGCTTGATCGAATAGACGGTGTTGCCGGGGTTGGTAACGGCCTGCCGCTTGGCAAGCTGACCAACCAACCGATCGCCGCCCTTGGTGAAGGCGACCACCGAGGGGACGGTCCGCCCGCCCTCGGCGGACGGGATGACGGTCGGCTCTCCGCCTTCCATCACCGCGACGACGGAGTTCGTCGTGCCCAGGTCGATGCCGATGATCTTACCCATGTATTCAGCGCTCCTAGTTTGTCTTGTTCAGTGTCAGTTGGTGTGTGAAGTGGTGTCGCTGGGTCCGGCCTCGCCGCCGGCGACCGCGACCAGGGCCGGTCGCAGGACTCTGTCCCTGACTCGGTAGCCCTTCTGGATTTCATCCACGATCTCGCCGTCGGGTCGGCCGGTGGCCGCCACACTGGCGATCGCCTCGTGCTCGCGAGGGTCGAAGGCTCGGCCGACCGTCTCGATCGGTGTCACGCCTTCGCTGTCGAGAAGAGCTCGAAGCTTGCGGTCGAGAAGAACGATTCCCTCGATCCAGCCGGCTCCCTTGAACTCTGCCGGCATATGATCCAGGGCCCTGTCGAAGTCGTCCGCGACCACCAGGAGCTTACGCAGAAGCGATTCACTGGCCAGGCCAAGCTCGCGCTCGCGGTCCTCGGCGGTGCGGCGTTTGAAGTTTGCGAAGTCGGCCGCGGTGCGTTGCAGCGAGGCCAGGTGTTCGGCGGCCAGGGACTTGGCCACCTCGAGCTGGGCACTCAACTGATCGACGACGTCTTCGTCTGAGATTGGCCCCGAGTCCGAACCGCCGGCCGGCTGGCCGGGCCAATCGCCGGCAGCGCCGCGGAAGTGGGTTCGGCCTTGTGTAGGTCGGTCAGGCATACAACTGCTCCACCAATTCATTCATGAGCCCCGAAACGAACTCCACCGAGGCGATGGCTTGGGCATATGGCATGCGTGTTGGCCCCAGAACTCCGACCACGCCGATGGCGCGACCGATCCGCCCATAGGGCGCGAGGACGAGCGAGACGTCTTGCATTTCGAGAGGGCCGTTCTCGTGGCCGATGAAGATCTGGATGTTGCCCGCTCTGGCGACGCTCTCGACGAGCGACCCGAGATAGACCCGATTCTCCAGGGCGGCGAAGACCTGCCGCACCTTCTCACTCCGATCGAACTCCGGAGCGGCCATGACATTGAGCAATCCGTCACTGAACAGGTCGTCGATCAGGGCCGCATCGAACTCGCGCATCGTCCGAACCAGTCCCTCGCCGATGCGCCGCAGCAGATCCAGATCGTCCGAGGATTCCTCGCCGTGCGGAAGGTCCGCCAGTGCCAGAGCGATCTCGTCGGCCGTGCGATCGACCGCCAGAACGTTGAGCAAACCGGCAACTCGATCCAGCTGATCCTGGCCCGCGCTCGCCGGCAGATTCTGGAGGGCCTGCTTCATCGTGCCCTCGCGGAAGAGGACTACCAGCATCGCCATGCGGTCCTGAACCGTGACCAGATCCACGCGCCGGGCACGCACCGACCGCGGCTTGGCCGTCGTGGCGAGACCCGCCGTTCCCGTGTTGGCGGCCAGCGTGCTCGCGGCGAGACGGAACCAGTGCTCGCTGGCGAACTCGACCTGGCCGAACTGGTGCCGGATCATGCGCTGCTCGACCTGAGGTATCGGCCACTCTTCGGCGAGCACCTGAACGTAGTAGCGGTAGCCCGCGTCGGTTGGAACCCGGCCGGCCGAGGTGTGCGGATGCGTCAGCAGCCCCAGCGCCTCCAGGTCCGACAGAATGTTGCGGATGGTCGCGCTGCTGACTCCGAGCGGGTAATGCTCGACAAGCGAGCCCGAGCTGACGGGCGTCGCCGAGGTCACGTATTCGTCGATGACGGCCCGCAGGACTGCATCCGATCGCAAGTCCAGCGAGCCGATGGTGCGGCGTGGTCGTCGCGCCATGTCTGACTCCACTTCCCCGCCGGTGCGACCGAAGCCGTGAGCGGCGGCGCGGCGGTTGCCCTATGGGCTGAGGGTCCACGGCCTCGGCTCGCCGGACGACGATCATTCGGCCGGGGTCTGGCGGTGGTTAGCACTCTCACTGTGCGAGTGCTAACTTCTGACGCCGATGTTAGCAGTGCCACCGGGAGAGTGTCAACGGGCGGTTGAGGAGCGGACGGCCGGTGGCGGGCGGGCAACTTGCCTCTAGACCAGCCGGACGAAGATTTCGTTGCTCAGCAGGCGGCCGCGGGTGGATAGGCGGAGTCGGGGTTCGCCGTCGAGGTCGAAGGATTCGAGCAGACCCGACGACCGGGCCCACTCCAGTGCATCTTGCGCCGGCGACTCCTCGGCCCGGGTCGCGGGCACTCCCAGATCGAGCCGCAGGGCAAGGATCGTGCGCTCCGCGGCTGCCGTCGCGGCCGAGATGGTCTCGCGGTCACCGGGGGGAAGAGCCGCCACACCACCGCTCGGCACCAGAGCCGCAAGGTAGGGCTCCAAAGCGGCCGCGTTCCAGCGGCGCGTGACTCCGTCGAAGGCATGTGCGCCCGGACCGACCGCCTCGTACGGCTCGCGCTGCCAGTAGACGAGGTTGTGGCGGCTCTCATGCCCGGGCCGAGCCCAGTTTGAGATCTCGTAGCCGCGCCAGCCCTCGGCCGCGAGGAGGTCCGTGGCCAGGATGTACTGGTCCGCGGCGCGATCGTCGTCCTGCTGGGCTCGGGCCCGCTCGCGCCAGCGTTTCGCGCCGGGCGGCGTCGGCAGGTGGTCGCCGCCGCTGCCGGTGATCCCCTCGGCGTCCGGATCGTCGAGGGTCAGGGCGTACAGGGAGAGGTGATTCGGAGCGAGGGCCAGGGCCGCGCGGAGCGTGGCTTCCCATGCCTCGACGGACTGGCCCGGCACGTCGTACAACAGGTCGAGGTTGATCGATCCGGTGCCGGCGACGCGGGCCGCCGCAACGGCCGAGGCCACGTCCTCCGGGGAGTGGCGCCGGCCCAGGCGCCGGAGTTCTCCAGAGTCCAGGCTCTGCGCTCCGAAGGAGACTCGCGTCACTCCGGCGCGCCGGAACGCAGCAAGATCGCCGCGCTCGTCGGGGCCGGGATTGGCTTCCAGCGTTACCTCGGCGTCCGGGGCCAGACCGAAGCGGGCGCGGACGATCGCCATCAGCCGCTCCAGCCACTCCCCGGGGACGAGTGAGGGCGTGCCGCCACCGAAGTAGACCGTGCGGAGCGGCCGGCGGACCGACGAACCCGATTCCGGTGTCCCAAAGGCCCGGTCCAGCGCATCCGCGCGCAGTTCCAGCTCCCGGCCAACCGCCGCGTATAGCCGCTCCGTCCGCGCCCGAGGCCCACGCGCATCTCCGCCGGCATACACCGTGAAATCGCAATACGGGCAGCGGGCCACGCAGAACGGCAGATGGACGTACAAGGCGACGGGCGGCTGGGACATGCTCACCCGCAGAGGTTAGACGGGATCAGCTGCTCGGGCGCCGCGCGGTCTTGCGCGTCGCCGGCTTGCGCGTCGCCGGGCCGCCACGCAACCTCATCCGAGCCATGAGGCCTGGCGACGCCGACTTCCGCGCCTCGCGTCCCACTCGGCTGGAGAAACCCGAGGGGCCGACCGACCCGGAGAAGAGCGGCGACCGGGCAAGTGCCGAAAGCTCGCCATGACCGGCCGCGACCGACAAACGCGCGTCGTGCCAACCTTTCGGTGGCGACCTCCGAAATTCGACCTCTTCGGGTTCGCGGCCGAAGGCCGGAACGTGGCCGGCGTGGCCCGTGAACACGAACACGGCGAAGGTAGTCACGGCATGGCCGATGATCGCCGCCCCAATACCGCCGCTGGCGACCGTGGCCCAACCGCACGCCAGACCGATGAACGCTGCGAGCAGAAACGTGGACCAGTGGCGGCCCGGCGCCGCCGTCCGCGTCACCAGGATGTAGAAGATCGTCGACACGAGGACGGCCCAGCCGCCCGGCAGCCCGATCGTCATCAACCCGCCAAGAACGGCTCCGCGGAATGTCGCCTCATCGATGACGGCGGTGGCAATGGAGTTGATCGTGGCACCGGGATATGCGCCGGGGGCCGGGAACCTCAGGTATCCGTAGCGGAGCCAGGCAACCACCGCGGCCGTGGCGAGCCCGAGCAACGCCACGATCGCCCCGTAATTGATCACGTCGGATCTGTGGCCGGCCAGCAGCGACAGGACGTCGTGCGGTGCCGGATGGACCACGTAGAGCGATCCCAGCAGCACCAGCCCGATTAGATACCAGGAAATCCGGGTCCAGGGACCGCGACGGGGCTCCGCCGGTTCGTCGTACTCGGCCGCTCCGAAACGCTTCGCCTCGAGGCGCAGAACGAGAAGCATCATGAAGAAGCCGGCGCCGATCAGAACCCGAACGCTTTCGGTGTCCATCGCTCCTCGGTGTCTAGACGTCGTCCATTCGCAGAACCGCCAGGAAAGCCTCCTGCGGTATTTCGACGGATCCGACGCGCTTCATGCGCTGCTTGCCTTCTTTCTGCTTCTCCAGCAGCTTCTTCTTGCGGCTGATGTCGCCGCCGTAGCACTTCGCCAGAACGTTCTTGCGCATCGCAGCGACGCTCTCGCGGGCGATGACGTTGGAACCGATCGCAGCCTGGACGGCGATCTCGAACATCTGGCGTGGAATGAGGCCGCGCAGTCGGTGAACCAGCTCGCGGCCGATCGCCTGGGCGCGATCGCGGTGGACGATGACCGACAGCGCATCGACAGGCTCGCCGGCGACCAGAACGTCCACCTTGACGAGCCTCGCGGCCCGGTACCCGATCTCCTCGTAGTCCATCGAGGCGTAGCCCTGGGTGCGCGTCTTGAGCTGGTCGAAGAAGTCGACGATGACCTCGCCGAGCGGCAGCTCGAAGTTGAGCAGCACGCGCTTGGGGTCCAGGTATTCCATCTCCAGGAACGCGCCCCGGCGGTTCTTCGTCAATTCCATCAAGGTGCCGATGTAGGTGCTGGGCGTCACGATGCCGAGCTTGACCCACGGCTCCAGGATCTCCTCGATCACGCCCGCGTCCGGCATCTTGGACGGGTTGTCGACGCTGACCGTCCCGCCGTTGTTGATCATCACGACTTGATACTCGACCGATGGCGCCGACGCGATCAGCTCCTGGCCGAACTCGCGCTCGAGCCGCTCCTGGATGATCTCCATGTGGAGCAGGCCGAGGAAACCGCATCGGAACCCGAAGCCGAGCGCAACCGAGCTTTCGGGCTCGAATGAGAAGCTGGCGTCGTTGAGGTGCAGTTTCTCCATCGCGTCGCGCAGGTTCGGATACTCCGAGCCGACGATCGGGTAGATGCCCGCGAAAACGAGGGCCTTGGCGGGCTGGTAGCCGGGCACAGGTTCGGGCGCCGGATTGGTGACCAGCGTGAGCGTGTCGCCGACCTGGGCGTCGCGAACGCTCTTGAGACCTGTCGCCACATAGCCGACGTCGCCGGCGTGGATCTCCTGCATGGAGACGAGTTGCGGCCGGAAGTATCCAAGCTCGATCAACTCGGCTTCCGCGCCGGAGCCCATGAGCCGGATGACGTCGTGGGCCCGAAGCGTCCCCTGGGCGAGCCGGACATAGACGATCACGCCCTTGTAGGCGTCGTAGTGCGAGTCGAAGATCAGGCCCTGGACCGGCGCCTCCGGATCGCCCTTCGGCGGCGGGATTCGCTGGACGATGGCCTCGAGAATCTCCGCGACGCCCGTGCCGTCCTTTGCCGAAGCGAGCAGCACTTCCTCGCGCGGCATCGCAAGGACGCTCTCCAGCTCCTCGATGACCACGTCCGGCTGGGCCGACGGCAGGTCGATCTTGTTGAGGACCGGGATGATCGTGAGGTTCTGCTTCAGCGCGAGGTGGACGTTGGCCAGCGTCTGCGCCTCGATCCCCTGCGTCGCGTCGACAACGAGGATCGCGCCCTCGCACGCCTGGAGGCTGCGGCTGACTTCATAGCTGAAGTCCACGTGGCCGGGGGTGTCGAT
>PMIE01000079.1:68583-68729 GCA_003156975.1 Chloroflexota bacterium | reverse complement strand
TCTTCAGCCTGTACGGCAAGACGCTGCGGCCCACCCCTGAGATGCTGCGCGGCATCGACGCGTTGGTCTTCGATATCCAGGATATTGGCGCGCGCTTCTACAATTACGCGACCACCATGGCCTACGCCATGGAAGCGGCGGCCAAG
>PMIE01000079.1:0-68482 GCA_003156975.1 Chloroflexota bacterium | reverse complement strand
TCGACCCCTCGCCCAACATGCGCAGCCTGAACGCCGCCACGCTCTACCCCGGCTTGTGCCTCCTGGAATCCTCCAAGGGATACTCGGTGGGGCGGGGAACGGATTCCCCATTCGAGCAGATCGGGGCGGATTTCATCGGCGGACGCGAGCTGGCGGCTTATCTGAATCGCCGCGAAATCCCGGGTGTGCGAGCCTATCCGTCGCGCGTGGGCACGGTGGAGGGCGTGCGCTTCGTCATCGTCAACCGCGAGCTGCTGGATTCGACGCGCCTGGGCCTGGAAGTGGCGGCGGCGATTGCGAAGCTGTATCCGGGGAAGATCGACCTGTCGCTCAACAAGCTGCTGATCGGCAGCGCCCAGGCGATCGGCCAACTCCAGGCCGGCGACGACCCGCGCACCGTCCAGGAGGGCTTTCAGGATGCCGTGGCGGCTTTCGTCAAGATGCGGGAGCCGTACCTGCTATACCGCTGAGTTCATCCTCCCGGAGAATCGTGCTGGCCGGTGCCGGCCAGGTCCTCGACCTTGGTTCCTTTGCGGTCGATGCGCTGCGGGATGGTGTCCCGCGAATCCATCTGATCTTCCGTGGCCCCGATACCGGAAAGCTTCCGTTCGTGGCTCTTCGGTGCCTCGCCGGTCTGCGGTGCTTCTGGCATGGCTGCCTCCCAAGGGCTAGCCGATTATGAGAACAGGCGCCGGTGGAAGTCAACCCTTGGCCGAGCCCTGCGAGCCCGGTAGACCGAGCAGCCGTTCCAGGTAGATGGACTTCATCTGCCGGCTGGCCATGATCTGTTTGACGGGCGGGAGCTTGAGAATCGTGCCCAGGATGGCGGCCATGGCCCGGTGGTTCCAGTGGGCCTGGTTGTCGAAGATGAGGTTCTGGAGCTTGCCCCGTTCGATGGCCATGAGCACCGTACGATGGGCAGTCGTGACGGGGGTGACGACGCGTTTTCCACGAGAGCGGAGGGACAAGCCGTTCCGGGTGCAGGTGCGGACGCAGACGCCGCAGCCCAGGCACAGGTCTTGGTGGAGCTTCGCCTTTTTGCGTTTAGGCTGGCGGGGATCTCCGGCGGAGACCAGGCCCATGGCTTCTACCGGGCAGGACTCCACGCACTTTCCGCAGCCGTTGCAGTTCCCGGCATCCACCTCGGGCAGGAAGTTGGTGGTGGCGATGGGGCTGAGGACCGCGAAACGCTTGGCGGCCAGCAGGGCTTCGCAACAGCAGCCGCAGCAGTTGCAGATGAAGGCGACCTCGCGCTGGACGTTCTCGCCGAACTGGACGAGCCGATTCTCGTAGGCCTCGGCGAGGAGGTCGCGGCCCTCAGCCACATCAACGTGCCGAGCGTGCCCATGGCGAATCAGCGAACTCGCGGTCGCGCCGAACGTCATGCAGATGTTCTTCGGCGCTGAGCAGGCCCGGCCCATGTGCTCCATCTTGTGACGGCAGTAGCAGAGGCCCACGCCCATCTCCGAAGAGGTCTCGATCACCTCGCTGGCCCGTTCGTAGTCGAGCACCCGCAGCAAGCCGTCGCCGGTCGCGGCGCCGACGCCCGCGCGCCGGGTGCGCTCTTCGCTTTCGATGAGGGCCGGCTCGTTCACGAAGACGCGCCCTAACTGGGTCTTGCCCTTCGTAAGGAGGGCCAGGATGAAGTCGTCCTCGACGGTGATGTACTGGTGGAACAGCTCGCTCAGCACCTTCTGGTCGATGTCGCCCCGGACGCGCATCAGCGAGAACTCGAAGAACCCGGCCATCGGGGGCGGCAGGGCGTAGATGGTGCCGTGCGGCCCCTCCATGTCGAGCAGCACGGCGCGCGATGCGAGGCCGTCGAGGACCGCCCGCGCGTCGGTCTCGCTGGTCTCCCAGATGCGCGCGGCCTGCTTCGCGGTCACCGGCTTGATGGGCAGTCGGGCAACGAGCCCCGCCTCGCGGTCACCGAAGAGCATGGCGAGGATCTGATAGAGCAGCTCGGAGGGCGGTGCGCCTTGCGGAAACCGATTCAGCCGGGCCGCGAGGTCCTGATATGCGCCGCGTGCTGTTGCGTGAGCCATCTACTGCCCTCCGCGGATCATGTTCGGGGAGAACCGGGGCCGATGGCAAGGGCGATTCCTATGGCGCCGCCGGGGCGTCGGTCACCAAGTGAGAGATCGGCGGACTCGAACACGTGCGTAACCGCCCAATCGGCAGCTACATGTCCCCCTTCTCGATCGCGCGCACGCGAACCTCGTACTCAACGGGTGAGATCTCACCGGCAGCCAACCGACGCTTGAGCTCCACGATGCCGGGATCCTCGGCCGGAGGGATCGCCCGTCGCAGCGCATAGACGATCACACCCACGACGAGCAGAGTCGTCACGAGAATCGAGAGAAACGTCCCGGCGACTATCGTCAGCGCCAGATTGGAACCGGAGTCCATGACACGCTCCGCTGGTCCAGGTGATGGGCACGGCGTAAGGGTGCCTGCCCAGCCATTGTGTTCAGACCCCGCACGGAGTCAAGCCCAAACCCCAGTCGAAGCCGGACCGCGACGGCGCAAATCCGGGCCCGATGCGGCTCTCACGCTGTCACGGTGTCGCCGAGCAGAGGCGTTTGGGTGAAGGCCAGACGGCCGCGGGTCACAGCCACATACGACGAGGGCCCGATCTGAGACGAAGACCGGCCGATCCCTACACGATGCGGCAGGTCCGTTAGCCACCCGTATTCCGTTGGGTTAACACTCGAATTCCATGCTCGGGTTTCCATCCTCGCGCCGGGGTGCGAAGGCGAGCAGTCTCTGGAGACAGTGTCCCTGGCCGAAGGAGATAGCGGTGACAATTGCTCAACTCAGCGCCAAGAAGACGTTCACTCGCGATGAAGCGCTCACCGTCGCGACTGCGCTCGATATGGACTTCGAGGCACTCAAGTACGACATCGAGCAGTTCCGGATGGGCTTGGACGTCGAACTCGAGCACGGGCTTCGCAGCCCCGCGACAGACATCACCGGGGACGATTCGATCGCGACGGGCAAGATCGCACTGGCCCACCTCAACGAGTTCCCGGACTACTACACTCGACTGGCCGTTCTGGAGCGCGAAGCGGCCGATCACTGGCGCACGAGGAAGTAGGCGGAGCCACCGCGAAGCGATGACTCTGTGGCCGAATTGAACGCGTCGGTTGGGCCCGACGAACCGCGAGTGGACCCGAGACGGCCGGCCGATCCGAAGATTGCCCAACTGAGGGCGGAGAAGAACCCGCTGAAGCGCCTGGGCGGAGCACTCGGCCCAGGGCTCATCACCGGAGCATCCGACGACGATCCGTCTGGGATTGGGACGTACGCGCAGGCGGGCGCCCAGTACGGTTTCGTCACGCTCTGGACAACTCTGGCCATGCTGCCGATGCAGACGGCCGTCCAGTTCATCTGCGCCAAGATCGGCCTGGTGACCGGCAAGGGACTGGCCGGTGTGCTCCGCGAGCATTACCCCCGCGCACTGTATCCGGCCGTGATTGCTCTCGTCGTCGCCAACACTCTGAACGCGGGCGCAGACATTGGAGCCATCGCGTCGGCCATCAATCTGCTCGTGCCCGTCCCTGCATTCGTCTTCATCGTGCCGATCGGCCTGGGGATCATCGCGATCCAGGTATTCGGCAGCTATCGCCTTATCGCGAAGGTCTTCAAGTGGCTGGCAGTAGTCCTCCTCGCCTACATCGGGGCAGCGCTCTTCGCTCGGCCGGACATCGTCAAGGTCCTCGCCGGAACGCTCGTTCCGACGATCCGGCTTGATCCGGCCTACATCGGCATCATCGTCGCGCTCCTCGGCACGACCATCTCGCCATATCTCTTCTTCTGGCAGGCCAGCCAGGAAGTCGAGGAGCAAATCAGCATCGGGCGGGGCCGGTTGCGGCAACGCCAGGGTGCATCGCGGTTCGAACTCAAGTACGCGCTATGGGACACGATGGCCGGAATGGTGTTCTCGGAGGTCGTGGCCTACTTCATCATTCTCACAACAGGCGCCACTCTGTTCGTCGCGGGCAAGCATGACGTGCTCTCGGCCACCGACGCAGCCCAGGCCTTGCGACCCCTGGCCGGTGACGCGTCCGCCCTTCTGCTCGCCATCGGGCTCATCGGCGCCGGCGTGCTGGCCGTGCCCGTTCTGACCGGGTCGGCGGCTTACGGCGTCTCCGAGGCGTTCGGCTGGCGATCCGGACTCAACTCGAAGCCCTCTCGTGCGCCGCAGTTCTACGCGGTCATCGTCGCGGCGACCTTCGTCGGGATGGCGATCAACTTCCTCGGGATCAATTCGATCACTGCCCTGGTCCTGAGTGCGGTGCTCAACGGCCTCGTCGCGGCCCCGCTGATCATCCTGGTCATGCTCGTGTCGAACGACCGCAAAGTGATGGGCGAGAGGGTGAACGGCCGTCTGCTCAGCGCCGTCGGGTGGGCAACCGCCCTTGTCATGGGCGTGGCATCTATTGGCCTGATTGTCACGACGATCTTTGGTTAGGGGCGGCTCCGAACGCCTCCGGCGGGTTTTCATCCTCGTGGGACGAAGGCGCATTTTCCTATCTTGCAGTCACGAGTCGAACCTTCTGCGCGACTCCGATGAGCTGAGGTCCCATTCCATGGATGCAACCACGACAATTCCGCAGCGCTTGGGAACGGCCCCCGCCGCGGAGGCCGTAGCCGACCTGGATCGAAACTCCGTCCGGTCCGTCGACCGGGCCGTCTCGCTTCTTCTGGCCTTGGGAAACGTGGATTCGGGCGTTGGAGTTACGGAGATCGCACGTAGCCTGGGACTGCACAAGTCGACGGCGTCGCGTCTCCTGGCGACCCTGCAGAAGCGCGGTTTGGTGGATCAAGACGGGCAATCGGGGAAATACCGACTTGGCGTGGCTATGGTCCTTCTGGGTGGCCACGCGGAGAAGATGCTCGATCTTCGGACCATTGCCTGGCCCGAGCTCCAGGGTCTGGCTCGATCGGTCAAGGCCACGACAACTCTCGGGTCGCTGGAAGGCGACAGCGTCGTGACTGTCGCCTGGTCAGACGGTTCAGGAATGTCACATCAACGAGCCGCAAGGAACCTGCCGCTCCATGCCACGGCGCCGGGCAAGGTTCTACTCTCCAACAGACCGGAGCGCGAAGTCATCCGCCTGTCGAAGGTCGGATTCACGCCATACACAGCGCACACCATCGTTCGGCTTGATCTCCTCCTCGAGGAACTCGCCCGGGTGCGGAGGAGAGGTTTTGCCACGGCCTTCGGGGAGAACGAACCCGATGTCAACGCAGTTGCAGTGCCCATATTCGACTACCACTCCTCCGTCGTTGCCGCTCTCGAAGTCCGGGCTTCCGGCAACCGAATCCAGCCCAGCCGCGTTCCCGAGCTGATCGAGGCGGTTCGGAATGCTGCGGCGGCCATAACCGCGCGCATCGGCGGCGTCGCCGCCACGGCATAGGCCAAGGAGTCCTAAGGGTTCAGGTCCTCGACCTCGCCGGTCGCCAGGAACACGACATCCTCCGCGATGTTCGTCACGCGGTCGCCGATACGCTCGAGGTAGTGGGCGGCGAAGAGGATCCGGGTTCCGGGATCGACCTTGGCCGGGTCCGTCCGCATCTCGGTCAGGACATCGTCGAACACCTGGTGGTAAAGGCGGTCGATCTCGTCGTCGCGCTGCGCCACCCTGCGGGCCACTTCCTCGTCGATGTCGACCAGGGCCATAACGACATCGCGAACCTGGCGGGCGGCCAGCTGTGCCATCGGCGTCAGCTCGTCGTAGGTGACCATGCTCGTCACACCGGCGAGCTTGCGAGCCTGCTTGGCGACGGAGCCGGCATGGTCGCCGATCCGCTCCAGCTCATACGTCACGCGATCGAGAGCCATCAGGAAGCGCAGGTCCCGGGCTACCGGCGCCTGCGTGGCGATGGTCATGGCCACGATGCCGGCGACGGCTCGCTGGGTCTCATTGACCCGCCCGTCGGAGGCGATGACCTTCGCCGCCAGGCCGGCGTCTCGGGTTACGAGCGCGTCGTGGGCGGCGAGGATCTGCTCCTCCACGTACGAGCCCATGCGCAAGACGCCGTCCTTGACCTCGCGCATTTCCAGGTCGAGGCTCTCACGCATTCGCTGAGCGTGTCGCTCGGCCTCGACCTCGGCGGGATGCATGGTTGACTCCTCGTGATGCAGGGCGCTCATCCGAACCGCCCGGAAATGTAGTCCTCGGTCAGCCGCTCGTTGGGGCGGGTGAAGATGCGACCGGTGGGGCCAACCTCAACCAGATATCCGGCGCGATCCTCGGCCATCGTGAAGAAGGCCGTGACATCGCTGACCCGGGCCGCCTGCTGCATGTTGTGGGTGACGATGACGATCGTGTAGGCCTCTCGCAGCTCGCGCATCAACTCCTCGATCCGCAGTGTGGACACGGGATCCAGAGCGGAAGCCGGTTCGTCCATGAGGATCACCTCGGGGTCGGTGGCCAGCACGCGCGCTATGCACAGGCGCTGCTGCTGGCCTCCGGAGAGTGCCAATCCGGACTTGCGACGAAGATCGTCCTTGACCTCGTCCCAGAGCGCCGCCCGCTTGAGACTGGTTTCGACCAGCTCGTCGAGCTTGCGCTTGTCGTTCTGGCCGCGTCGGCGCGGGCCGTAGGCGACGTTTTCGTAGATGGACATCGGGAACGGATTGGGGCGCTGGAAGACCATGCCGACGCGACGTCGCAGTTCCACGACGCTCACGTCGGGGTCCATCACATTCTCACCGTCGAGACGGACCTCACCCTGGACGCTTGCGCCGGGGATCAGGTCGTTCATGCGGTTGAAGCAGCGCAGGAATGTGGACTTGCCACTGCCGGAGGGGCCGATCAGGGCCAGGATCGAGCGCGCCTGCACGTTGAGCGAGACATCCCGGACCGCGACTCTCTCGCCGTAGCTGATCGAGACGTGTTCGGTTGCGATCTTGATCTCGCCCGTCTCGGTGGCCGTGGCTTCGGCCGCGCTCGGTCGGGCAACCTCCACGCGTGGCGCCGTCACTTCGACGCGACGGAGCACGGGTTCCGAGTAGATGGCTGTTGCGGGCATCTCTTCTCCAGTGCTCATGCGGCTGTCAGCCGTCGGGTGAGGATGCGGCCAAGAAGGCGCGCTCCAAGGTTGAAGATCAGAACCATTGAAATGAGGATCGCGGCGCAGCCGTCCACGATCTGGTTCACGTAGACGCCCAGGCCTTCGGACTGCAGCTTGTAGATGTAGACCGACAGGGTCGTGCCGGGCCGCAGCGGACTCCACGGCGATGAGTGCCACCAGGCGGTGTTGGTGTCGGTCAAGCTGAATGTCTTGAAGTTGGTGAAGTCGTAGTGCGGCGGCGTCCCGAGACCGGCGGTGAAGAGCAGGACCGCCGCTTCACCGAAGACCCGGCCTGCTGTGAGGATCACGCCGGTGATGAGGCCCGGGATCGCGAGAGGCAGGACCACGTGGCGAATGGTTTGCCACTTGGTCGCGCCCAGGGCCAGGCTCGCGGTGCGCTCCTCCTGTGGCACGGCCCGGAGGGCCTGCTCGGAGAGGCGCGTCATAAGCGGCAGATTGAAGAGTGTCAGAGCCAGAGCGCCGCCCAGGACGGTGAAGCCCCACTTGAAGTTGTCGACGAATAGGATCAAGCCGAAGAGACCGACCACGATCGACGGCACCGAGCTGATCGACTCCTCCGCGAACCGGATGGCGCTGGTGATCGGGTTCTCGCCGGCGTACTCCGACATGTAGATGCCGCCGAGGATCCCCACCGGGATGGCGATCAACATCGTCAGGGCCAGCATGTAGATGGAGTTCCACAGCAAGGGCCCGATCCCGCCCAGCCCGGTGTCGCTCGGGTCGCTGAGGACGAAGCTCGGCGAGACCACTCCCCACGCCGCCGCCGCGAAGTGGACGATGATCGCCCCGAGCAGCGCCAGCACGAAGACCCCCGTCCCCCACAGGACGACGGTCGCGGCGCGATCCGCGAGGAGGCTTCCGCGAGACGTTTTGCGTCGGAGGCTCGGCTTCGGCCCGAGCGGGCCGCCGGCGACCCGGCCTGTGGTGGCGGTCACGAACCCATCCTCCGCTTGTTGAGTGCTCGCACGAGCACAACCGACGTGATCGAGATGATCAGCAGGACCAGGCTCATGGTCCAAAGGGCGTCTTGCCAGGGCTCACCGAAGACCGTGTTGCCCATGTCGAGGGTGATCTGCGATGTCAGGGTCGTTACCGGCTGCGTGATGGCGGCCGGCATCGAGGGAGAGTTGCCTATGACCATCTGGACGGCCAGGGCCTCGCCCGCGGCCCGAGTCATCCCGAGCACCACGGCGGTCAGAACGCCGCTCAGCGCCGATGGGATGAGGAGGTGGCGGATCGTCTGCCAGCGAGTCGTGCCGAGCGCAAGCGAGCCTGTACGCAACTCCTGCGGAACGGCGCGAAAGGCGTCATACGAGACGCTCGTGATCGTCGGCAGGATCATGATCGAGAGGACGAGCGAGCCCGCGAGCCACGAGAAGCCGGTCAGGAAGCCCGGCATGCTGAAGACCTGGCCGACTACGGGCAGGGAGATGGCGATCTTCTTGTGGAAGGTGTCGGCAAGGAACGGCACCAGGATCGTAATGCCGAGCCATCCCCAGACCACGCTGGGGATGCCGACGAAGATCTCCAGGGCGGGCTGGACGATGGCCCTGGCCCAGCGCGGCGCGACCTCTGAAAGGAAAAGGGCGAGGCCAACGGATAGCGGCGTGGAGATGAGGAGCGCGACGCCGGTGACGAAGACCGTTCCGGCGATGAACGGCAGGATGCCGAAGCTCGTCGGGCCATTCGTTGCGTCCGGTTGCCACGTTGGCGCCAAAATCTGCCCGACCGGAACGTGGTCCGCAATGAATAGCTGGATGCCCTGCCAGGTGATGAAGACCATGAGCAGGGCAACGATCAGGATCATCGACGAGGCGGCCGCGAAGACGACTCGCCTCGGAAGGTCTATCCGCGCAAGCAACCCGGGTCTGGCTCGCAGCCCGGATGCTGGTAGAGCGCTTGTCAGTTGAGCCATCGGCGCTGCCTCGCAGGATCGCTGTCAGGAGGAACGGGAATGCTCCGGACCCCGCTCGTCACTGCGGGGCCCGGAGCAGGAGAGAGGTCTACTTGGTGACGGGGGCGTAGAACTTGCTCGGGATGAGCGTGCCCTGAACGGCCGGGCTCATCATGTAGGCGAGGAAGGCCTCGGTCAGGCTGCCAGCGGCGGGTGTGCCGTTGCTGTACATGTGGCCGTCGGCGGCGAGCTTGTACGTTCCGCTGGCCATGTTCGCGACGGTTGCGTCGACGCCGTCGAGCTGGAGGCCGTTGAGGATCGGCTTTGCGGCCGGATCGTTGTAGTAGGCGAAGCCGATGACGCTCACGGCGCCGTCGGTCTTGCTGACCGCGGTGGTCACCGTGCCGTTGGAGTCCTCAGTGAGGGTCTGGCCGCCGGTCGCCTCGGTGGCATTGTTGAGGACCAGCTTCTTGAAGGTGGTGCGGGTGCCGGACGAGGAGGGGCGGAAGATCAGGACGATCGGAAGGTCGGGGCCGCCAACCTGGTTCCAGTTGGTGTCCTTGCCGGTCCAGACGTCGGTTTCCTGCTGCGTCGTCAGGTTCGTGACGCCGGTCACGTCCTTGTTGGTAACGACGATCCAACCCTGGCGGGTCACGATGTGATCGACGAGCTTGGCCGCGTCCGGAGCCTTGAGCCTGCTCTCAGCCGTGACGTCGGAGTCGCCGATCTGGACGCCGCCCGCGGCGACCTGGGTCAGGCCGGTGCCGGATCCGCCGCCGTTGACGGTGATCGTGGCGCCGGAGCACGCGGCATCGTACTGCTTGGCGGCTGCGTCGACGAGCGGCTGGAGGGCGGTCGAGCCGGAGGCGGTGATTGTGCCGGTCACGCAGGTGACCGCGGCCGCGGCTGCGGATGGGGCTGCGGATGGGGCGCTCGCCGGGGTGCTCGTGGCTGCGGCCGTGGTTGCGGCCGGAGCGGGCGTCACCGCCGGGGTGCCTGTAGCGGCAGTCGAGCTGCAGGCCGAGGCGAAGATTGCCGCGGCGATTGCCAGGGCGCCGAGGCGTCGGGTTCCGTTGAGCAACTTAGTGTCTCCTCTTGCTGGGGAGCTATCTGAGCAAAACTGCTCCCTTATCCGAGGCTGATAGTCAGGAGCGCCGCTTAACGCGGTGTTGGCCGTTCGTTAACGTTCGGTCCGGTTGACGCGGTCGTCGGGCGAGCCGGACGGCGCCGGCCGCGGCGGGTCGAACAGGTATCCGGAACCACGGACGGTGAGGAGGTGGATCGGATTGGCGGCGTCTCGCTCGACTTTGGCGCGGAGCCAGAAGACGTAGACGTCGACCATTCGCTCATTGCCGACGGCGTCATGCCAGACGTGGCGCAGCAACTCCTCGCGCGTGAAGGCGCGGCCCGGATGCATCGCCAGATACTCAAGAAGCGCCAGTTCCTTCGGCCGGAGCGACATCAGCCGGCCGTCCCGTCGAATCGCTCGGGCACGGCGGTCAAGCTCGACGCCTTCTCCAAGGACGATCCTGTCATCGGCCAGATGCCCGCCGACGGGTCCGCGGCGACCGGCGATCGAGAGGCGCCCGACCACTTCCATCGGGTCTGACGAGAGATCGACGGCATCTTCGAAGCCCAACTCGAGTGCGTGGAGGCGGAGCGCGACGGCATGGTGAGGGCTCATCAGGACCGCATACGAGCCCGGATTCGTCGCCAGCCAGCTTGCGACGCGCTGGAGGTCGCCGGGCTCGGCGGGAGGTGCGACGAGGACGACGAGACTCGGCTCGGAGACCGACAGTGCCTCGGCAAACCCGGCCGATGTCGGCTCGATTCGGACTTCGATGTCTGGGAAGAGCCTTCGCAGGTCGATCGAGCCCGTCGGGTCGGCCAGAACGAGCCAGCCATCGAACGGGCGAGGCGAAGCCGCGGAATGGGCATGCCCCCGCAAATCGTCAGCGTCGACGCCAGAGGGGACGTGGTCGTGCGCCTGCGTCATTCCCCGAATGTCGCGGTGTTGTGTTAACGCCGTGTTCTACGGATGTGAACGTTGGGCTCGGGGTGCGGGTGCCCGCGGTTGAGCTAGCCGATTAACCGGCGACCGGAACCCCGACGTACGTGTTGCCGTCGTCGTCGCCGACGATGAGCCCGGCCGGACCGAAGATCGCTCCGACGTCTCCGACCGGTGGCTGGCTGCCGGTCTGAGAGAGGGCCACCAGTGTCAGATCGGCGCGGAGCGTCCAGATCTTCTTCGGGTCACTGTTCAACATCACCATGGTTCGGGTGCCCACGGACAGGACCACGTTGTCCGAATACAGCGGGACGTAGGGACAGAGCGCCACCGGCGTGGCGGGCGCCGGTGTCCAGGTAAGACCGTCTTTGGACATCCAATTCGCGTCCGGTCCGCTGACTTCACTGGCGACCAGGAGATGGTCGTTGAAGCGGCAGACGAACAACGACAGGCCGCTCTGAGGCTTGGCGTTGGGAAGGGTGTCCTTGGTCCACGTTGCTCCGTCGGGTGACGACCACAGCGTGGGCATCACGGCCGGCGTGCTGCTGTTGCCGCAGGTCTTGTCCGGGAACGTGGTCTCGCCGGAAAGGACAAAGCCTCCGGCCACCGACGTGCCGCCTTCGATCCCGGTGTAGCCAGCGAAGGCCGCACCCTTCATGTCGACTGACTTCCAAGTCAGGCCGTCGGTCGAGGTCCACACGCCGTCGGATCCGGCGGTTATGTAGCCCGAGGCGCCGCCGTCGACCGTCGCTCCATATGCATCGGTTTGGACCGTCTTCCAGGTCCGTCCGTCGGCCGATAGGGCTTCAGGCCACGCGTAGGTGTTGGAACCGCAATCCGCATGCGCTGTTCCGATTGCGAGCAGCCCGGCAGGCCCCTCCACCACTCCACCGATGCCGTCTTGCATGTCTGGAGGGTCGTCGTCGACTCCCCCCTTCTGGGTGAACTCACCGCCCAGCTGCCAGTGAGCGCCGTCGCTGGACGTTTTCGTCTTGGTGACGAGACGCCAGGAGCCATCATCGTTGTCGGTTTCGAGTTGATCGAAGGCGAGGTAGCCCCGGCTCCAGCCGTACAGGGTCCAGCCTGATTCGTTGTCCACTCCGGCCGGGTAGTTGTCGGAGTCGGTCGGCTCGGCCCAAACGTCGTCCTGGCCTGCAATCTTGGTCCAATGGATCGAGGTCCAGTTGCCCGCGGGCAGCGGTGCCACGGGTCCGGCAGTCCCGGCAGTCCCGGCAGGGATCGTCGGGGCCGTCGTCGGGGCCGTCGGGTCGGCCGGAGGATCATAGGTGTCGGTAGGTGCGGAACCCGTGGAAGCGGCGTCGGTTGCGGCAGCCGCGAAGGATCCGGCGGTCGGAAAGGGCAGACTGGCCGGTGGCGCACTCGACGCGGGTTTGGACGTCGCGGCCGCTGTGCACGAGGCCGTGACGGCCACGAGCACCACCGCCGCCGCGCAAGTTAGGAATCCACGACGACCCACCGAACTCACCCCTTCACCTGCCCCCGTTGCCGCCTACCGGCCGGCGCCTATGCGTGTTTGACGACGATGCGCTCGATCATGTCCGCGACATCTTCGGTCTTGTCGATCGTGTCCTCCAGGAGGGAGTAGACGTCCTTCCACTTGAGAACGTCGATCGTCTTCGTGCCGTCGTCGAAGAGGCCGGCGATCGCGGCCCGGGCCAGCTTGTCGCCCTCGTTCTCGATGCGATGGACCTCGACGATGTAGCGGTCCATGTCCTTGAAACCGCGGAGGTTACTGAGCGCCAGGTGGAGCGTCTCGCACGCCTGAACGACCAGCGAGGCCTGCTTCACCGAGGTCTTGGTCGGCGACTCGATGCGGTAGAGGACGAAGGTATCCGCGACTTCCTCGATCAGGTCCAGGATGTCGTCCAGGCCGCTGATGAGGGCGTGGATCTCCTCGCGATCGAATGGCGTGACGAAGGTCGACTCCAGGCGACGGCCGATATCGTGGCTGATCTCGTCGCCCTTGTGCTCAGTCTCGCGAATCTTCTTGGCCTGCTTGTCCGGGTTGTCGAATGAGCGGAGCATGGCTTCGAGCTGGCGGGCACCGTCCAGGACGTTGGCGGCATCTGCTACGAAGAGGTCGAAGAAACGCTCTTCGCGAGGGATCAGTCGGAACCTGGGCACCTAACAACCTCCGAATGGAGTCGCGATCTGGTGAGACGAGCCGGCTTACCTTACCCGGCTCCGTCGCTGCGCGCTCCTTGCCGTCAACAGGCCATAGGGTAGCGTCCGATGGTCGCGACTGCCAGCCGAGCCGGGGCGTCGTGCCGAACGCCGCCGGCTGTGCCATGCTCGATTCATGGACACCGTGGAGATCCTGTTCATCGTTGCGCTGGCTATCTTGCTGGGTTGGGCTCTGGCCCTGGCCATCAGTCGCGGCCGAATGCTCGACAGCCTCCGAGACGCCACCGGGGCGGCCGATGCCGATGACATCGAGAGGCGGGTCCGCGCGGCCCTCGAGGAGGCCGAGGATGCCCGCTGGAACGCCGAGCAAACGAGCCACGACACGGACTATCTCACGGAGCTGCTGACGGCGGGTGTGGTTCGACTCGCCGACGACCTGACCGTCGAATTTGCGAACGGGGCGGCCCACGTGATGCTGGAGCGGCGGCCGGGTTCCATGGCGGGCAGGTCCGCACTGGAAGCATTCGTGGACGCGCGGATCGAGGGCATCGCCCGTACGGCCATGGAGTTTGGGTCGTCCAACGGCGAGCTGACGGTCCGCTCCAACTCCGGCGCAACGGTCACCGTCCGGGCTCGTCGCTCGCCGGTCTCGGGCGTGTGGCTGGTCCTGGAGGACGTATCCGAGCTGCGCCGCCTGCAGCGTATGCGAGCTGAATTCATCGACAACCTCTCCCACGAGTTGCGGACCCCGCTGACGACGATCAGCTTGCTCGCCGAGACGGCCGCGCGTGATGCGGAGTCGGCTTCACCGCGGCTGCGGGATCGCATTTCGAAGATCGAGGTGGAGACGGGGCACCTGACGCAGATGGTCAACGAGCTGCTCGATCTGTCGCGCATCGAAAGCGGCACGGTCCGGCTGCTGCTCGACGATGTCGATCTGGTGAAGGTGGCCCAGACCACGTCGGAGCGGCTCCGCCTGTTCGCCGAGCGCCAGGGTTTGCGGATCGACCTTGATCTCCCGGACCGCGTCTCTCCGGTTCGCGGCGACGAGGATCGGCTGGGACAGGTTCTGGTGAACCTTCTCCACAATGCCGTCAAGTTCAGCCCGAACGGCGGGGCGGTTGTAGTCGGTGTGCGCGAAGACCCGGGCGAGGTCAGAGTCTGGGTCAAAGACCCAGGCATCGGCGTGCCTCGGGCGGACCTCGCCCGCATCTTCGAGCGGTTCTACAAGGTGGACCGGGCTCGCGCCCGCGGTCGAGGCGGCACCGGTCTGGGCCTCTCCATCGCTCGCCATGTTGTCGAATCGCACGGCGGCCGCATTTGGGCAGAGTCCGAGGAGGGCTCGGGGTCCACGTTCATCTTCACCGTGCCCGTGGCTCCGGGCGGTCCGATCTCCGGGGACGTGCCCGGTCCCGACGCAGGGGCGGACGCCGGGTCGTAGACCTGCGGAGTGGCGCCGGGAGCGGGCGGTTACGGGTTGTCCGTCTCCACTCCGTTGGCCGGTGGCCTGGCGGGCGGCGGCTTTGGTGCGGCGCGGCGCGTGGCCGGCGCCGGTCGAGCGACGCGCGGCTTCGGCGCGACCGCCGGCTTCGGCGCGACCGCCGGCTTCGGCGCGACCGTCCGCTTGACCGTAGAGCCGGCTGCGCGTGTGGCCGCCGGCTTTGGCGTTGGCTTTGGCGTTGGCTTTGGCGTGGGGGCCGCGGTCTTGGCCGCCGGCTTCGGCGTGGCCGCCGGCTTCGGGGCGACAGGCGGTACGTACTCCGCCACCGGCGCCGTCGGCCGCAATTCCTCGAGGACTGCCTCGATCATCTGGCGCCGATGGCTGGCGCGTTCGAGCTTACGGAGTCGCTTGCTCTCAAGCCGGGCAGCCTCGGAAAGCGCCCGCTCGAGCCGACGCAGCTGCTTGCGCATGCCGCGAGGCATCTTCTCCGCATCCTGGGATGCGGACCCGCTCGCGCCGGCCAGTATCACCGACGCAGAAGACGCGGTCCTCGACTTCTGCTTGTCCTTCGCTTTGCCTTGGGAACGCCCTTTGGCCATTTCTAACCTCTTGCGTGGTGGCGTCTCCGGTCCATGCGCCCCTCTTGGCTCGGCGCGCCCGGCAGCCGTCGAAGCATATATCGGCTGCGCCGACCGTCAACGGTTCACCCGTCGCGCGCCAGCAGATCCGGAGTCAGCAGCCAGCGCAAGACGCCCTGCCCGGCCTGCAGCGGCCGCATCACGTCGATGCGGACGAGCGTGGCCTTGCGCATGGGCAGATCGGAGACGCCCGCCATCTCGGCGGCCAGCATGCTGAAGTCCGGGTCGTGACCCACGAGCAGCGGCCGGCGCGGGTCCCCGGCCGAACGCAGGAGCCGCTCCAGCACATCGAGATCCAGCGGGCCGCCGAGCTCATCGACAACGTCCACGCGAAGCCCAAATGGGGCCGCGACAAGACGCGCGGTCTCAACGGCGCGGGTGAGAGGCGAACTGAGGATCGCGTCGGGCCCGGAACCGGTCACCGCAAGGAATAGACCGAGTCTCTCCGATTGGAGCCGGCCCTTCTCCGTGAGCGGCCGGAGATCGTCGGAGCCGGTCCATTTCATTGGATCGCCGGCATGCGCGTGGCGCAGCAGGCAGAGCTGAGTTGCTTCGTTCATGTCTCGATCATCTCATGCGCGTCGGGGTGTGGAAGTGGGCGACCGGAGCGCCGGCAATCGGCAACTACCTCAGGGATTGAGATCCTCGATCTCGCCGGTGGCCAGGAACACGACCTCCTCGGCGATGTTGGTCACTCTGTCGCCGATCCTCTCCAGGTCCTTCGCGGCGAAGAGCAGGTGGGCGCCGGCGTCGACCCAGGCGGGCTCGACGCGCATTCGTTCCAGGGCTCGCTCGAAATAGGCGTGGTACAGCCGGTCGATCTCGTCGTCCTGAGCGGCGACCTTGCGTGCCGCTTCGGCGTCGAGGTCGACCAGCGCGAGAAGCACGCCGTGGAGGATTGCGCTGGCCAGTTCGCCCATGTGATCGAGACCCGCGCTACCGGCGTTTCTGGTGGCGTCGATCTTGAGGACCTGCTTCGCAACGCCCGCGGCATGATCTCCGATCCGCTCCAGTTCGTATGCCACGTGGGCCAGCGACAGCACGAATCGGAGGTCGCCCGCGACGGGAGATTGAGTGGCGATCGTGGTCACGATCAGCGCCGTCAGATCGCTCTGGGCGGCGTTGATGGCTCGGTCATCCGCGACCACAGCCACGGCCGCCGCGGTGTCCTGACGAGCAAGTGCGCCGACTGCGGCGTCGATCGCGGTGGCAACGAGCCCGCCCATGCGGACCACGCCCTCTCGCAGCCCGAGCATCTCCCGGTCGAAGACGTCTCGATGGCCGTGCGCAACGAAGCGGTCGCTCTCTTGCACGTTCGAACCCTGAACGGATTGGGCGAGCTTCCGATCGGGACCGCGTGCGCTCGACACGAACCTCAGCCGGAGACGCTCTTGGGGCGCAAGCATAGCGGCGGCGGCGGGACTATTGGTCGCGAGTCGTCATGTCCGACTCTTCCGACGAGACGCCGAGCAACTCGAGTATGGCCGCGGAGGAGAGCGTTGTGCGCCGGGAGACCAGAGCCGCCACTCGGATCGGGTCGTGGCGGATGCGAGCGAGCCGCCCGCGCTCCAGTCGAGGCCACAGGACCATCGCGCGGGCGCAGTAGTCGGGGGTGCTGCCCGACACCGAGATGGAAGGAAGCGGCGCGGTCGTTGGCGCCGAGGCGGTGGCGAGACTATTCATCCACAAATCCGTCCTGATATTGGGCGTGCGGATCGCCGACCGAGCATTCCGCGTCGAGCTCAAGCCAGCGCAAGGCATAGGCGAGGTCGAGCACTTCGGCTGCCGAACCGGAAGCCTGGGCCGTGGTCGCGAGCCGGCAGAGCGACTCGCGCCGGTAGGAATCGAGAAGTGCCGTGCGGCTGCGGATAGGTTCGAGCTGGGCTCGGACCATGGCGATCCGGTCGGAGAGAGCCGGCTGGGCCGCGTACTCGGTGTCGGTGGCTGACATCGTCGATAAGGCCTCCTGGTCCCTGGCTGATCGCAAATCGAGCAGGTGCCGGGATCGTGGGAGGCGCTTCGGGCGCGAGGCCCACGGGTCCACGAAACCCAGACTGAGGCCCGAAGGTGTCCGGTTCGTGAACCCGCGGTTAACGTCCGGGACGAATGCTGCGGGGTGGTGCCGGCCAAGTTGCGAGCGGAGGGCCAGTGCCCGGGTCAGGCCTCCGGCGGTGCCTCTGGCGCTGCTCCCCGATAGGCGAAGACCTCCACCCTTTCAAGGGTGATCAGACCGTCGGCAACCATTGCATCCAGCTCCGGAAGGATCGCTCGAAGTCGCGACTCTTCGTCCACGATTTCGATGAGAACGGGGAGATCCTCCGAGAGACGCAGGATTCGAGTGGTGTGGAGATGGGACTTGGCGCCAAAGCCCTCGATGCCGCGCAGCACCGTCGCGCCGGCGATGTGGCGTTCCCGCAGGAACTCGACGATTGCCTGGTAGAGAGGCCGGCCATGCCAGTGGTCGCTCTCGCCGATGTAGATGCGAACGAGCAGGCCGGTTCCTTCGAGCTTCATGCGATCGCCCTCCCGACAGTGAGTCCGGCGAACACGGCGCACATCCCGAGCACGCCCGATAGACCGATATTGAGCAGGGCCAGGCCCCAGCTACCGTCTTCGGCCAGGCGCCAGGACTCCAGCATCAAAGTGGAGAAGGTCGTGTAGGCGCCGAGGAAGCCAATCATGACCGGCCCTCGAATCCTCGGATCGATGGCCGCCTTTTCGAGCGCGAGCGCGAAAAGGAACCCCAGAGCGAAGGCGCCGCTCAGATTGATGACGAAGGTTCCGAGCGGGAAGGCCCCGATCCTGGTGCTGCCGCTGACCCAGCCGTCGACCATGTAGCGGGCGATCGCGCCGAAGAAGCCGCCGACGCCGATGAGGACGAGGTCCATTGGCTAGCGGCCGACCGAATCGCTGGCCGGAGAATAGGTGTCTCTCATGCCCGAGATTCTACAGGGCCGCCACCGCTCGCCCCAGGGCGCGCCGGAACGGAGCGCCGTTGACCGCCCGCCAGATGGGGCCGAGGGAGCGCCGTCGCCGCGCAATCTCACTCTCGCGAGAGTGGAGATAGGCGCCGATCGCCTCCGTCTCCAGTTTTGACAGCTCGCCGGCCCGGGCCACGAGGAGGTCTCTCACCAGCTTCGTGGCCACGTCCGCATCGTGAAGACCGCCGAGATGCTCCTGCAGGGCAACGACCCTCTCGAGCAAGTACCCAGAGTCCGGCCCGAGCGTCTCGCCGAAGAACTCCAGGGCGTAGCGCAGCCACTTGGTCGTGATGCGAAGCTCGTGGAGAGTCTCGACGTCGGCCCACTGCAAGACGAGCTCGTATGCCCGGACGGCCTCGTAGGTGGCCCATATCTCCGAAGCCGCACGATCGCGAACGCGGTGCGGAGCCGTGGGCGTGGCGACGGCGGCTGCCGAGTGGGCATCCGAATCCAGGAACGCGTCCATTTCCTTGATGAAGCTCACGTAACGCTGCGAATCCAGCTCAGCTATCAGTTGCGTTCTTGCGGATGCCCGTTGCCGGCGCCATAGAGACAGCAGCGGGTCCAATCCGGGACGCTGCTCGACGTCCATGCCCAGACTGTAGGCCTCGAGCCCTTCGATCAGCACATCGAGGTCACGGACCGCTCCCAGCCGATCGGCGATGGTCTCCAGGTGGCGCCGGATCTTCTTGGTCCTTCCGGCCTTGAAGGCACCGTCAAAGACTCGCCAGGCGGCTCGCATCCGCCGCGTTGCCACTCGCATGTCGTGGAGGTCCTCCACGTCGGCCCCATCTCGAGTTCCGGCCTCGCGGCGCAGCATCTTGGCGAACTGGAGCTGCAGGATCTTGCGGGCCGCCTCGGGCATGCTGTCCTCGGCGACGATGCCGGGTGTCCGCGAGGCGGACGTTGAACCGGTAACCGCATCGGCATGGGAATCGGGATCGGAGGCCTGCTCGGTGGATCTTTCGCCCGGTGCTGCGGCTTCCGCCTCTGCCACGAGCCCTTCCCTGGCGCGCAAGGCTTCAGCGGCGGAGCTGGGCCCTTTGGGCCTCCCGGCAAGCAGCTCGGGCGGAGCCGCGAGCCAGCGTTGCTGCAGCTCCGGCGGCATCGACGGCATGGCTGCGCGAATCGCCTTCACGGCTCGGGCGAGCTTGGACCGCGACACGGCGTGCAGACCGCCGTCGCGGTCGAAGACCTTCACGAGCAGCGCCAGCGGCGCCTCGTCGCCGCGCTTGAGTTCCACTTCGAGTTCCTCGAAGCGGTCCAGGACGGTGCCGTTGCCCACGACTTCGACTTCGTCGACGCTGAGCTCAGCGCGCGTCGCATCTGCGCGGAGCGGCCGCACCCGCCGCAACTGCCGGATCGTGAGCAGTTCGACCAGAGGCTCGTCGCCACACAACTCCATGATCACGGTCCGAGCCTGGGAGGCGGACCAGCTCTTCGCCAGGAGGCCAGCATCGGTGGGGCCCTCTATCTCCTCGCGCCGCTGCATCCGACCACCGGAGGAGTTCTGGGCTTTGAGGCTGATCTCCGTTCCGCGTGAGGTCTTGCGCATGCGCGCCGCGAACCCGGCCCGAGCCAGCGCCCAATCGGCGGAATCCACGTACCGATCCTCGACACGCACGGAATCGACCGGCCCGTCCGGAGTGAAAGGGCCAAGCTCGGGCGCGACGAGGTACCGGTCCGCGCCGCCCGGGGCCGTGACCTCGAACTTCATCTCGACTTCGATCTTCCGGCCTGTGGCCATGTCCACCCCTGATGTCTAGCTAAGCCCTCGGATCGAGCGATCCCATGCCGGCGTGCGGCCTGTGAGGAGCGACGACCTCGGCCACTGCCATCTGCACCGTCCGCTCTTTGAGCGTCTCGAACGTGTCGATGGTACCCGGCCTGCCGTTCAATTCCTCGGTCCGGCGGTAGACGCCGTCGGCGCCGAGCTGCCACGACCGCCGGTCGTCGGCCAGCATGATCTCGAGTACGGCATCGATGCGGGCGTGGGCTTCAACGTCCTCGATCGGCACGATCGCCTCCACTCGCCGATCCAGGTTCCGCTCCATCAGGTCCGCCGAGCCGATGTAGAGCTCAGGCCGGCCGTCGTTGGCGAATGAGAAGACGCGCGAGTGCTCGAGGTACTGGCCCACGATCGATCGGACGGTTATGCCCTCACTCACGCCGGCGACGCCGGGCCAGAGCGAGCAGATACCACGGATGATCAGGTCGACTCGAACCCCCGCCTGCGAAGCCGCATAGAGAGCGGAGATACACGCCGGGTCCACGAGCGAGTTGAGTTTCAGGACGATGCGTGCGGGCCGACCGGCACGGGCGTGGTCCGTCTCTCGCTGGACCATGTCCAGTATCCAGTTGCGCAAGTTCATCGGGGCCACGATGAGGCGCCGGAAGTCCCGTTGCCGCGACAGCCCGGTCAGGACGTTGAACAGGTCACTGACGTCGGCGCCGAGCTCCGGCCGGCATGAAAGCAGCCCGAAGTCGGTGTACAGACGGGCGGTGCCGGAGTTGTAGTTGCCGGTCCCGACATGGACGTACCGCCGCAGCGTCGAACCCTCGCGTCGGACCACGAGCGCCGTCTTCGAGTGCGTCTTGAGTCCGACCAGGCCGTAGACAACGTGGGCGCCGGCCTTCTCGAGCTTACGCGCCCAGACGATGTTCGCCTCTTCGTCGAAACGGGCCTTGATCTCCACCAGCACCACGACCTGCTTGCCTCGGTCGGCGGCGGCGATCAGGTCGCGGACGATGGGCGAATCGCCGCTCGTGCGATACAGAGTCATCTTGATCGAGAGAACGTCCGGATCCGAGGCAGCCTGCGCAATGAACTGTTGCGTCGACGCGGCAAAGCTCTCGTACGGGTGATGGACCAGGATGTCGCCATTTCGAATAGCGGCGAAGACGTCGACCGGCTCGCCTTCATCCGCGGGCACAAGGCGGGGCGGCACGACCGGCGAGTAGGGGGGCAGCTTCAGGTCCGGCCGGTCGAGGCCGGCGATCTGCCACAGCCCGGTGTGATCAAGCATGTCGGGGATCTCGTAGCAGTCCGCCGGGTCCACGCCGACGCCCTTCTCGAGGACGTGCCGCATCGCGGCCGGCATGGCCTTGTCGAATTCGATTCGGACCGCTTCGCCGAACCGGCGCCGCCGCAACTCCTCTTCGAGGGCGAGCATGAGGTCGTCGGCCTCGTCCTCCTGAAGCTCCAGGTCCGCATCCCTGGTTACGCGGAACAGGTGCGTCTCCAGGATGGTCATGCCGGAGAAGAGCATGTCCAGGTTCGCGGCGATGACCTGCTCGAGGAGAACGAACTTGCTCGGCTCGATCCAGAGGAAGCGCGGCAGGACCGGCGGCACCTTGACCCGCGCGAACCGCTCCTCCTTGTCCTCCGGGTTCTCCATGCGGACGGCCAGTGACAGGCTCAGGGTGCTGATGTACGGGAAGGGATGACCGGGGTCCACGGCCAGTGGCGTCAGGACCGGGTAGATCTCGTCGGTGAAGCGCTGTCGGAGTTCCGCGTGGTGCTCCGGCACGCTGGCGTAGTCCACGATATCTATGCCGGCGGCGCCGAGATCGGAACAGACTCGCTCGAATATCTCGTTCTGCTCGTCCAAGAGTGCGCGGAAGCTCGTTCGGATGTCGGCCACCTGCTCGGCGGCGGGCTTCTCCCCAGGCAAGGACGAGACTGCGTGGGCCTCGGCCTGCTCCATCAGGCCGGAGACTCGGATCTGGAAGAACTCGTCCATGTTGCTGGCGAAGATCGCCAGGAACTTGACGCGTTCCAGCAGGGGGTTGCGCTCGTCGCGAGCCTCATTGAGCACGCGGTGCTGGAACTCCAGCGAGCTCAGCTCGCGGTTGATATACGGGAAAGCCGAAGCACCGTCGCCCGGTGCGGGCGACGGTCGGCCGGCGGTTCTCCGTATGATCGCGGTCACGCTATTTCCACCCGCTTGGACTGCCCCGGCTCAGTTGCCGGTTGAATGCATCGGCCCATTCTCCGCGGTCGGCGCCAGATCGCAATAGGCGGGCTTCCTGGGGTCGCACGGCGATGTCCCAGGACGGGTCCGCTCATGTGGTTCGCAGCGCCCTATCCCTGGTTTGGGCCTTTGCCTCTCGGTTAGCTCTCGGCCCGGTAGCGGCGTTCGCCCGTTTTCGGATCCTCATGCACGCGCATCAGGAGATGGCTCGTCGGGTCGACGAACGCTTCCGTCGTCGGTGCGAAACGTGGGTCCAGCGGACCGCTCTCGCCGCCTCCTGGGCCGGGTGGTTCGTTGCTCCGCTCCGCCACCTCCGAGCGGTACCCGGACCGCTGAAGCACCGCCGCGACCATCATCACGGAGGCGATCACGATGGTCTCGATCCCGGCTACCGTTGCCCCGCCGACGCCGAGCACGGCCAGACCGGCCAGGAACAGCAGGGCACCAACGCCAAAGGTCAGGACTCGGATAGTTGAGTGGAGCAATTCGGTGCCCTGCCTATTTGGGGGGTTACTCGGCCCGGGGGGCGCCGCCGGTGGCATCCGGCACGACGACGACCGCGGTCCCGTAAGCCACGATCTCGGACATCGTGGACCCGATCTCGGACGAATCGAAGCGCATCGAGAGGACTGCGTTGGCCTGCATCACGCCTGCGTTGGCGACCATGCGGTCCAGGGCCTGGCGCCGGGTGTTCTCGAGCAGCTCGGTGTACTCGTGGATCTCGCCGCCGACGATCGAGCGCAGGCTCGCGGCGAAGTTGCCGGCGAAGCCGCGGCTTCGGACGACCAGCCCGAAGACCTGGCCCTTGACCTCGACGACGCGGTATCCGGGCAGGTAGGGAGTTGTGGCGACGATCATCTGGTCTCCTTTGGTGGTTGATTGACGCTTGGTAGGTGGAATGCCGTCAGGCTTGCTGCCCGCCGGTCAGATCGATTCCGCCGGGTTGGCGGCGCAGATCTCACACGGGCAACTGGCCCGCAGCGCGTCGAAGGTGTAGTAGCCGGTGTCGTGCCCGTCGCCCCATGTCGGCGCGATCGCGTAGGACCCGATGAGGTGCATGTCGACCAGTTGGGTCTGCTCGGGAGTGAGCGTGGGATTCGTGTCGAGCCAGCCCGGTCGCCCGGCTTCGCCCTGACAGAAGGCGCACGGGCATTGGAGCCGCAGTTCGAACGCATCGAACTCGCTGCGGTGGCCGTCCGACCAATCGATGGTCACGCGGCCGGCTTCTCGCTCGGCTTTGATGTTGGTGGGCGTGTTTGCGGGACTCTGGCTCATACGCCATTCTAGATGCGGCGTCGGGGCGGACGTCCATAAGCACGACCAGCGAGCAGCGGTCCCGGCTCGACGGGGTACCTCGTGATGACCGCCACCCGAGAGGGCGCTCTGCCGCCCGCCTCATCCATTGCCGACCTGCCCGATGTCGCCGCATCGCTTTCAGCGGACTCCGTTCTGCGGAGGCTGGGCGCGGACGCATCGCAAGGCCTCACATCAGAAGAGACTTCGTCGAGGCTGGCAGAGTTCGGTCCAAACGAACTCGAGCCCTCCCGGAAGACATCGATCTGGCGGCTGCTGTGGGACGGGGCTCGCGAGCCGTTTGTCGTCCTGCTCGCCGTAGCCGGCTGCCTTGCCATCGCTCTCGGCGAGGTTCGAGACGGCGTCCTCGTGTTGGTGATCCTCGCGCCGATCGTCGGAGCGGGCGTCGTGACCGAGTATCGGGGCGAGAAGGCGCTCGAAGCCCTGCGCGATGCCGTCGCGCCTCTGGCCCGAGTCAGGCGGGGCGGAAGCGTGGAAGACGTGCCGACTCGGGACCTGGTGCCCGGCGACATCGTGCTACTGCGAACCGGCGACGTGGTTCCGGCAGATCTCCGGCTCATCCGGTCCGAGGCGTTGACGTTCAACCGGAGCGTCCTGACCGGCGAGTCGCTCCCGGAGCCGGCATCGGTGGAGCCGGACCCGGCCGATGCGGCCCTGGCCGATCGCCGCGCAATCGCCTACGGGGGCACGGCCGTTGTGGCCGGACGCGGCGAGGGTGTCGTCGTCGCCACCGGCCTGCGCACGGAGTTCGGGCGGATATCGCGGGCGCTCGGCGACCACGAGCGACGCCGCTCGCCGCTGCAGCGGGAGATGGATCGGCTCGTGCGGATCCTGTTCGTCGTTGCCATCGGCCTGATCGCGACCGTGGTCGGCCTCGGCTTCCTTCGCGGCCAGGAAGCGGGAAAGAACGTCCTGGCCGGCATCTCCGCCGCCATCGCGGCAATTCCCGAGGAACCGCCCGCCCTCGTGGCGGTGGTGCTTGGTCTCGGGGCGTATCGGCTGATGCGCATGAAGGTGCTGGTCCGCCGCCTCTCCGCCCAGGAGACGCTGGGTTCAGTTGACCTGATCGTGACCGACAAGACCGGAACCCTCACGGAGAACATGCTTTCCCTGACCGCCATCCGCACTCCAGACGGAGTGGTTGAGGACCAGGCCAAAGTCGTGGCGCTGGCCACGCTGGCGGTAAGGGCCGAGGAAGACGCGTGGAGCGTCGCCAGCGGCAGCAAACCGGGCTCGTTCAGCCGGTCTCTTTTCGGGTTCCTGGCCGAGCAGGCGGTGATTCTGGAGCTTGATCCCCAGGACCTGATCGACGCCGAGCCGGTCGGCGATGAGCGGCCGTTCTCGCGGACGCGAGCCAGGACACGGACCGCAGGTGGGAAGGCGACCGTCGAAGAGTTGGCTCTGGGTGCGCCGGAGGCCGTCCTCGAAATGTGCTCCGGCCTGGCGTCGGCCGAGCGCAAGAAGTGGCTGAAGTTGATCGAGAGTGGCGCGGAGGCAGGGGAGCGGCTTCTGCTGCTGGCCCGCTGCCTGGACGACGACCAATGGTTGCCTCTCGGCGTGCTTGCCTTCGCCGACCGTATCCGGCCCGGGATTCGCGAGGCAATGGCGTTGGCGATAGCTGCCGGCATCCATCCCATCGTCGTGACCGGCGATCATCCGACCACGGCCGCCGCAATCGCCGCGGACGCGGGGCTGCCAAATCGGAATGTCGTGACCGGGACCGAGCTTGCGAAATGGGACGATGCCCGCCTCGCCGAAGAGCTGCCGACGCTCCATGTCGTGGCCCGGGCTATCCCCGAGCAGAAGCTGCGAATCGTTGACGTTGCGCGGGCCGCCGGCCGCACCGTAGCCGTGACCGGCGACGGCGTGAACGACGCTCCGGCCCTCAACCACGCCGACGTAGCGGTGGCGATGGGCAGCGGCACCGCCGTGGCCCGCGAAGCATCGGACCTGGTCCTCAACGACGACTCGTTTGTCACCTTGATGCACGGCCTGCGCGAGGGTCGCCGTCTGGTAGCCAACGTCCAGAAGGGCCTCGTCTTCCTCGTCTCCACGCACGTAGCGATGCTCGGCTTCATCCTGATTGCCACGATCGCGGGCTTCGGCCAGCCGCTCCTGCCAATTCAGATCCTGTGGCTCGAAGTCTTCATCGACATGCTTACGGCCGTCTCGTTTGAGGGCGAGGCCGAAGAGCCTGGCACGATGCAGCGTCCGCCCCGACCACGAACGAAGCCGCTTCTGGACTGGACGATTCTGAGCCGCATCTGCATGGCCGGCGGGTTCAGCGCCCTCGCGGCGTTTGTTCTCATAGAGCAGCACAGCCCCGATTTCACCCATGCCCGGTGGCTCGCCTATACGGCGCTGGTCATGGGCCAGGTCGTTCGCGCCAATGCGAATCGGAGCCTTTCGTACCCGGTCTTGTTGCGTCGGCCCAACGCCCTCTTGCTCGGCGGTGGGATCCTGTGCGTCGTCGTCCAGATCGTGATCCCATTCGTACCGCCGCTGCAGGACGCCTTCCAGGCCACTCCGCTGGACCCCTTCGACTGGCTGCTCGTGGCCGTCGTCGCCCTTACGCCGGCCGTCGTGGCAGAGGCATACCGCGCGATCCTGCATCGCCCCTGGGTGGCCTGATCGTCGTCTGCGCCACGTTGTGGCATCGTTGGCGTACATAGCTCGCCATACCAAGTCGTATCTGCCACCAGGTAAGTCATGTCGCTGATCATCGACTCGGTCTCCAAGCGCTTCGGCGATGTCCAGGCGCTCGATTCGGTGTCGCTCGAGATCAATCCCGGGGAAGTCTTCGGGTTTCTCGGTGCCAACGGCGCGGGCAAGACGACGGCGATGCGCATAGTGCTCGACATCCTCCGGCCGGACTCGGGCACGATCACCTGGAATGGCACGCCCAATACCGAACTGCCCCGCGAGACCTGGGGCTACCTCCCGGAGGAGCGCGGACTCTACGCCAAGATGAACGTGCTCGAGCAGCTGGTCTTCTTTGCCAAGCTGCACGGCGTGAAGCCCAAGGACGCGGAGCGGGAGACCCGCGAATGGCTCGATCGGTTCCGGATCCCGGAGTACGCCGACATGCGCGCCGAACAGCTCTCGAAGGGCAATCAGCAGAAGNNCATCGCGGCCATCCTGCACGACCCGCAGGTGCTGCTCATGGACGAGCCCTTCAGCGGCCTGGACCCGGTGAACGTTGCCCTGCTCAAGGAAGCGTTTCTCGAGATGAAGAACCGCGGCAAGACGCTTGTCTTCTCGACCCATCAGATGGAGACAGTGGAGGAGTTGTGCGAATCGATCGCCATTCTGGATCGCGGGCGGGTGGTAGTCGCCGGGACGGTTCGGGATGTGCGCCGCTCGACGGGCCGGCAGATGGTCCGCGTGGCAGTTGAGGGCGACTCCGAGATGGCCTGGCTCGGGACGATCGACGGAGTTCGCGTGACCAGGCGCGGCCAGGATTACACGGAAGCGGAGGTCGCCCCGGGCCACGATCCCGGCGCGGTTCTCCAAGCTGCGCTGGGCCGCGCGTGTAAGGTCCGCCATTTCGAGATGACGGATCCGTCGCTGGAGCAGATCTTCATCGAGCATGTCGGACAGATCGACGTCTCCGAGCGGACCCTGGCCCCCAGGGCGGCGCGGGCATGAGCGGCTGGCGGACCCTCTGGCCGAACGCCTGGTACATCGCCGTCCGCGAGTACCGGAGCCGGGTGCGGACCAGGAGCTTCGTCGTTGGCACAGTCCTGCTGGCGGTCATCGCGTTTGCGACGACACAGCTGCCCGTCCTGATCGACTACACGTCGAGTACGATCCAGACCCAGGTGGCCGTCGTCGTGCAGGCAACGGGGATGCCTCCCGATTCGCTCGCGCTTTTCGGTGGCCAGCTCAACGGCCAGCCGGCCGACCCGAACGCACATCTCCCCTTTGTCATCAGCTGGCTGGCCGCCGGCGACGAGGCATCGGCGCAGAAGGACCTCGAGGCTGGCAAGTACGACGCGCTGTTGATCGTCACTCGAGACGCGGCGACGAATGACCTCGGGTTCACGCTCCGGACGGACAGTCCTGCGGACGGCCGAGCGGTCGTGGGGATCAAGACGGCCCTGGTCTCGCTCGAGATCGAGGACCGGCTCTACCGCGCCGGCACTTCGACAGACGCTCTTCGGGCATCTTTCCCCTTCAGCGTGATGCCAGTCAGCGGAGCGTCGGCGGCCCCGAAGAACATCAGCCAGGAGGTCTCTGCCTCGCTGCTTTCCACCGGACTGATCGTGCTCATCTTCATGGCCATCATCACCTATGGCGTCTGGGTGGCCATGAGCGTGGCCGAGGAGAAGGGCAGCAGGGTCATGGAGCTGATGCTCAACGCGACGACTCCAATCCAGATGCTGGCGGGCAAGGTGATCGGCAACGGTGGAGCGGGGTTGACCCAATACGGGGCGATACTCGGGGCCGTGCTGGCCGGCCTGCTCGCCCAGGGCCCGATCCACAAGGCGGTCCTCGGCACGGAGGCCGGAACTTCATTCGGCGGGCTTAGTCCCGCGGTGCTGGCAGCTTTCGTTGTCCTCTTCATCCTGGGCTTCGTGCTGTATTCACTTCTGTACGCGGCCCTGGGCTCCATGGTCAGCCGGCAGGAAGACGTCCAGAGCGCGACGTCGCCCCTGATGATGGTGATCATGGTCGGCTACTTCATGTCCGTCTTCGCCGTGCAGGCGATCGATGCGTCATGGGTGAAGATCGCCTCCCTCGTGCCCTTCTTCAGCCCGTACGTGATGCTCGCTCGCGTCTCCACGGGCCATGTCGAGCCGTGGGAGTTTGCGCTGGCGGTACTGCTCCTGATCGCCACTATCGCGGTGGCGCTGTTCGTCGCTGCCCGGATCTACAGCGCCGGCGTGCTGTTGTACGGCCAGCGGCTGAGCTTGCGCGAGGTGCTGAAGGCGGCCCGAGTCTCGCGCTAGCGGGGAATGGCGCCGGCCGGCTTTCGCCGGAGTCCGTCGCTCTGCGCTCCAGTCGCAAGCGACTGAGGCGCTGCCGCGAACGGCTCCGGCTGCGCCGGCCGGACCACTCCCGTCAGTCCTCCAGTGGGAGTCGCTGTATCAGCGCCAGCACCGGCCGGAATGGCGCCGCCGCGACAGGATCGGGGAGAACGTGCAGCGGCATCTCACCGGGCTGGGAAGCGATCCAGCGCCAAAGCGCGCTCCGGCGGCCGGGCAGGTATGGGCTGCGCAGATGCCGGGCCATCACTCCCCGCAGACCCTGCTGCGCTACGGCAAAGTAAAGATCCATTCCATCGCGGACGACGCCCGGCAGGATTACCAGCTCCGCGCTTGGGCGGACGACCTTGGCCATCCGTTCGCGGCGACGCAGGAGAGGCTGGGCGATGATCGGCTGCCCTCCGACCCACAGCAGGTCGAAGGCCAGGTAGACCGGGGTGGTCTCGGTCTTGAGGCCGTCCGCCAGTCGAGCGACGAGCGCTTCCTCGTCCATCCGGCCGATCTTGTCGGGCATGACGATCTCGCCGTCGAGGATCGCGGGCTGGTCGCCGACCAGGTCCGGCAGCGTGGCGAGCTCCGGAAGCTGCGGCGCCAGGTCGCGGCCGTTCTCGTCGATCAGGCGCAAGCGAGGGCCACCGGCTTCCCGGTTCGGCTCGATGAACGCCAGCGCCCTTCGGCCTCCCCACCGAGGCTCGAACATGTGCTCATCGGAGTCGAAGGCGGCATCGGCCGGCTTGGGCATCATGGGCCGCAGCGACCGTGGCAGACGTGCCTGGTCGCCGGTGAGGCTCAGTGAGAGCTGGTCGGACATTTCGCGATGGTACGCCTCCGCCGGCGAACTACCTCTCAGTACTTCTCGGGCACGAAGTGCTGATGGGCAATCGGTGGCCGGACATAGCCCTTGTCGACCTGGCGGGGCGGGAGGACGATCTGGTCGGGCGTGGTGTCCTTGTACGGGATCATCTTCAGGATGTGGCTGATGCAGTTGAGCCGGGCTCGCATCTTGTCGTTGGCCTCGACGACCCACCACGGCGCCTCGGCCGTGTCCGTCGCCGCGAACATCGCGTCCTTGGCCCTGGAATAGTCGACCCAGTGTGAGCGAGCGGTGACGTCCATCGGGGAGATCTTCCAGCGCTTGGTCGGGGTGTTGATCCTGTCCTGGAAGCGGCGCTCTTGCTCTTCGTCGCTCACCGAGAACCAGTACTTGAGCAGGACGATCCCAGAACGGATGAGCATTCGCTCGAACTCGGGCGCCGTCCGCAGGAAGTTCGCATACTCCTCGTCCGTGCAGAAGCCCATGACGTGCTCGACGCCGGCGCGGTTGTACCAGCTGCGATCGAATAGGACCCACTCGCCCGCGGCGGGGAGTTCGGCCACATAGCGCTGGAAATACCACTGCGACTTCTCTTTCTCGGTTGGGATGCCGAGAGCGCAGATGCGGCAGACACGAGGGTTCAGACTCTCCGAGACGCGCTTGATGACGCCGCCCTTCCCGGCTGCGTCGCGGCCTTCGAACAAGCACACGACCTTCAGCCCCCGAGCCTTTACCCATTCCTGGAGCTTGACCAGCTCGATCTGCAGCTTGGCCAGCTCGGCGTTGTAGACCTTGGTGTCGAGCGGCTTGCGATGCCTCTGGACCAGATCGCCGGTTGTGGGATCGAATGAGTCGATGTGGGCGATCTCCTTGGCCTCTCGGCGAGCGGCCACCGAACGGGCCGCTCGAGCTGCACGGCGTCTGGCCGCGGTCGCTTCCGCGCGGGCGGCGACGTTCTCCTCGGTGACGGTCGGCGGCGCGGGTTCGGCCGGTGCGGTAGCAGGTGCGATAGTCGCTGCTGCCTTCGCGACCGCCTTGCCCGCCTTCCCCTTTGCCACTGCCTCGTCGGTCGCGGCGTCCTTGCCGCTGTGACTCTTGCGGTTTGCTTTCGCCACGTGAGCCTCCTTGCTGCGCACGGTATGCCATGACCGGTTCGCGGGCAACGGGCAAGTTGGGGGGGCCGCGGCGCGCGCCGGCCTCAACGGGCCGGTACCATGCCCGCAGTGAGTGTCGTTGCGTCGGGCCCGACGCGCATGCGGCGCCGCGGAGCGGAGGAAATGCGATGCGGATGTGGGGCGGTCGGTTCGAGGGCGTGTCTGACGTGCGGATGGCGGAGTTCACGCGCTCGATTGATTTCGACCACGCCCTGGCCGTCGATGACATTGCCGGCTCGATTGCCCACGTCCACGGATTGGGTCGTGCTGAACTGCTGGCGCCCGAAGAGGTCGAGACGTTGGTGCGCGGGCTCGAAGGCCTGCGGGCGGAGGTCGAGGCCGGCAAGCTGACCTGGGATCCGGCCCTCGAGGACATCCACATGAACCTGGAGGTCGCGCTCCGGGAGCGCGTTGGGCCGGTGGCCGGCCGACTGCACACGGGCCGGTCGCGCAACGACCAGGTTGCGACGGACATGCGGCTGTGGCTGCGCCGGACTCTGGACGACCTGGACGGGGCGATCGTGGAGATGGAGCGTGCGCTCGTTGGGCTGGCGCTGCGCGACGGCGAGGCGATCCTGCCCGGCATGACGCATATCCAGCCGGCCCAGCCCGTGCTGTTTGCCCACCACTTACTTGCCTATGTCGAAATGCTCGAGCGCGACCGCGGGCGGATGGCCGACTGCCGGCGCCGGGCGAATGTCTGCCCGCTTGGGTCGGGCGCGCTCGCCGGGGCGGGCTATCCGCTGGATCGCGAAGGGACCGCAGCGGAGCTGGGCTTCGACGGCGTGACGGCAAACTCGCTCGATGGCGTGAGTGACCGCGACTTCGTTGTTGAGGCCCTTGCCGCCTTCGCGTTGTGCATGGTCCATCTGAGCCGTCTGGCCGAGGAGATCACGTGGTGGTCGAATCCGCGCTTTGGGTTCGTGCGCGCCGCCGACTCGTTCACGACCGGCTCGTCCATGATGCCCAACAAGAAGAACCCGGATCCGGCCGAGCTGGTTCGGGGCAAGTCCGCCCGCGTCATCGGCGCCCTGACCGGGATGCTGGCGCTGCTCAAGGGCCTGCCGCTGGCCTATCAGAAGGACATGCAGGACGATAAGCCACCGCTCTTCGATGCGGCGGCCACGCTCGAGGCGTCGCTGCTCGTCATGGCCGGGATGGTGGCGACGCTGAGCGTGGATCGCGGCCGGATGCGCGCGGCGGCGGGGGAGGGGTTCACCACAGCCACGGCCGTTGCCGATGCCCTCGTCCGGCGGGGAGTGGCATTCAGGGCCGCTCATCACATCGTCGGCGCGCTGGTCGCCGAAGCGGAGCGGGGCAAGGTGGCGCTGGATGCGTTGGAGGACGCCACGATCTGCGCCGCCCTGGGCGCTTCCGACGACTCGGTTGCCGCCTCGCTGGCCGTGGACGCAACCATGCCCGCGTATCTGCGCACGGCCGCCGGGCTGGAAGGCGCGATGGCCGGCTGCGACGTGATTGGTGGAACCGCGCCGCGCCGCGTGGCCGCGGCACTTGCCACTGCCAGGGCTCGACTGGGGGTCTAGGCGGAGCCGGCAATCGCCGCCACGGCACCGCACATCGGCGCCGTCCCTAACCGAATCGAAACGCTCATCCGCCGGCGATCGGCGTAGCCTTGATCATGTGAACCCGCCCGAATTCGAGACGCCGGGGGAGTCGCCGCTCCCGCGCGCAATGCACCGCGAGGACTCGTTTGTGCTGACTTGCGCGACCTGCGGTTGCCGGCTGACGGCGCGTGAGCCGATTGCGGAGGGCGGTCTGCTCGGGCCCGACGCGGCCTGGCGGCATTTCCTGGGAGCGTCCGGCCACGACGCTCGCGGCTGCCGCGTCGCGTGCGTGGACCTGCCTCACCGGATCACTCCGATCGAGACTGCCGCGAGCTAGGTCCGCGTGTTCGGGCGGTCGATCAGGTTAGGCCCGATGCAACTCCAGTTCGACCTCGGCCGCAACTGCACGGTTGCGTCGCGCCACTCTCGCCGGTCCCCGTCCTGAACGGCAACCGCGGCGCCACCAGACCGCGACCCACGTTCCACCGGAAGGCTACTGATTCCGCCGAACCGCATCCCTACGCTTCCGTTCGAGTGCAGCGGGTTGCTTGCCGCGCCGAATGGGGAAACGCAGAGGAGACCGAAACGTGATCTTGACGGGAGCCAAAATCGATACCGGCGACACAGCCTGGGTGCTGATGTCGATCGCGCTCGTCATGCTCATGACGCCCGGCCTGGCCCTCTTCTACGGCGGCCTGGTTCGCCGCAAGAACGTGCTCAGCACCATCATGCAGAGCATCTTCATCCTGGCGCTGGTCAGCGTCACGTGGGTTCTGTTCGGCTTTACGCTCGCCTTTGGCAAGGACGCCGTGAGCTTCGATCTGCCGTTCGATATCCCGGCATTCGGCCATCACGTCAGCGGTCTCATCGGCAACCTGGACTTCGTAGGCCTGCGCGGAATCGGCAAGGACCCGATCTCGTATGCGCCCACCATCCCCGCAAGCGCCTTCATGGCCTTCCAGATGATGTTCGCGATCATCACGCCGGCCCTCATCACCGGAGCCTTCGCGGAACGCAAGAAGTTCAAGGCCTTCGTCCTGTTCAGCCTCTTGTGGACGCTGTTCGTCTACTCGCCGATCGCTCACTGGGTTTGGGGCGACGGAGGCTGGCTTGGTGCGCGCGGGATTGGCGCCCTGGACTACGCCGGTGGGACCGTCGTCCACATTAGCTCGGGCGTCGCGGCCCTGGTCGCGGCCCTGGTTCTGGGACCGCGGGTACGGCGCGAGTCCGAGCGGTTCGAGCCGCACGACGTCCGGCTGGCCGTCATCGGTGCCGGTCTCCTGTGGTTCGGCTGGTTCGGTTTCAACGGCGGATCGGCCCTTGGGGCCAACGCGGCCGCGGCCAATGCGATCGTGGTTACGAACACGGCGGCCGGCATGGCCGCGCTGACGTGGGTCACCGTCAGCTGGCTGCATAAGGGCACCCCCAGCGTCGTCGGAGCCATCTCGGGCGCCGTGGCGGGGTTGGTCGCGATCACCCCGGCATCGGGCTTCGTCGATGCGAGCGCGGCGATCATCATCGGCATGGCTGCCGGCGCGGTCTGCTACGGCGCGATCATTCTGCGCGAACGGCTCAAGGTCGACGATGCGCTCGACGTCTGGGCCGTCCATGGCGTCGGTGGCACTCTCGGCGCGATCCTCACCGGCGTCTTCGCAGTGGCCGCTGTTGGCGGCGCCTCCGGCCTGATCGACGGCAACGGCAATCAGGTTCTCAAGCAGATCGTCGCCGTCGGTGCCACGTGGATCTACAGCGGCATAGCCACGTTCATCATCCTCAAGGTAGTGGACCACTTCGTCGGGCTCCGCGTTCAAGAGTCCGAAGAAGAGGCCGGCCTGGACTCCTCGCAGCATGGCGAGGTGGCCTGGCAGGGCCAGTAGCCGAGAGGCGGCAAAGACACCGCCGAACAGACAGCACCGAGCGGAGCCGGCTTCAGTCGGCCGGCTCCGCTGCAATTCCAGCCGGGGCGAGGACCGGCTGTTCGGCGCGTCCCGAACGGCAACCGTCGCGCCACCCAGGCGCTACCTGGAATTGCTCCGTTGGTAGCGCTGTGGCCGGCGGCGATCCCTAAGCTTCCCCCGAACGCAACCTATGTCAGGTTAGGTTGCGAATCGGAAGCGAAGGAGTCTCGAGAGTGCCCAAGATCGACGCCGGCGACACCGCCTGGGTACTGACTGCGACGGCGCTCGTCATGCTGATGACGCCGGCCCTGGCCCTCTTCTACGGTGGCCTGGTTCGCCGCAAGAACGTGCTCAGCATCCTCATGCAATGCATGTTCATCCTGGCCCTTGTCAGCGTGACCTGGGTTCTGGTCGGCTACACCCTGGCCTTCGGCAAGGACGTGAACGGCTGGGGCATCATCGGCAACCTGGACAACCTGGGCCTCAAGGGCGTCGGCGCCGATCCCGGACCGTATGCGAAGACGATCCCAGCTTCAGCCTTCGCTCTCTTCCAGATGATGTTTGCGATCATTACGCCGGCTCTCATCATCGGAGCTTTTGCCGAGCGGAAGCGCTTCAAGGCGTTCGTGCTGTTCGCGCTTCTGTGGAGCCTGCTGGTCTACTCGCCGATCTGCCACTGGGTTTGGGGCGATGGCGGATGGCTCAACAAGATGGGCGTAATGGACTACGCCGGCGGCACAGTCGTCCACATCAGCTCCGGAGTCGCGGCCCTTGTGGCGGCGCTGGTGCTCGGTCCGCGAGTTCGGCGCGAGTCGGATCGCTTTGAACCGCACGATGTCCGCCTGACGGTAATCGGCGCCGGGATCCTGTGGTTCGGGTGGTTCGGCTTCAACGGCGGATCGGCGCTCGCCGCCGATGGCCACGCCGTCAACGCGGTCATGGTCACCAACACGGCCGCCGGCATGGGCGCCCTGACGTGGCTGACGATGAGCTGGCTGCACAAGGGCTCGCCGAGTGTGATCGGCGCCGTCTCGGGCGCGATCGCGGGCGAGGTCGGCATTACTCCTGCCTCGGGTTTCGTGGATCCGAGTTCCGCAATCGTCATCGGCTTCATCGCCGGAATGGTTTGCTACGGCGCGATCTTGCTGCGCGAGCGGATGAAGATCGACGACGCTCTGGATGTCTGGGCCGTCCACGGCGTTGGCGGCACGCTCGGAATCCTGCTGACCGGCATCCTGGCGGTCTCGGCGGTACAGGCCGGGAAGTCCGGTCTGATCGATGGCAACCCGCATCAGGTCGTCGTCCAGCTGGTTGCGATTGTCGCGGTCACCGCATTCAGCGCGGTTGCGACATTCATCATCCTCAAGTTGGTAGACAAGCTGGTTGGGCTCCGGGTCGCGGAAGACGAAGAGGAGGCCGGCCTCGACTCCTCCCAGCACGGCGAGGTTGCCTGGCAGCTGTAGGCCAGCGCCGCGGGCCGCTGCTGCGGCCACGATCCCACGCACCTCAGGGCAGCCCGGGCGCTCCAGCGTCCGGGCTGCCGTCTGCGTGGGCTCGGGCCGGAGGGTACGTTTCCGGCCCGAACGGAAGCATCGCCGGCTCATCCAAGCGCCGAACGAGCACGACACGGCGCTTTGTACCGAACCGCAACCCTGACGCCACCAGAGCGCTACCAGCGATGACCTGTCCGCTACTGATTCGTACCGACCCTCTAAGTAGAGTTCAAACATCAGATCCGGGATGCAAATCCCAACTGGTTCAGCCGAAGGAGCCAAGAAATGATCGCAGTCGCTTTCGTCAGCTTCGCCATCCTGGTAGTTGCCTGGTTCGTCGCCCCGTCTCGCGCTCACGTCGCCGAGTAGGCACCGAAGCGATCTCGCTCATCTCCCGGCTTCAAGACTGACCGCAGGTCAGTCACCGACTGAGGGTCGGCCCTCAAACGGAACAACTGGATATCGCAACATCGACCCGCGCACCTTTCGGCAGGTAGCGCGGGTTCTTGTTTGTCCGGGTCGGCTCGGGTCGAGCGGCAGGCGAGTGGCGAGGGTCGAGCGGCAGGCGAGTGGCGTGGGGTGAGTGGCGCCAGGATCAAGATGCGGCGCCGGACCTACGAAGCCTCCGACCCGATGCCGGCCCCCAGATCCACGCGTACCGCCCACGTCGCCGAGTCGATCAGCTCGGGGCGATGGGTGATCATCACGACGGTACGCCCCGTGGTCGCGGCCAGCAGGTCCGCCACGAGAGCCGTAGCCGTTTCTTCGTCCAGATGCTCGGTCGGCTCATCGAACACCACGACCGGCGCATCGGCCAGCAGGGCGCGGGCAAGCGAGAGGCGCTGTCGCTGACCGCCCGAAAGGCGCGCGCCATGTTCGCCGACGGGGGTAGAAAGGCCTTCGGGCAGAGAGTCGACCCACGCCGTGAGCTGGGCGGCGGCAAGCGCGACCTCTACTTGTTCGTCGGTTGAGTCGGGCCTGGCGAGACGGACATTCTCGGCGACCGACGTGTCGAAGACATGCGGATCCTGGGCGCACAGACATATGACCCGCCGGACGTCGTCGCCCGAGAGACGCCGTATATCGACCGAACGGTCCGAGCCGACGAGTTCGACCGATCCGCCGGAGGACTCGAGGAACCTGACCAGCACGGCGGCAAAGGTGCTCTTGCCGGATCCACTCGGGCCGGTCACCAGAAGCCTCTCTCCGGGCCGCAGGTCGATGTCGGGCAGTTGGAGTGCGTCCGGGTCGCCGGAGGAGTAGCGCGCCCGCAGACCACGGCAGCGAAGCCCGTAGGGACCGACCGGGAGAGGATCGGGGATTGCCGGCTCGGTCACGGGATCAGGCCGCGACGTTATGTCCAGGAGCCGCTCCGCCATCGCCGCCAGGCCCGGGAGATGCTGAGAGGCGGGCACGAGGCCACCGACGACCTCGTGAACGGCGATCGGCGTCAGGGCGACCACGGCAAGGGTCACGCCTTCGATCGATCCGGCGCGCAGGGCTGCGATGCCGGCGACCAGGCCGAGCCATATCGCGGCGCCGCTCGCCAGGCCGGACAGGAGCGCTCCCAGGCCGGATCCGGCGGATGTCCGCGCTTCGGCCGCAGCCAGGCGGCGGTCTATCGCGGTCAGGGCGGCGAGTCTCGTCTCCGTAGCTCCGGCGACGAGAAGCTCGGAGGCCCCGGCCAGGATCTCCAGGGTGGCAGCGGCCAATTCGCCGCGTGCGCCGGAGATGCGTCGCTCGGCGCGGTGGGCGATCTTGATCGTGAAGATCGGGATCACGAACGCAACGAAGAGCAGCGTCGCCCCGAGCGCGACCGCCGCGCCGGGGACGGCGAACCAGATTGCCGCCACGGTGACGCTCGCGGCCACGCCGGCGATGAGGTAGGGGAGCAGCAGGCGGAGCCATAGATCGGCCAGGCCGTCGACATCTTCGACCAGCCGTGCCAGGAGGTCGCCGGACCGGAACTCGGCAAGCCCGGCCGGCGCCAGATGTTCGAGCCGAGCGTAGGCCCGGCTGCGGAGCTTAGCCAGCACACGGAAGGCGGCGTCGTGACCGGCCAGCCGTTCGGCGTAGCGAAAGACGCCGCGGCTGACGCCGAAGAAGCGGACACCCGTGACCGCCACCATGAGGTACAGGACGGGAGGACGCTCCGCGGCTCTGGAGATCAGCCAGGCCGACGTCGCGGTGAGGCCGATGGCCGCGCCTGCGGCGGCTACTCCGGCGGCCACCGCCAGCAGCATCCGGCCGAACACGGGTCGGCCGATCAGGGCGACCCGCCAGAGCGCGGCGGCCGGGCCCGGGGGACTCGGTGCGTGGACGACGGTGGTGCCGGCGGTCAAGCGCTCTCCGCCTCGATCGGCGTTCATGCCGGCTCCTCCGAACGGGCGGCGATGGTGACCACACGGTCGGCGATGGCCAGCGCCGCTGGCCGGTGGGCGACCAGCAGGACGGCCAGGTGGCGGTCGCGGGCGGCGCTTCGCACGGACGCCAGGACCGTTTCCTCGGACGCGGCGTCGAGTCCGGCGGTCGGTTCGTCGAGGATCAGGAAGTCGCCGTTGCGGAGCAGGGCGCGAGCCACTCCCACGCGCCGGCGCTGCCCGGACGAGAGGCCCGAGCCGGCCTCGCCGATGCTCGACGACGGATCCAGCTCTGCCAGGTCGACGGCCGCCAATACTGCACGGACCGCCGTGTCGGATGCGTCGGGAGCGCCCAGTCGCACGTTCTCCGCCACCGTTCCGGGGAAGCAGTAGGGGTGTTGCGGGACCCAGGCCACGTGGCGGTGCCACTCCACACGATCGATATCCTCGATGGCGACTGTGCGGCCGTCCGTAGTTGCGATGGACACGCTGCCGGCGTCGGCGCGACGGAGCCCCAGCAGGACATCGATGAGCGTGCTCTTCCCGACGCCGCTCGGTCCGGCAATGGCCACGATCTCGCCCGGTCGGATCACGAGTGAGGCTTCGAAGGGCGCGTCCAAAGCCCGGCCGGGCTGCCGAACCGTAAGCCCTTCGATGCGCATCTCTGCTCCGCTCAGGTCGGACGTGACCGGCGAGTGCGTCGGCTCGACTTCGTGATTGCCCGTAGCCCTGCTGCTCACGGGTCCTCCGTCCGGCGTGCCCTCGAGGATGCCGAAGACCCGGCTCGCAGCCTCCATACCCTCCTCGGAGGCATGGAAGCCGGCCCCGAGCTGTCGCAGCGGCAAGTAGGCCTCGGGCGCCAGGATCAGCACGAAGAGGCCGGTGCGCAGATCGATCTGCCCGTCCACCAAACGCAGCCCAACCCCGACCGCCACCAACGCAACGGACAGAGTCGCCGCCAGCTCCAGCGCAAAGGCGGACAGAAAGGCCACTCGCAGCGTGGCCATGCTCTCCTGCCGGTAGTCATCCGTGACGCGTTCGAGTCGACCCAGCTGGGCCTCGGACCGGCCGAAGACGCGCAGTGTCGGGAGACCCGAGACCACGTCCAGGAAGTGGCCCGAGAGGCGGGCGAGCGCCTCCCATCGGCGCTTCCGGCGCCGCACCGTGGCCGACCCGATCAGCGCCATGAAGAACGGGATGAGCGGCACAGTCAGAACCACCGTCAGCGTCGCCACCAGGTCGGCCGTGGCCATGGTCGCGATGACGACGAGCGGCACGATCATCGCCAGGACGGCCTGCGGCAGGTAGCGGCCGAAGTACGCATCGAGCGAGTCGAGGCCGCGGGTCGCCAGAGCCACCACTTCGCCGCTCGCGCGGTCGCTCTGAAGGCTGCCGCCGACGTCGGGAAGTTGCGTGGCGACGTGTCGGAGCAACTGCATCCGCAGGCTCGACTTCACCGCCGCCGAGCAGCGCCTCGCCACAGACTCCTGGGCCCACGCCACGCCGGCCCGCGCCCCCAGGACGACCGCCAGAGCGAGCAAAGTAAGCCTCAAAGCGGTGAAGTCGGCGCCCCCAAGGAACGCCGAGCTGACCGCCGTCGCAAGAAGCCAGGCCTGTGCCACGGCCAGGAGGGCCGTGGTCAGACCGAGCGCCACGGCCGCCGCAAGAGCGACAACCGTGGCGCGTGCATACCGGATAAGCCGAGGGTCGATGGCCCTCAGAGTCGCGTCCTCACGGCCGCGTCAACAGGTCGCCGACGGTCAGCTCGCGGCCGGCGGGGTGGCGAGCTTGGAGACGTCCGGAATCCGATCCGACGAGATTCGTTTGCGGAAGATCCAATACGTCCAACCCTGGTAGAGCAGGACGAGCGGCGTGAAGATCACGGCCACGACGGTCATGATCGTGAGGGTGTAGTCCGTGGATGACGCGTTTGAGATCGTCAGGCTATAGGCGGCGTTGGTCGACGAAGGCATCACGTTCGGGTAGAGGTGCAGGAACAGGGCCACAACCGCAAGCGCGATCGTGAGCGCTGTGCCGATGAAGGCCCAGCCTTCACGCCCGAGCCGGTTGGCTGCCAGCGCCCCAAGGAGGGCTACAGCCGCCAGTACCGACACGACCGCGGAACCCACGACCATGCTTTGGAGCTGCGTCCAGCCGAGGAAGACGACGGCGGCCACGGCGGTAATCAAGCCGACGATGACCAGCGTCTTGTTGGCTCGCTCCCGAAGCTCGCCCTCCGTCTTGAGGGCGATGTAGGCGGCCCCGTGCGTGATGAAAAGAGTCAGGGTGACGACTCCGCCGAGCAGCCCAAACGGGTTGAGCAGCGTCAGCAGGTTGCCCGTGAACTCCTTGTTCTGATCGATCGGAACGCCGCCCACGATGTTCGCGAAGGCGACGCCCCAGAGGAGAGCGGGAACGGCCGACCCGAAGAAGATCGCCCAATCCCATCCCTTCCGCCAGGCCGCGCTATCGCGCTTGCCGCGGTACTCGAAGGCGACGCCTCGGATGATGAGGGCCGCCAGGATGAGGAACAGCGCGAGGTAGAACCCGCTGAAGAGTGTGGCGTACCAGTGCGGGAAGGCGGCGAAGGTCGCTCCGCCCGCAACCAGAACCCAGACCTCGTTGCCGTCCCAGACGGGTCCGATGGCATTGATGAGGGCCCGCCGTTCTCCGTCCGTGCGACCCAAGAAGGGCAGCAGAATCCCGAGACCGAAGTCGAAGCCCTCCAGGACGAAGTAGCCGATCCAGAGGACGGCGATGAGCAGGAACCAGATGTCATGCAGCATTACCATTTCCTCAGTACGAGAAGGTCGTTGGGCGATCGGCGGCTTCGTCTGAGGCCGCGATGGGGGGAAGACCAGCCCGGATCTGCTTTCGCAGCAGGCCCACCTCCACTACCGCCAGAGCGCCGTACAAGAGAGTGAAGCCCACCAGCGTAATGGCCACCTCCCACGAACCCACGCTCGGCGAAACCCCGTTCGCTGTCAGTTGCTGGCCGAAGACGATCCACGGCTGCCGCCCCATCTCGGTGAAGATCCAGGCGAACGAGTTCGCGGCCAGGGGCAGGAAGGGCAGCAGAATCGCGATCGCAACTCCGCCCCTGCCTGGGACGCCGTTCTTCCGTAGCCGCCACAGGAACCACAGGGCGGCGATGGCTGCGAGAATGCCCGCGCCGATCATGAGGCGGAAGCTCCAGAAGGTGACCGGGACGCTCGGCGTGTAGTCGCCGGCGCCGTATGTCGCGGTGTACTGGGCCTGCATCTCGTCGATGCCCACGACCTTGCCGTTGGTGTCACCGGTGGCCAGGAACGAGAGGAGGTTGGGAATCTTGGCTGAGAATACCTCCTTGTTGTCCGCGCCCCAGAGCGTGAAGAGGGAGAGGCTGGCGGGCTGCTCCGTCTGGTAGAGGCCCTCGGCGGCGGCCAGCTTCATCGGCTGGTCTGTGGCAATGCTCTTGCCCACTATGTCGCCGGAGATGAGGACAAACAGGCTACCCACGAGGAGAACGGAAGCGCCCACCCTGGCGGCAGTCCGGAACGGCGCCTGGTCCTCCGTCGGGCGGCGTAGCAGCCGCCAGACGGCGACGCCAAGGACGAAGGCTCCGCCGGTCATGAATACGCCGGCGATTACGTGCGGGTAGGTCACAAGGACCGTCGGGTTGAGGACGACGGCGAAGAAATCCTTCAACTCAGCTCGCCCGGCCGTCTGGTTGATGGTAGAGCCAACGGGGTGCTGCATCCAGGCGTTCGCGGCCAGGATGATGTAGGCCGAGACGGCTGTGGCGATCGCTGTGATCCAGATCACGGCCAGGTGGACCTTCTTGGACAATTTGTCCCAGCCGAAGATCCACACGCCCAGGAAAGTCGATTCGAGGAAGAAGGCCAGCAGGCCTTCGATGGCCAGCGGAGCACCGAAGATGTCCCCCACGAACCGGCTGTAGTTGCTCCAGTTCATGCCGAACTGGAACTCCTGCACGATGCCGGTGACTACGCCCATGGCGAAGTTGATGAGAAACAGCTGTCCATAGAAGCGCGTCAGGCGCAGGTACTTTTCGTTGCCGCTGCGATACCACGCGGTCTGGAAGCCCGCCACGATGAATGCGAGCGAGATCGTCAGCGGGACGAAAAGGAAGTGATAGACAGTAGTGATGGCGAACTGCCATCGCGCAAGGTCAAGGGCGTCCATGCACCGCTCCCATGGCATTCCTCCGTCAGGATATTGGTTCGATGGCTTCTACTCACAGCTTGGGCTTAGCCGCGCCATACGAAGGCCGGCGCGAGCCCCTTTGCCTAGGTGAGAGTGATCCAGCATTCGCGCCGGTGCATGGTGAACCTGCACTATTTGAGAGCGACTCTCATCGGTTCTTTCCGACCCGGCCGCGACCTCCCTAGACCAGTCCCCTTCGCAGTCCCTCAAGAACCATGTTCAGCCTGCTCCTGACGCCGAGCTTGTGCTGAATGTTGGTTGCGTGGTTGCGGGCCGTGAGAAGGCTGATCGACAGTTCCGACGCCACTTCCGCGAGCGTCGCGCCGCCGGCAAACAGGCGGAGAACCTCGAGTTCGCGCCGGGTAAGTAGCTCGGGCAGAGGCTCATCATCGGAGTGTTGTGAATTCGTCGGCCGCGTTGGCGGCGTCTCGCAAGACTCACGGAGCAGGTGGACGACGCGAAACGAGCCGCGCGGCCCGTCCAGAACCAGCACGGTGTTGTCGAGATAGCGCTGCGACCCGTCGCGGGCCACCGCAGTGACCGGGTACGAGGCCGTTCCTCGACCTCGGCGGGCGTTGCGGGTGACAGGACAATTGGTACCGCAAACGGGATGGCCGTCGGGGTGTCGGCCCATGACCACCTTGTAGCAGACCTGGCCGACGGCTTCGTCGGGCGAGTACCCGAGCAGCCTCTGCGCGGCGATGGACCATGCCCTGATGCGTTGCTTTTCGTCCGTCACGAAGAGCCCGTCCGTGGCTCCAATCCTGCCGACCCAGGATTCGTCGAGGGAGACGGTTCCTTCGGTGTCGAGGGATGTCTCATCGAGCTCTCCCGCGGCCGAGTCCTCTGCTTCGGGCTCCGCGGCCTGCGGCGAACAGGTCGTGGGCGTTACGACACTACCTGCAGTCGGCTGCCGGACCGGGTCCAAGAGTGCCTGCCCGCCAGCTACTCGGACTCTTCAAGCCGATAGCCGACGCCGCGCACGGATGCCGGCACCGGCGCCCCGGCCTCTTCCAGCTTGGAGCGCAGGCGAGCAAGGTGGGGTTTCAGCCACTGCGGGTCCGGATTTGGCTCGCCGGGCCAGCCGGCCGAGAGGAGTGTGGAGTGGGAGACGACGTGGCCCGCGGCCGCAACCAGCGACGCGAGGAGTGAATACTCGGTGCGAGTCAGGACGATCTCCACGCCGGAGATGGCGACGGTGTGGCGGCCTCGGTCGAGGACGATGGTGCCCCAGCGCAATTCGCCGGCGCCGTGAGGCTCCGCTTCGTTGCCGCGTCGTCGCATGACGGCACGGATACGGGCCAGCAACTCCTGCTTGCCGAAGGGCTTGACCACGTAGTCGTCCGCGCCGGTGTCCAGGGCCTCGACCTTGGCGCGCTCGTCGGCTTCTCCGGTCAGGACGATGATCGGCGTCTGCGACATGCGGCGGATGGCGCGGCAGACCTCCACGCCGTCGAGGCCGGGCATTGCCAGGTCCAGAAGGACGAGATCCGGCCGCTCCTCGCTGAAGCGGCGCAGGGCAGTGTTGCCATCGTAGGCAGTCACGACGCGGTGGCCGGCGCGACCGACCAGGGCCGAGACGGCGCCGACCATCGCCGGCTCGTCGTCGACAACCAGCACAAGCAGGCTGGTCTCCCCTGAACCGTTGCCGTTCACCTGGACGCCCTCCGTTCCGCTACCGTTCCGCTACCCTTCGGGGCCCGTTTCGGACATTACGCCCGCCTCCGGGCCTGCCGACGTAGCGTCAGTGTGGCGCATCTCGGGTACCGCGACCACAAAACGGCTGCCACCGTACCCATTTGATTCCAACCAGACACGTCCGCCCATCGCATCCATGAGTCTTCGGGCTGCGTAGAGGCCGATTCCGGAGCCCCGAGGCCTGTGGGCGGTGCGCACGTACGCCTCGAACACGGACTCCCATTCCGGCTCGGGAATGCCTGGGCCGTCGTCGGTGACGTATACCTGTATCTCGCCGCCCGCCCGGAAAGTGCCGACGCTGACCGACCCGCCTTCCGGCGAGTACTTGACCTCGTTCTCCAGGAGATGCTCCAGGACCTGGCGGAAGCGGCCTTCGTCGCCGAGTCCGAAGAGAGCATCCCAGACGCCCGTCCGGCGCAGGGGGTGCTCGCGCAGAAGTGGGGCCATCTCGTTGATCGTGTCGTTCACGGCGCGGGCGATGTCGAACGGAACCCGGGCCAGACCGGCCGCCAGGCCTTCACCTCGGACGGACGCGAGGATCGAGTCCACCAACCGATCCAGGCGAGTTACCTGGCCGATCGCCTGGCCGCGCCAGCCCTCGACGAGCGTTGGGTCCGGCGCGGGCGCCGAACTGTTGGCCGCGTCTACAGCGGCATCGGCCAGCAGATCCAGGTAGGCCCGCACGACGGCCAGCGGCGTGCGCAACTCATGCGTGACGACGGCCAGAAGCTCGGCCCGTGCGCCGTCGAGGGCGGTCAGCGTCTCGAGCTGCTCCTCAGCCTCGGCCTGCAGCCGGCCCTTCTCGACGATGCCGCCGAGCAGCGCCCCGATCGTGACCAGGAACTCCACTTCTTCCGGGGAGAACGAGCGCGTCTCCGTTGCCTGGACGTTGATGACGCCGATGATCGAGTCGTTCCAGGGCATCGGCACCGACAGCATCGACACGAACTGCGACTGGTCGAATCCGGGAACCCACTTGAAACGCGGGTCCGCCCGGACGTCCGGCGACGCGATCGGCTGGCCGATCTGCGCCGCGCTGCCCGTGAGACCCTCGCCGACCGCGAGCGTGACGATGCCGATCTGATCGCGGTCCAGGCCGTTGGTGGCGGCAAGACGAAGCCGGGCGGCATCGCGCTCGACGAGGTAGACCGAGCAGACCTCCACGCCGAGGGCGTCTGTGGTGCGGTCGACGATCGTCCGCATCAGCTCGTCCCAGTTGCGGGCCGTCGTCAGCAGCTTCGAAAACTCGTGCAGGAACGAAAGCTCGCGCAGCTTGCGCTCTGTATCGAACGGCGCCGCCGTTGGATCGCTGGGGCCGGCCATCATGTTGGCTCCTGTCGACCGGGTCGCCCGGCTACTTTGCCGCGACGGGCGCGTCGTAGACCTTGGTCGGCAGGTCCGCCAGGAGCGGCTCCGTCCAGGTCCATGCCGCTCCGTGGCTCTTGCCGACGGCACCGTGACGGGCCGCCTCGGTGCGGAGCGGCAGACCGAAGATCTCGATGAACCCGACCGCAGCTGCGTGATCGAACGCGTCGTCGGCCTCGTACGTTGCGAGCGACTTCTCGTACAGCGAGAGCGGGCTGCGCCGGCCGGTGACCGTGGCATTGCCGTGGTCGAGCTTGACGCGGACGTCGCCGCTGACCACGCGCTGGCTGCTGGCCGCATAGCCGCGAAGGTCGCGGTGCAGGGAGCTGAACCAGAGGCCGTCGTAGGTGAGCTGGGCGATCTCGTCGGCCACGACGCGGTTGAATCGGAGCGTGTCCTTGCTGAGCGTCAGTCCCTCGAGGGCGCGGTGGGCGCGGTGGATGACAGTGGCGGCCGGCGCTTCGTAGATCTCGCGGCTCTTGATACCGACCAGCCGGTCCTCGACGTGGTCGACGCGGCCGATGCCGTGGGCGCCCGCCAGTTCGTGCAGACGCTCGACGAGAGTGACGGGATCAACTCGATCGCCATCGAGCGAGACCGGCACGCCGCCCTCGAAGCCGATGACGATCTCCATCGCCGTGGGTGCCTTGTCCGCATCGACGGTCCAGCGATAGACGTCTTCACGCGGCGCCGTCCAGGGATCCTCCAGGATGCCGGCCTCGATGGATCGGCCCCACAGGTTCACGTCGATCGAGTAGATCGAGTCCTTGGAAACGTTGACCTCGATGTTGCGGGCCTTGGCGTACTCGATCTCTTCCTCGCGGCTCAGGCCCATCCCGACGCGCATCGGAGCGATGACGGCGAGGGATGGATCGAGAGCGTGCGTGGCCACGTCGAAGCGGACCTGGTCGNNTTGCCGGTGCAGCCGTGGGCGACCGCGTCGGCGCCCTCCTTATGGGCCACCTCGACGAGGAGCTGGGCGATCATCGGACGGGCCATTGCCGTCGCGAGCGGGTAGACGCCCTGGTAGAGCGCGCCCGCCTGGACATGCGGCCAGCAGAAGTCGCGCACGAACCGCTCGCGGCCGTCGACCACGTAGGCCCGAGAGGCGCCCGCACTGATGGCCCGGCGATCGACATCCTCTTTCAGAACGCCGCCACCGAGGTCCACCGTCAGAGTCACGACCTCGACGTCGTACTGCTCGCGCAGCCAGGCGACGGCGACCGACGTGTCGAGTCCGCCGGAATATGCGAGCACCACTTTCTTCATCGAGGAGCCTCCGTGAGCGTGTAGGGGAGTACCGCCGGCAGGGCCGAAGACCCGGCCGGCTGATAGGTCTGGAAGAGGGCGAGCCACCTATCGAGGGCGGCCTCGGTTTCGAAGAGGACGAGCAGAGTGTTGTCGCCGGCGAGCGTGCCGACCTGATCCTGCAGGCTCGATTGATCGATCGCCTGCGCGATAGCTCCGGCAGAACCCGGTGTGGCGAGGAGGACCAGACTCATCCCGCTCCGTCCGATGCGGACCGGTATGTCCTCCAGCAAACGGCGAAGCCTGGCGTCATAGAGGTTGCCGGTCGCGGCGCTCTCTGGCGTTGCGTAGACATGGCGGTCGCCGCGCGGCACCTTGACCAATCCAAGCTCCGCCGCATCGCGACTGACCGTTGCCTGGGTGACTTCGTAGCCGCCCTCGCGGAGCAGTTCCACGAGCTCCTCCTGGCTGCCGATAGGGGAGCGGGTGACGAGTTCCAGAAGCGCGCGCTGCCGGGCCTGCTTGATGTTGATGCCGCCGCCGTTCACTGCCATCGCCGTCATCCGATCAAGCCGTGCCGGCGGGAGCCCGGCTCGGTTCGCGGGCGGCGGTGATGCGAGTCCCGAAGGTCGGGTCGTCGAGGGCGCGGCTGAGGGCGTGCGGATCTTTGGAGTCGCAGATCACGGCCTCGGCTCCGGCCCAGGCCACGGCCTGCAGGGCGGCTCGGATCTTGGGCACCATGCCGCCCTTGATGACACCGTCGGCGATCAGCCTGTCGGCTTCGTCGGCGGTCATCGTCGCCAGCTTCTCACCGTCCGCATCGCGGATGCCGTCCACGTCGGTCATGAGAATGAGCTGGCGGGCGCCCAGCCCGGCGGCGATGCCCGCGGCCGCATCGTCCGCGTTGACGTTGCACACGATGCCCTGCTCGTCGCGAGCGAGCGGCGCGACTACCGCGACCTGACCGGATACCAGGAGCGTGTCGATGAAGTCGCGGCGGATTCCCACGATGTGGGCAACGAGACCGAGATTCGGCACGCGCTCGGCGATCATGAAGCCGCCGTCCACGCCGCTCAGCCCCACGGCATCGACGCCGCGGTCGCGCAGGTCGGACACGAGTTCGGAGTTCACGACTCCGCGGAGGACGGCCGCCGCCACGTCCAGGGCCGCCTGGTCCGTGACGCGGAGGCCGCCTTCGAAACGGCTCGGCACGCCGAGTCGCTCGAGCCATTCGGTGATCCGCTTGCCGCCGCCGTGCACGAGCACGACCGGGCGCGTGCGGGCAACGGCGGCGACCTCATCCAGGACGTGCGCCTGATCGGCGAGCGTTGTCCCGCCGAGCTTGAGGACGAGGACTTCGCTCATGTCGTGTACTCCGCGTTTTCCACTACGTAGGCTTCTGTCAGGTCGCAGCCGAATGCCTCGCCTGTGCCGCCGCCGAGGCCCAGGTGGAGCCGGATCAGGACTTCCGGAGCATTCATTGCCGCCCGGACGGCGGCTCGGTCGAAGAAGAGGGGCTCGCCCTTGAATACGAGCGTGCCGCAGATGGCGATCTGCAGCTTGTCGAGGTCCAGCTCCGGTGCCCGGCCCGCCCGCGGCGCAGCCTCGGTGTGGTGCAGACCCGCGGCCTCGAGCATCTGCTCGTCGGGGAGACGGGCGTTGCCTGCGGCTCCCGCGACACGGCCCCAGTTGGGATCGCGGCCGTGCACGGCGGCCTTGAAGAGGCTGCTGCTGACAACGCTGCGGGCGATTGCCCGGGCGTCGTATTCATCTGCGGCGCCGCTCACCTGGCAAGTGATCAGCGTGGTGGCACCTTCGCCGTCGGCGGCCTGCTGGCGGGCCAGCGACCGGGCCACCGCCTCGATCGCCTCGCCGAGCTGCGCCCCAGCCTGGCTGGCCGGCGGGACGGAAGCACCGCTGGCGCCCGATGCCAGCACGAAGACCGTGTCGTTCGTGCTCGTGTCTCCGTCGACGCTGATCTGGTTCCAGGTCCGCTGGACGATCGGCGAGAGGATGCCGAAGAGAGTTGCCGGCGCGACACTGGCGTCGGTCAGGATTACGCTCAGCATCGTGGCCATCTTCGGGTGGATCATCCCGACGCCCTTGGCGATCCCCGTGACGGTGACCTTGACCGGCTCGCCGTCTGCGCCGCGCAGCTCGAACGAGGTGGTCGCGAGCTTGATCCTCGTGTCCGTGGTCATCATCGCCCCGGCCACGGCCTCAAGGGCGGCGTCGGTCTCGGCCAGTTGCGGGATCAACCGGGCGAGTCCGTCTCTAACCTTGGCCATCGGGAGCCGCACGCCGATGACACCGGTCGACATTGCCAGCGTCCGCTCGGGTTTGGTATCCAGCAGGGACGCGAGCGTCTTGTTGACCTCGGCCTGGTCCGCGTCGCCCTCGACGCCGGTCGCGGCATTTGCCGAGCCGGAAGTCGTCACGAGCGCGTCGGTCCAGCCGAACCTGCCGCCGCCCGTTGCCTCGGTGGCGTTGAGATGGGCCCGCGACAGCTTGATCGGCGCGGCCACGACCTGATTGCGGGTGAATGTGGCCGCAACCGCGGCGGACTCGCCGGTTGTGGCGATGACGCCCAGATCGGGGCGACCCGAGGGCTTGATGCCTGCGACCAGGCTGCCTGCCCGGAAGCCGAGGGGCATCGCCGCACGCTGCTCCACGGCCGGCAGGTTGTTGGCCAGGGGCGGCAGGTCGGCCTGGCGCGGCGTACCGGAGTTCGAAGTTCGGTCCGGACCCGATTGCATCAGATTCGATTCCCTCCAGTAGACGATGGGCAATCGTTGGGGCGTCGCGAGGACGCGGTCGCGCGGTTTGGCGTTGTGTGAGTCGGTCCTACGGAGCGAGGGGGTACTGCTCGAGGCCGGTCGTCTCGGGCAGTCCGAAGAGGACGTTGAGGGCCTGGACCGCCTGGCCGGCTGCGCCTTTCACGAGGTTGTCGATCACGCCGATGGCCAGCACGCGGCCAGTGCGTGGGTCTGCCTTGACGCAGATCCTGCACACGTTGCTGCCGAATACGTGTTTGGTGGAGGGCGGATCCGCGACGACTTGAACGAACGGCTCGTCGCGATAGGCCTCGCCGTATAGAGCGTCGAGTTCCGCTTGGGTCACGGGCCGTGTCGGCCGGACGTGGCAGCTCGTCAGGATGCCGCGCGTCATGGGAATCAGGTGCGGCAGGAAATCCACGGTGGCCACGCCGGGGTTGGCGTCTCGACTCTTGAGGGCGCCGCGCTCACCCTGGGCCTGGAGTTCCTGCTCCATCTCGGCCGTGTGGCGATGGTTGAAGAGGCCGTAGGCCTTCACGCTCTCGTTGACCTCGGAGAAGAGCAGGTCTGCTTTCGGCTCCCGGCCGGCTCCGGAAACGCCGCTCTTCGCGTCCACCGCCAGATCGCCGATCAGCCCGGCACGGGCGAGCGGCGCGAGCGTCAGGATGGTCGCAGTGGGGTAGCAGCCGGGCAGGCCGATGATCGTGGTGTCGCGATCGGCTGCTGCGCTCATTTCGTCGCGGTGGAGTTCAGGGAGTCCGTAGACGGCATGGGCGAGCAAGTCGACCGCAGGGTGGTCGAACTTGTACCAGGTCGGGTAGTCCGCGGGGTTGTGGAGTCGGAAGTCCGGCCCGATGTCCAGCAGCGCGGCGCCGCCGGCGACGATTTCGGCCGCCATTCCCGCGGCCACGCCGTGAGGCAGCGCGGTGAAGATCGCATCGGCCCTGGGGATCGCCTGATCGATGACCAGGCCGGTCGCGCTCAGATGCGGGTGCGACGTCGCGATCGGCTGGTTGTCGCGATTGCGGCCGTGGAGGCCCGCCAGCTTGACGTTGGGGTGGTTCAGAAGCAGCCGGACGAGTTCGCCGCCTGCATAACCGGTCGCGCCGACGATGCCGACGGTTATCGTTCCGCCGCTGCGTCCAGCGCGATACGCCTTGGGTCCCAAACCGCGCGCCGATCCACTCGCGGACTCCTCGCCCGCGCTCTCAGACGCGCTGCTGCCGGGAGGCGGCAATGACCTCTCGCTGGAGGTGGCTGGAGAAGCGTCGTCGGGCGTGGATCGGGTCGCGGTCATGGCCGCAGTATACGGTCCAGTGAATAGCTATGCAAGGAGGGCCGCTACGAGTCAACCCCGTGGGCCCCAGAATGGCCTCCGCCGAAGAGAGCCGACCGCCGCTCGATCTCCAGCTTCCATGTGGCCGCGGCATGGCGGCGGCATGGCCGCGGCCTCAGCCCGCCAGCACGTCCATCATCGGGCCGGTAACCACGACCTCGCCGGACTCCTCACTTGCGGCAACGCCGTTGCCGTCGGGCCGCTTGATCGTGAAGCGGTGACTTATCCGCGCCGGCCCGGCCGCGATCTGGGCGCTGACGGTGCAGTATTTCGTGGCCGACAACTCAATGGCGCGGCGGACCGCCACGGTCTCAACGTTGCCCTCCACGACGTGGACGACCGTGATTTCCGTGAAGACGTTCGGTGCCTTCTCCCGCTGGGTACCCGAGACTTCGACCGAGTAGCCGTCCACGACCTGGCGCTTCTTGGCCAGGATCTCGACGACGTCCATGGCCGTGCAGCCGGCGATCGCCGCCAGGATGAGTTCGGTCGGACGTGGGCCGGTATCGCTGGTCGCGCTGTCGACGACGACCTCGTGGCCGGAGCCGGTCCGGGTCACGAAACGGAGCCCGCCCTCATGCCTGAGGCTAACCTGCTTCTCGCCCATGCTTCTCCTTCTGCCCCGCGTTGTCGCGGCGGCATCGAGTCTCTGTCGTGCTCAGTCCGCGGGCCGGCGGGGTCCTGCCGGGTGAGTGGCCGCGCGCTCGGAACCACCCGAACCGCTCGAACCGCCGGTCTCGCCCGCCTCGCCTGCTCCCTGGCGCGCGAACTGTGTCCGATACAACTCTGCATAGACGCCGCCCGCGGCCAGCAACTCCGTGTGTGTGCCACGTTCAACGATCCGGCCGCCGGAGATAGTCAGGATCATGTCGGCGTTGCGCACCGTGGAGAGACGATGCGCAATCACGACGGACGTTCTGCCCGCCAGCGCGGTCTGCAGGGCCAGCTGGACTGCCTGCTCCGACTCCGAGTCGAGGTGCGCGGTAGCCTCGTCGAGGACCACGATCCCGGGCGCCTTGAGCAGCAGGCGGGCTATCGCGATGCGCTGCTTCTCCCCGCCGGAAAGGCGGTAGCCACGGTCGCCGACGACCGTGTCGAGGCCGGCCGGCAGCGATTCGATCAGCGGCATGATCTGCGCCGCCCGAAGGGCCTCGCAGAGTTCCTCCTCGGAGGCGTCGGCCTTGGCATAGAGGAGGTTGGCCCGGATCGAGTCATGGAAGAGATGGGCGTCCTGGGTGACCACTCCGACTTCGCGTCGGATCGAATCCAGAGTCGCGTCGCGCAGGTCCAGTCCGTTGATGCGGATGGCTCCCGATCGCACGTCGTACAGCCGCGGGATCAGATGGCTGATGGTGGTCTTGCCGGCGCCGGATGGGCCGACCAGCGCGGTGAGTTGGCCGTGCTCGGCGGTGAAGGAGACGTCGCGCAGCACCTGCTGAGAAGGCGCCTGATCCAGGACTGCGACCGACTCGAGCGAGGCAAGTGAGACCTCTTCGGCCGTCGGGTAGCTGAAGTCCACGTGGTCGAACTCGATAGTTGCCGGACCTTCGGGGATCGGCACGGCGCCAGGTTTGTCGGCCACCATGGGCTTGAGGTCGAGGACCTCGAAGACGCGGTCGAAGCTGACGAGCGCGGTCATGATGTCGACCTGGACGTTCGAGAGGGCGGTCAGCGGGCCGTACAGACGGTTGAGGTATGCGGTCAGGGCGACGACCGTCCCGACTTCGAGCGCACCGTCGGCGGCAAGCACGCCGCCCCAGCCGTATACCAGTGCCGTGGCGAGTGAGGCGGTTAGCAGGATCGCGGCCATGAATACCCGCGTGTACATGGCCTGCGTGACCCCGATGTCGCGGACTCGTCCGGCCTTCTCCTCGAAGCTCCGGATCTCGCGCATCGGCTCGCCGAACAGCTTCACAAGAAGCGCCCCGGCCACGTTGAAGCGCTCGGTCATCATCGAGATCATCCTGGCGTTGAGGTTGTAGCTCTCGCGGGTAATTGCCTGGATCCGCCGGCCGACCCAGCGCGCCGGCAGCAGGATGATCGGCAGCAAGCAGAGCGCCACCAGAGTGATCTGCCAGGACAGCAGCACCATTGCCGTGAGCGTGATGGCCAAGCCGATCACGTTGCCGAGCACCGACGAGAACGTGTCGGTGAAAGCCTGCTGCGCGTCCAGCACGTCGTTGTTCAGGCGGCTTACCAGGGCGCCGGTCTGGGTTCTGGTGAAGAACGCGATCGGCATGCTCTGGAAGTGGGCGAAGACCTGGGTGCGCATGTCGAAAATGAGTCCCTCGCCGACTCGGGCGGAGATCCAGCGCTGCCAGAGCGACAGGATCACGTCCGACAGCGCAAGCATGCCCAGCAACAGGGCCAGTTCCACCACGACGCCAGACCTGTGGGTGAGGATTCCATCGTCGATGATGGCGCGGTAGATCAGCGGGTTCGCGGCACTCAGCAGCGCATCCAGCACGATCAGGACGAGGAAGACGGCCAGCATCCTCCTGTAGGGCCGGGCAAAGCGGGCTATCCGCCAGAAGATCCCGGCCGACAGCTTCTGCGATGTCACCGACTCGTCTCGCCGGAACGAGCGCATGAGCCCCGATCCTCCGCCGCCGCCTCCCATGCCCCGGCGCATGCTCATGCGCCGCGGTCCGCTTCCATTTCGTCGCCTGGAGACGCGACAAGGCCGAAGCGACGGCAGCTGCGGGGGGGGAAACACGAGAAATGGCTCCTGTGAGTTAGCTGACGCTGGCAGGAGCCCGGATTGGACGCAGCGGGAGGCCCGGATCGGCATTCGACAGGCCGATCCCACTCTATCGACTCGTCGTGGCGCCGGCGGCGGTCTTTTCGGTCTCGTGCGGCTCCCGGGCCTCGAGCCAGCGTTCAACGTCGATGGCGGCGCGGCAGCCTTCGCCGGCCGCGGTCACTGCCTGGCGGTAGCGGTGATCGTCCACGTCGCCCGCCACGAAGACGCCGTCGATGTTCGATGCCGTCGTCGCGCCTTCGGCTCGCAGGTAGCCCTTCTCGTCGGTCTCGAGCCAGTCTCGGAAGACCGCAACGTTGGGCCTGTGGCCGATGGCGATGAAGACACCGTCGAGTGGGATCGTTTCCTCGCCGGGCTCGTCGGTCCTGCCCATCCGCAGGGCCTCGACGTGGTCCTTGCCCTCGATGCCAGCCACCGTCCGGTTGAGATGCAACTCGATCTTGGGATGTGCAGCCGCTCTGGCCTGCATGATCTTGCTGCCTCGGAAGGCGTCGCGGCGATGGACGAGGTGGACCTTGCTCGCGAAATGGGTCAGATAAAGGGCCTCCTCGAGGGCGCTGTCGCCGCCGCCAACGACTGCGATCTCCTTGTCCCTGAAGAAGAAGCCATCGCACGTGGCGCAGGCGCTGACGCCCTTGCCACGCAGGCGCGTCTCGCTATCTATCCCGAGCCATAGCGCCTCGGCGCCCGTGGCGACGATGACCGAGTCGGCGAGATACTCGACTCCCGCCGCCCACAACCGGAACGGCCGGCTGCCCAGGTCTACGCGGTCCACATCTGCGTCGACGATACGGGCTCCGAACCTCTCGGCCTGCTGGCGGAAGAGGCCCATCAACTCGGGCCCCTGGATGCCGTCCGGAAAGCCGGGGTAATTCTCGACCTCGCTGGTGATCATGAGCTGGCCGCCGCCCACGACCCCGCCGATCACAATCGGTCCGAGGTTGGCCCGAGCGGTATAGATCGCGGCAGTCAGCCCGGCCGGCCCGGAGCCGACGATGACCACGCGGGCGCTGATCGGCTCGCCCGACCGGGCGTCGGGGGAAGCCGCAGCGCTCGGTGTCGTCTGCGCGTCATCCGCTGGGGCGAGGAAGGTCAGGCTCACACCCGCGAGCGGGCTCTTGTTCTTGGCAGTGGCATCGTCGCTCATGGCTTCATCCTAGCACGACCCGAATACTCCCGGGGAGTATATGGAAGCGGCAGGCGAGACGGGCCGTACCTAGATCTCTTGCGGAGCGATGGCATGAACCTGCGGGATGACGTCGTGGCCGAGTCTCTCGATGTTGGCCACGTCATCTGCGTCGGTCAGGTTGAAGATGACGTGCTGGACGCCGACGGCGGCAAGAGCTCCGAAGCCGTCTACGACCTGGGCCGGCGATTGCGTCGACAGGTCCACGTGGGCGAGGTTCGTGCGCTCGATCTCCTCGAAGTGCCGGCCGATCTCGGCGCAGCGCTCGCGCAAGACCGAGTACTTGTGAGTGAGTTGGTCCGGCCCGCCGAAGACATTGCAGGCGTCCGCGTACTTGGCCACGAGCCGCAGCGTCTTCTGCTCGCCGCCGCCGCCGATGAGAATCTTCGGATGCGGCTTGCTGAGGACCTGAGGCGAATTGAGGAGCCTCTCCGCCTGGTAGTGCTTGCCCTCGAACGGTTTGCCGGAACCTCGCTCGCCTTCCCACATCGATTGAACATATTGGAGCGTCTCCTCCAGCATTTCGAATCGGACGCCGAGCGGGGGCATAGGGAACCCCAGACCATGGCTCTCCTCCTCGTTCCACGCCGCGCCGATGCCCAGATACGCGCGGCCACCGCTGAGAACGTCCAGGGTCGTGGCTGCCTTGGCCCATAGAGCGGCCTGGCGGTAGTGGATGCCGCCCACCATCAGACCGAGCGTCGCTTTCTTCGAGTGGGCCGCCATGAAGGCCAGCGCCGACCAGCCTTCAAGCATCGGTTCCTCCGGTCGGCCGACACCACGGATCTGGAAGAAGTGGTCCATCACCCAGAGGGAGTCGAATCCGACCGCGTCGGCAGTTTCCGTAATGCGAGCGAGCGTGGTTCCGATGACCGCATCGCCGCCCGGCCAGGTGAACGAGGGAATCTGGAGCCCGATCTTCACTGTATGCCTCAGTGGGACTGCGCGACGATCCTGCGAGGATCGGCGGCGGAAGTCATGGCTGCCTGTCGAGTTGTTGCGTCAGGCTATCACCGCTTACCATCCAACCGACTCGCGCCGCCACACGCCAGGAGCGAGATACCTAGCCCAAATCTTAACCATCTATTGGGTCTGGGCGTTTGCGTCCCTGGACGGACCTCTGGTACGGTGGCCCAGATCAACTGCGGCTTTCCCGACACCATACCTGGGAGCCGTCCCCCAGCTGGAGTCCGTATTGCATAAGACACCGTCCGGTGCAGATCGGTTCCTCGGTCGCCTGTCGCTCATGGGCAATCCGAGCGACGATTCCGCTGTTGGCGGCTCCGTCGAGCCGTCCGCTGGGATTCCTGAGGCCGCGTCCGAATCGACCCGCTGGGAGGGCCTGGACCGCCTCGTTCCGATCGCCGTTTGCGCGCTCCTGGTCGTCGCCGCCGTCGTTAGTGCGGTGCCGGGTGGGTCTGCTGTGTCTGCGGCCCCGAAGGCGACTGCCCCAACTGGGGTTGGAGTCGTCGCTCCGGCGGCGCAGTACGGTCAAGGAGACGGGCCGGCCGCAGCCGACTACAGCGACCTGTATCTCGGTGACGGCTCGATCCCGAACACGCTTCAGAACCCGGGCGTCGGAACGGATGCCACCAAGCTCATGCAGACCTACAGCGTCAGGTCGGGCGACACACTCGGTGAGATCGCCGGGCACTTCGGCCTGACGACGGCCACCGTGTACTGGGCCAACGTCAAGACGGTCCCCGTACCTTCATCGATCCGCGTCGGTCAGAGACTCCTGATCCCCCCGATGGACGGCCTTGTGGTCACGGTGGCGGCTAAGCAAACGCTGGCCTCGCTCGCCAAGTCCTACAACCTGACCACGCAGGACATCGTCGATGCGAACAATCTGCCAGACGAAACCCTGGCCGTCGGTCAGACGCTGATGATTCCAGGAGCGACCCGCGGAGCCATTCCGAAGACCAAGGGCACGTCGGGCACCTCGTCCAGCCGCGCTCCCAGAATCGTTGGATGGGTGTGGCCGGTCGGCGGCAACAACTACATCAGCCAGGGATACTGGAGCGGGCATCACGCCATCGACATCGCCGCTCCGAAGGGTACGCCCGTCTATGCGGCCGTCAGCGGGACGGTGGTCTTCACTGGCCAGAAGTCCAACAGTGGCGGCGGCAACATGATCTGGGTGATGGAAGGCACCAAGCTTTACACCACCTACAACCACCTCTCGGCGATCGGCGTTCGCACGGGACAGCACGTCTCTGCCGGCCAGCGGATTGGCTCCGTCGGCATGACGGGCAATGCAACCGGCCCGCATCTCCACTTCGAGGTATGGCTCGGCTGGCCTTACGGCCTCGGCGACAACTCGGACGCGGTCAATCCCTGCCGCTACCTGGCGGGCTGCTAGCCGCTGGGGGCCGGATCCGGACGCAGCAATTCGTCTCTCAAAGGCGCTCGATGTGTCCCGGTGTGAATCGGGGTCCATACCGCGGTATCTTGATCCGCGAGACCTGGAGTAGTCGAATGACCCGGCCGCGCTGTCCGCGGTAGGGCTCGAGCAACTCCATCAACCGCGCGTCATTGCCGCGGGGCTCTCCGGCAAGCGTCCACGAGACGAGGTCCGGAATATGGGCGTCGCCCAGGCTCACTGCGTCCGGATCGCCGAAGGCGGCAGCGGTGGCCTCGGCCGCGGTCCAGGGCCCAATGCCGGCGATTGCCTGCAGGCGCGCGCGAGCCTGCTCCGCCGACAACGCCATCGTCTCCTCGATCGTTGACTCCAGCCGGCCCAGCTGCCTGAGCACCTCGGCCCGCCGGCGCTCGATGCCCATCGGGTGGAACTCGAAGTAGGGGAGTGCGGCCAGCCGGGCACCGGTCGGAGGGAGGCGCAGCCCGGCTGGTCCTGGTGCGGGCTCTCCCAGGCGTCGGACCAGCGCGGCGTACGCGGCTTGGGCTTCGCCGGCGGTGACCTTCTGCTCGACCACGGCCGGAATCAGCGGCGGCATCAACTGGCCGGACCGCGGCAGTCGCAGAGCGGCGAATCGACGCAGCAGTTCACGGATCAGGGGGTGAACCGCGACGAGCTGGCTCGGGTCGTCGAGCAGACCCGCCAGACCGGGTACGGCCAGTAGCGCCTGTTCGGAACCGGCGCCCCAGGCCTGAGCGCGGATCGTGGCTTCCCCGGGGTTTGTCCAGATTCGCAGAGTCGCCGGCCCGGATGCGGTGCGGCGAGCAAGCCACACGCCGTCGCGGCCGAAGTGCATCGTCGGATCGCCGCGACCGTGGCTGAGCGGCGCAAGAGAGAGTTCGAGATCGATCTGGTCCGGCGATTCGAAACAGGCCTCGAGTGGCGCCGGAACAAGCCCGTCGACCGGCTCCCCGTCGTCGCCCCGGGCCTGGTTCACTGGAAGAGGTCGAACTCGCGCGGCATCAGCCCGTCTGCGATCCTGCCTTCGCCGCGGGTCGGATTGGCTCCTCGAACGATTGCCGCGGGCTGCCGCGCGGTCTTGCCGAGTGCGAGCTCCGCGGCCGAGGCAATCTCGTCGGCCGTGGCCCTGACCGTGCTGCGCATGATCCGGCCGTCGGCGTCGGGCCGGCCCCGCATGTCGTCGAGCGGGAGCATTCCGCTGATGCCGATGGCCACGTCCACGATCCCCCAACGCCACGGCCGGCCGAAGCTGTCCGAAACGATCACGGGCACGTCAACGCCGAAGGCGGAGAGGACGGCCGCCCGAATGCGAGCCGCGGACGCATCGGGATCCACCGGCAGGAGCGTCACAACGTGCCCGCTGCCGGGGCCCAGGTTGGATGCATCGACACCGCCGTTGGCGCAAACGAAACCGTGGCTCGTCTCCGTGATCAGCACGCCGTTGGCCATGCGCACGACGCGGCGGGCCTCGCGCAGGACGACCTCCAGCTGTCGTGGATCTCGATCCCAGCGCGCGGCGAAGGCAACGGCTTCGGGCCGCGGCTCGACGGTCGTGAGATCCACCACGGCCCCCTCAGCCTTCGAGACCACCTTCTGTGTAACCACGAACACATCATCCTCGGCGAGGGGCAGCACCCCTGCCGTGTCTCGCATGGCACCGACCAACAGTGCCGCGAGATTGTCGCCGGGGCGGATCTCAGGCAGCCCCTCCAGGGCGATAACCGAGATTCGGCCGCCGCCGGAGTGGACTTCCGGATTGGCCGGGTTGCCGTTCAACGTCCGGCCTCGTGGTCAAGACCGCGCCTGTCGGCCTCGAGCAGATCGTCGGACGTATCGAGGTCGAATGCGAGCGGCCCGTCCAGTTCCAGGTATGTTGCTCCGACTGCCTCGGCGGCTGCGGCATGTTCCGCTCGACTGCTGGTGCCGAAGCAGAAGGGGATCGCATCCGGCGGAGCCAGGAGCAGGGCGTTCGTGCCTTTGCCGTGTTGATCCGGCACGAGTGCGACGAGGGCTCTGTCGGGAGCTTCGACAAGCGCAAGGTCCGCGGCCTCAACCAGTTGGTCGATCGCCCATGCGGTGATGGCCGGCAGGTCGACCGGCAGGACCATCACGGCGGTCGCTTCGGCGCCGGCCGCGAGTCGGGCTCCGTCGAGGCCCGCGTTGAGCCCCTCAGTCTCCTGCAGCAGCGAAGCGGCGCCCGATGCCCGGGCTCGGCGGAGAAGGTCGGTGTCTTGCGAAACCACCACGACCCCCGCCAGCCGAGTGGCTGCCAGCGCCTGCTCCACCGTCCGTTGGAGCAGAGCCAGCACGAGGTCGGCGCGCTCCTCGGCATCGAGCGGCTCACCCAGCCGGGACTTGGCGCCGCCGAGCGAACGCACCGGCACGAGGGCGACCACGTGCGACAGGCGAGGTGGCGTCATCGCTTCATGCTCTCCCGATAATCTGGATTCGCCGTCTGCGGCGAGAGATCGACCGCAACCGCGGAAGGGGCGTTGGCCTGTGCCGCGCCGCATGACGCCGCCGCGGCCAGCATCTCATGCGCGAGCCTGACACGCGAGCCGGCGTCCGTCATGACGGTATCGGTGACCGCGACCTTGACGCCGAGCGACCGGATCTCGCCGGCCAGAGCTTCGTCCTGGCGATCTACGACGAAGAGGTCCAGCAGGTTGGCGCCGACATAGCGGCGCGCCACCCCGAGAGCGCTGGACTCCTGGCCGAGGCTCGTCATCATCCTGTCGGCGGGGCCCCGCAAAGCCTTGCCGCCGACTATGCCTGAGACTCCAATCGCCGGAACGCCCCGCCTCCGAGCGGCGACGATTTCGGCAAGGAGACCAGGCACGGCCAGGATCGGCCCGATGGAGACCATGGGATTCGACGGCGCCACGATGATCGCTTCGGCCGAGCGGATGGCGTCGCGAACCTCGGGCGTCATCGCGGCCTCCGCCACCCCGTCGAACGCGACCTCCAGCACATCCGGCGCCTGGCGCAGCCTGACGAAGTAATCCTGGAAATCCAGCCAGCCATCGGCCGTCCGCACCCGCGTCCTGACTGGGTCGTCCGACATGGGCAGGATGCGAGAACTGACGCCGAGCGACCGCGCCAGCTCGAGCGCCACATCCGTTGGTCGGGCGCCGGAGCGCAGACGTGAGGTTCGAAAGAGGTGCGTTGCCAGATCGCGATCGCCCAGGCGGAACCAGGTGTCGTCACCGAGCCGGGCCAGCTGCTCCATGACCTGCCAGGTTTCGCCGGCGATACCCCAACCCTGGCTCGGATCGGCTATGCCGGCCAGGGTGTACAGGACGGTGTCGTGGTCCGGGCAGATGGTGAGGGCATGCCGTTCGAAGTCGTCGCCGGTGTTCACGACGACCGTCAACTCACCCTGGGCGACAGCCTGCTGGAGGCCGTCGGCGAGTTTCGCGCCTCCGACGCCCCCGGCAAGACACAGGACGCGCATCGTCTTCCTCAGGCCGTCAGGCTCGGTAGGACATCGCGCCCGAAGACATCGATCCACTCGGCCTGGTTGCGGCCCACGTTGTGCAGATAGATCTGGTCGAAGCCAAGATCGAGGAACTTCTGGATCTCGCGGCGGTGAACCTCCGGGTCGGCGGAGATGAGCATCCGTCCGTTGAAGTCCTCCGCCCGGACGAGCGTCGCCATCTGCTCGAAGTCGCGCGGCGAGCGGATGTCCTGCTTGGGGAAGCGCATTCCGCCATTCGGCCAATCGGAGACTGCATTCGCGAGCGCCTGCTCGTCCGTGTCGGCCCAGGAGAGGTGGAGCTGCAGGATCTTCGGCATCCCGGCCGGGTCTTTGCCGGCCTCGCGCGCGCCCTCCGCGAACTTGCCGAATACCATCTCGATCTTGTCTTCGGGCGCGCCCACGGTAATCAGCCCATCGGCGAACTGCCCGGTCCGCTTCGCCGTCACCGGGCCGGCCGTGGCGATGTAGATCGGCGGCGCCTTCTCCGGCAGCGTCCAGAGGCGGCACGTCTCCATCTTGAAGAAGCGTCCGTCGTGCTTGACCTCGCGGCCGCTGAATAGCTTCCCGATGATCTCGATGGCCTCGAACATGCGGTTGATCCGCTCCGGGGCTTCGGGCCAGTACCCCCCGACGATGTGCTCGTTGAGAGCCTCGCCCGAGCCGAGACCGAGCCAGGTTCGACCGGGGTACATGACCTCGAGAGTTGCCGCGGCCTGGGCCACGATGGCCGGGTGCATACGAAATGACGGGCACGTGACGCCGGGACCGAGATCGCCCTTCGTGCGTGCGCCGGCAACGGCCAGAACCTCCCACACGAAGGAAGCCTGACCCTGCTGGGGCGTCCAGGGTTGGAAATGGTCGGCCGCCATGATCCCCGAGAATCCGGCCGACTCGGCACTGGCGCACAAGTCAAGAACCTCGGCCGGCGGGAATTGCTCGAGCATCGCCGCGTAGCCGATCTTCGCCCTGGCCATGGTCTTCTCCTTCGAGCGGCTCGCGGGCTGCCGGTCTGGGCCGCCAGCGTCAGACCCCAGTGTGACACCACCTCCGAGATCCGAGTCGATTGAACGACCTACCTGCTTGAGGCGGCACGCGTCCTGACGACCCCATCCCAGGCGCCCACGGTGGAGATAGCCAGGGGCAGTTCGCGGCCGGCACGAATGTGGCGAGGCTGCATCGGCACGAGTGACGATCGACCCAGCAGGAAGCCCTGTCCGAAATCGACCTCGCGCTCCTGGAGCGCGAGGAGGTCGCGACGGTTCTCGATGCCCTCGGCCACCACCGTGGCTCCGATTCGTCTGCTGAACGAAACGAAGGCCTCGACCAGTGCCTTCTTCGCGTCGCTGTCCTTGTTGCCGATCCGGCTGACGATCTCGCGATCGATCTTGATTATCGAGGGCTCCAGTGCGGCAATCACATTGAAGCTGGCATATCCGGCACCGGCATCGTCGATGGCGAAACCGAAACCGAGACGGCGCAGGGCGCGGACCTGCTTCTTCAGGCGCCCGATATCGGCGATCGCCTGCTGCTCGGTGCATTCGACCACTATCTGGCGGGGCGACAGCCCGACTCTGCGCACGCGGTCGGCGAATGCCGAGGCTTCGAAATGTGGCGCAAGGAGGCTTGCCGGCAGGAGGTTGATACCGAATCGCGTGTGCCGTCCGATGGGTTCTGGATGTGCGACTGCCGCGATGCGGGCCAGAGTAGCCTCAACGACGAACATATCGAAGTCCACCGGGCGCTTCGCGGCGAGCGCCGCATCGACGATGGAGCTAATCGTCTGCGGCAACATCGGCATGTGAGGCCGGAAGAGGCACTCCCACTCGTGAGCCTCCATCGTCCTCAGGTCGACGATCGGCTGGAACTCGACGTGGTGGTTCTCTTTCAGAGCGAAAAAGTAGTCGAGCACCTTGCGCTTGGCGATTTCAGGGGTCTCGTCGAAGCCGATCCTGTCGCCGAGTCCGGAGACCTGGACCGCGTTGCCCAGCGCTATCACGTAGCGTTCGGAGGCGGGCAGGGCGGGATCGACGTCGGCCAGGCCGTAGGCGGACGCCTGCGCAAGCGGCAGCACCAGCGCTTCCGTAAGCTCGGTGGCGCCCGCAAGGACGCACCAGCCCGAATCGGCCAACTCCATTACTCGAGCGTGCGGCAGCGACTGGGCGATGCTCGAAATGAGCCGACCGTCACGGGACCACAGAAGTCTCTCAACCGCCCCCAGTCGAGCTCGACTGAACCGCACTTCTTCCTCATTCGACTCAGGCCCCCATGGTGGGCACCTTGACCGGGAGACGGGACCGGCCAATGAAGGGCCTGGAGTGTCTCGTGTGCTTTCGCTTCCTTGCGCCCGCCCTTGCATCCAAGGGTACGGGCTTGGTGTAGATCATCCGTACCATACGATGAATTAGGCTAGTTGCAAGGGTCGAACGTGTATATGTATCCCAGGTTCTGCACCGTTTGTCCACATCTCACTGCACCAATCTCGACTTGAGCGGTCCAAACCACCCGAAGTCGAGCTCGCAATTGCGTTGACTCGAGTAGACGGGCAGTGAGTTGTCAATACGCAAGGAGCCAGATATGCATCCGCACACAAGGCCGACGGGCGTCCTCCCTCCCGCCGGCCTTTCTCGTTGCCAGACACCCGGCGTTCTCCCTCCCGCCGTCTGGGCTTTGGTGCGGCACTCGCACCATGGCATGCCGCGCCATCTCCTAGAATCTCCACCGAAGGCCGCTTCTCGAGCAACGGCCCCACCCAGCGATATCGCCCGATCCGCCACGAGCCGGAGAAGACAATGCCCCAGATCCATCTTCGGGCCAAAGCCGGGGACTACGCTCCGGTCGTGCTTCTGCCGGGCGACCCGAATCGCGCCACCAGGATCGCAGGCAAGTTCGACGGCGGCCTGGGCGCGACTCGCCAGGTCAACGACCATCGCGGCCTGCTCGGCTACACCGGAACCTACAAAGGCGTGCCGGTCAGCGTTCAGACGAGCGGCATGGGTGCCCCGAGCATGTCGATCGTGGTGGAGGAGTTGCTGCGTCTGGGTGCCGAGCGTCTGATCCGCGTCGGTACGTGCGGCGGCATTGGCCGCGGCATCAAGACCGGCGAGATTGTGATCGCATCGGCCGCAGCCCCGGTCGATGGGGCGACGCGGACGTTCCTTCACGGCGATCCCTACGCCCCGACGGCCGATTTCGGCCTGTTGCGAGCCCTCGTCGATCAGGCCGCGAACCATGGCCAGAGGCCGCACGTGGGACAGGTGGCGACGGTGGACTTGTTCTACAACCCGGACTCGGACTACTCCTCGAAGTGGCGCAGTCGCGGTGTGCTGGCCTTCGAGATGGAGACGTCGGTCCTGTACTACCTCGCCGCGCGGGCGCATGCTGCAGGCGCCAGGGCCGCCGCCGCCGCGATCCTGACCGTCAGCGACACCCTGTCCGAAGAGGCGACATCGGAAGAGTCCTACATGCCTCTCGATGAACTCAATCTCGCCATCGATCGGACGATCGAAATCGCGCTCGATGCCGGGATTGCAGACTCATGACCATCGGTGCGGCTTCCGAATCGAGCGCAGAGGCGAGGGCGCGGCTCGCCCGTCTCGGCCAGTCGGCTGCCTACGGTCCGGAGCTGGAGCTGGCGATCGACCTCGCTCACCAGGCGGGCCGGATCCAGATGGAGCGGTACGAGCATCTGGAGGACATCCGGGCAAAGGGTCCGCGGGATGTCGTGACCGAGGTGGATCACCTGTGCGAGGGCCTGGTCATGCGGGCGGTGCAGAAACGTTACCCGAACGACGCGTTCTACGCGGAGGAGATCGGCGAGGTTGCCGCCCAGGGCGCCGCGAAGTCCGGCCGGGTTTGGATCGTGGACCCACTCGACGGCACGATCAACTACGCCAACGGGATCCCGTTCTTCTGCGTCTCGATCGCGCTCGTGGCAGAGGGCCGGCCCGTTGTGGGCGTGGTCTACGACCCGACTCGCGACGAGACCTTTGCCGGGGCCATCGACGGACCTTCCCTGCGCAACGGCCAGCCGATCCACGTTGGCGACAAGGACGACATGGGAGATCTGGTAGCGACGCTCGCCGTCGGCGGACGCGGCACCGTTCGCAAGCGCCACGAGGCCCTCAGGGCAATCCGAGCACATCGATCGATGGGATCTGCTGCGCTGACACTCGCGTATGTGGCCTGCGGCCGTTTCGACGTCTATGCCCAGGGCGCCGGGCTCTCCGCGTGGGACGTCGCCGCGGCCGGACTCATCGCCGAGCGGGCCGGGGCTACCGTCACGACCCTGGAGGGCGGGCCGTGGTTCGACCTGGCCTGTCCCGCCAAGAAGTGGTCGTCACTCGCGGCCTCGCCGCGCCATCACGCCACGATGCTGGCGATGTTCCGGTAGACACAGCCAGGGCGGCCGACGCCTCAGTCCTGCCAGAGGTGCGGCCGCCCGGCCAGGCGCGGCTGACCCAGCTCCTCGCAGAGTGCCCGGAACTCGGTGCGATGCGCTCCGCGCCAACGCAACTCCTCCGGATCCTGCTGGGGCAGCGGAGCATCCACATCGAGAGTGGCCAGGCGTCGGAACAGCTGCGCGTCCGGCCATTGCGCTCTCAGCGTGGCGTTGAGAGTGGTTGCGGAACGTACGCTGACGTGCCACTCCCCGATGTCCGCGGGGATCTCCTCCAGGTGTTCGAAGCGGCCAAGGACGGCGGCCGCGGAGCGCGCTCCCCAACCCGGTAGGCCGGGGAAGCCGTCGGCTGCGTCACCGACGAGTGCCAGGTAGTCCGGTATCGAGGCCGGCTTCACTCCCCAGCGAGCCACCACGCCGGCCTCGTCCACAGTGCGCTCGTGCCGCCGGTCGCGCATCACCACTCGGTCGCCACGGACGCACTGGGCCAGGTCCTTGTCCGGAGTGCAAATCCACACCCGCTCGACGCCGGGAGCGTCTGCCCAGCGCACCGCGGCCGTGGCCAGGGCGTCGTCCGCCTCGAACTGAACCATCGGCCAGACGACCAGACCCATCGCCTCCATCGCTCGCTCGGCCAGGGGAAACTGCGCCAGCAACTCGGCCGGGACGCCGGCCTCGGTCTTGTAGCCCGGATACAGGTCGTTCCGGTAAGACCGGATGACATGGTCCGTGGCACAGCCGACATGCGTGGCGCCCTCGTCACGGAGCAGCGTCAGCAGGGTGTAGAGCAGCCCGACGACGGCGCCGACATCCCGGCCGTCGGGGGCGTGAGTGCCGGGCCGCGGCGAGAAGTGGGCACGAAACAGCTCGTACGTGGCATCGACGAGGTGAAGCTGCATCGTCCTGCCTTCGGTCAGCTGGTTGCGGCTCGAATCCCGACCAGCACCACGCCGGCCTCGGCCATCTCGGCGAGAGCTCGGTCGCCGTCTCCGGGCTCGAGGTCCACCGCTCGAATCGCGTCGAGCAGGACCGCGGTCTCATAGCCCAGCCGAACGCCGTCGAGGGCCGTTGCCTTGACGCAGTAGTCGGTCGCCAGGCCGCAGATCACCAGGCTCTCGACCCCGGCCCGGGCAAGCTCGGCGTCCAGCCCAGTCGTGACGGGGAGTCCGCCGGCGGGATTGCGCATGGAGAAGCCGGAGTAGCCGTCTTCGCCGTGCGTGCCCTTGCGCACGATGGGACCCTTGACGGAGAGGTCGGGGTGCAACTCGGCTCCCCATGAGTCGTGCAGGCAGTGGACCGGCCAGATGCCGCCATCCTGGGCGAAGTGCGGCGTGTGGGCGGGGTGCCAGTCCTGCGTGTATGCGATTTCAGCTCCGGCGGCCAGAGCTCGCTGGATTTCAGCGTTCACGCTCGGCACGATCTCGGCCCCGCCGCGTACCGGTAGGCTTCCGGCCGGGTCGGCGAAGTCGTTCTGTAGATCCACGACCACAAGTGCGACCTGGGGACCGTATCGCGCCTCGGAATCATCGACGGCCCATGCGCCCGAATGCGTGGACTTCCAGGTACCCGTCATTGGCCGGCCCTCCTCCACCTTCCTCGCAATGTGCGTCGCGATGCGAGTTCTCCGATGGTTGTACGCGATAGCGGGCGACAGCGCAACCGACCCAATCAGCTGTCTCGCGGGCCATGCGCTGGGCTCTGCAATGCGGATGCAACGGCGCCGCGGACGAGCATCGAGCGGTCGTCAGGCTGTCTCATCTACGCTAGCCATTCTTCAGTTGAACGGATGAAATTCGAAGACGGAGACGCCGGTGACGGGGCGTCTTCTTATGAAGCAAGCGGCTCGGGTCCCCCTCCCCGGGCCGCTTGTCTCTTTCTCGCTCGGTCGGGCGGCGCATTCCGTCGTTGGCGTTTGCGCTCCTCGCTCGCGCACCTTCAAGTGCGTTCGCTCCGGTGCTCTCCGCCGCCTAGGACTGCGCTCGCCGGACCGAGCGAGTCGCTGATCGCCAAAGCGGGCGGCGCATTCCGTCGTTGGCGTTTGCGCTCCTCGCTCACGCACCCTCAAGTGCGCTCGCTCCGGTGCTCTCCGCCGCCTAGGACTGCGCTCGCCGGACCGAGCGAGTCGCTGATCGCCAAAGCGGGCGGCGCATTCCGTCGTTGGCGTTTGCGCTCCTCGCTCACGCACCCTCAAGTGCGCTCGCTCCGGTGCTCTCCTAGCCCCTGGCTTTGCTGTTCTGGCGGCTGACGTCGTGACGTACCTGATCCTGAGACGCCTCGCCGGCTGCCTTGGCCCGCGCCGACTCAGGCAAGGTTGCGGGCGCAGGCGCGGCTGCGGGCGCAGGCGCGGTGCCGTGGCTTCGGTTGTCGTCGTGGCTCTCTTCCAGGCGTCCCGGCTCGACGTCCAGCAGGTAGCCGATGCCCTGGAATGTCTTGATTCGACCGGGCTCGCCCGGCCTGGCGCCCAGCTTGCGGCGCACACGGCTGACCCAGACCCGCAGGTACTGGAGGTCGTCGCGGTATTCAGGGCCCCACACCTTGGTCAGGAGCTCCGTGTGGAGCACGACCTTCCCGGCGTTGGCGGCCAGGTGCTGGAGAAGCAGCCACTCGGTTCTTGACAGCTCGACGATCTCCCCGCCGCGGGTGACGATCCGACGCTCCAGGTCTATCTCGACATCGTCGAAACGGACGGCGCCGATCCCCGTGCTCACGCCCGACGCGCGCCGCAGGACGGCCCTGACTCGAGCCGCAAGTTCGTCGAGGTGGAATGGCTTGGCGATGTAGTCGTCGGCGCCCTGATCCAGGCCCTTGGCTTTGTCCGAAGCCGCGCCTCGGGCGGTCAGCAGAATGACCGGAACGGATCGGCGCTCGCGTATCTGACGCATGACCTCGATTCCGTCCAGGTCCGGCATGACGATGTCCAGCAGGATGATGTCGGGCCGGACTTCCTCGGCCTTGGCCAGCGCCTCCTCGCCCCCCGCAGCCGTCACCACTCGGAACCCTTCGCCTGTGAGGGCCATCGACACGAGCTTGGTAATGCGCTGTTCGTCGTCCGCAACCAGGACCAGGGGCAGGGTGCTCATGGTCTCGCTCCATCATTCGCCGACCATCCCCGGCCGACGTACGGCGGATACTGTGCGCCCTTTCGTTCCGCAAGGCGATAGGCAATCGGCGGCGAAGAGCCGCGTGGACCGGCGGCCAGATGCCTGCCAGCCGTCGCGGCGGCCGACGCGCCAAATCTGCGGCCCGCGGGCTGATCCGGGCGGGCTGTCCGCGCCACTTTCGGTCGTCGATCGGCTACCCTCAGTCGCAGGTGGATGCCCTCAAGCGCGGCCGGCGTTCCGAACGTGGCCCCGGAGAAGGTCCGAGCGATGTACTTCGACGAGTTCAAGCAGCAGCTGCCGGACATAGATCCTGCCGAAACGCAGGAGTGGCTGGATGCGCTCGACCAGATCCACGGCCAGGAAGGCGATGAGCGCGCCCGATTCCTGCTCTACAAGATCCTCAAGAGGGCGCGTCAGCTCCATGTCGGTTTGCCGCCGCTGACCCAGACTCGCTACATCAACACGATCAGCCCCGAGCAGGAGCCGTTCTTCCCGGGCGACGAGGCGATCGAGAGGCGAATCCGGCGGCTGATCCGTTGGAACGCGGTCGCGATGGTCCTGCGCGCAAACACGGCCCACCCGGGCATCGGCGGCCACCTGGCCAGCTACGCCAGCGCCGCCACGCTATACGAGGTGGGTTTCAACCACTTCTTCCACGGCAAGGACGACGGCGCGTCCGGAGACCAGATCTTCTACCAGGGCCACGCGGCGCCGGGAATCTACGCGCGGGCCTTCCTCGAGGGTCGGCTTACCGAGGAGAACCTGGACCACTTCCGCCAGGA
>PMIE01000150.1:4014-42029 GCA_003156975.1 Chloroflexota bacterium | reverse complement strand
GATGTCGCTGCAGACGATCGGGGTCCCGGCCGCCATGGCCTCCAGCAGGACGATCCCGAACGACTCGCGCCCGGTCGCCGGCGAGACGAATATGTCGGCCGTTCTGAAGAGCTGGGCCTTCTCGGCGTCGCTGACTCTGCCCAGGAACTCGACGTTGTGGAGGCCGCGCGTCATGACGTAGCGGCGTGCCTCTCGCTCCTGCGGGCCCGAACCGACGATCAGGAGCCGGCACTCGGCGCCGCTCTTGCGGACGAGCCTGAAGGCCTTGAGCAAGTGCGGCAGGCCCTTGCGGTCCTCCAGGCGCCCGACGAAGAGGATGTTCGGGCAGCCGTCCTGCCAGCGCGCCAGCGGAACCGCTCGCTGGTAGCGTCCGACGTCCACGCCGTTTGGGATCACCTTGTAGTCGCCGGGGAAGAACCGATCGACGAAATGGCGCGCCGCCGCACTCACCGCGATCCGGCCGTGGAGGCGGCTGGCATAGCCCTGGAGTGTCTTGCTCCCGAGCTCCATCGCCGGCGAGAAGCCGGCATAGGCGTGGAACGTAGCGATGTTCACGCTCGTGGACTGGCGCAGTACCACGAGCGACAGGAATGGCACAAAGGGTTCGTGGAAGTGGAGGAGGTCGAAGCGCTCGCGATCGAGGACGTGCTGGACCTGCGAGACATACCTCGGCGATAGCGTGATCGTTCCCACCGAGCCGTTGCTCGGGACGCTGAAGCCCTTGCCGATTCGGATCACGTCGCCCTCGGACGATCGCTGCAGTCCGTGGCTGCTCGTCAGAATGCGGACGTCGTGGCCGCGCAGGCGCAGGTTCTCGTAGAGGAAGCGGACGTGTTCGTTCACGCCACCCGGCACGGGGTAGACATACGGCGTGACCAGGCCGATCTTCACGTGGACGGCTCCTCGACTTCGCGCCGCGCCGTGGCCCGGCCCGAGAGGTACTCCGCCTCGCGCTGCCGGTGCAGGGTCAGCTGGTCCGTGGGGACGCCCAGATCTCGGGGAACATCGCCGCGCAGGATAGTGCGACGGCCCCAGCGAGAAACGTCGCGGGCCTGCTTGCGGACCTGGCGGGTGTATATGAGGGCCTCGCGGGCGAAGCCCCAGTCGACACACGAGCCGGTGGCGGTCCGGTCCAGGATCGCGCGCCGGTAGTCCTCGGCCGTGGACCCGGTGAAATGGGTCCGGCCGTCGCCGATCGTGTCGAGGGTATGGCCGTCGCTGTTGCCGACGATTGCGAGGCCCAGTTCGGCGGCGAGCCGGATCGTGGCGGCGCGGCCGTATCGCCCGGCGGTCGAGGGGTTGTAGCCCTCCAGGGCGTCCCAGTAGAGGAGCGGATCCGCAGAGAGGTGGATCCGCATGATGGCGTGCTTGCGCATGCCCTTGGTGAACGCGGAGAAGGGGTGGGGCACGATGGCCAGCCCGCCCTGCTCGTGGATCTCGGCGACGGTCGTCTCAAGGCGTTGATTCCGCTTGAGGCGGGCCTGGAGGAAGACGCCCAGGAGGTGGCCGCTGCGCGTCGTGACCTCTTCGGCCACAACCACTTCCACCCGACTGCCGCGTTCGCGGGCCAGCCGCTGGCACTCCACTGCGGCCTCGATGCGTTCGTGGTCCGCGATGGCAATCACGTCGAGGTCCGTGTGGGTCTCGGCGTAATCGAGGATCTGGGCGGCCGATGCCGTTCCATCCGAGGCGATCGAATGGATGTGCATGTCGGCCCGGCCGAGACGCGGATTCTCTTGAAGAGTGGCGTCCGGCGCTTCCCTCGGGGTCATGCGTGGTCTCCGTCTTCGCGCGGTTGCGGTTGCGGTTGCGCGAGCTTGGCGTCGCGAAGCTCGAGGTCCGGCCAGATCGGGTGGAACAGGGCCAGCCATTGCTCCGGTGCGTCGACGATGAACTCCTCGAAAAGCCTGGCTTCCTCACGGGCCATGGCCCGACTGCGCTCCCGCCGATTTGCCCCCGCCGGCGGAGGAAGCTCCCGCACTCTGCCACGATAGCGGCCCGGGCCGATCCGCCGCACGGCCGACATGTATGCCGGAGCGCCGGTCTCGGCGGCCAGCAAGACCGGTCCGGCCGGAATCTTCGTCGGGGCGCCGAACAACTCGACCTCGATGCCGCCGGGGGTGAGGTTGCGGTCGGCGACCAGCCCGACGGCCTCGTTGTTGCGGAGGGCGGCAAGCAGCCTGGTGACCGCCTCCTCGAGGGTCACAATCGTGATCCCGATGGTGTCTCGTGTCGAGAGGATGTAGCGCTGGACACGGGCGTTGGCGACGGTCTCCATCGGGCTCACCATCCGGCCGACATGGTGGATGGCGAAGATGCCCGGAACCTCGATCGCGCCGAAATGCATGCCGATGAGGATCAATGCCTTGTCGCGGGTAAGCCAGGCGTCGACTTCGACCGGATTCTCCACATCGAGCCGCTCGGCCACCCAGCTCTCGGTGAACCTGGGGGCTCGGGCCAGCTCCACGTTGTAGGCGGCGTGGTGTTTGAAGGCCGATCGTACGAGCGCCTCGAGGGCCTGCGGGTCCGCGGCGGCCGCACGGTACGACTCGGGTCCCCGGCCGTTGGCCGCCATCCACTCCAGTATCCGGCGCAGATTCCGCCTGGCGCGGTCACGCCGGTCGGCCGAGACGCGGTACGAAATCGCACCGGCGGCATCGGCCAGTGCCCAGATCGGCCGGTCGGGCATGTGCAGGATCAGCTTCAACGCCCCGATTGCCAGCAGGGCGGTCAGGTTGTCGGAGAGTCGGCGCCGGAGTCCGCGCCGCTCGGCGGCCGGGCGGCCGGGCGCAGAGGATGAAGTTGGGGTCATTTCTCCGTGGATTGCGGCTTCTCGCCGCCCTTCGGCGACGCGCCCTTGGCATCGTTGGCCATGGCCGCTGTGTTCCGGGCTTCGAGGCGAGCCGCTTCCTCGGCCGTGGCCGGCCAGATCGGCTTGAAGATGTACCACTGCTCCGGCGCCGGAGAGATGTGGCCCTCCAGGGCCGATGCGATCTTCTGCGTGGCGATGGCCAGGTCCGACGGCGAGTCTGACGGGACGAGAATCGGCTCGCCGGCCGCGGCGCGGAATGTCCCATCGGACAATCGGTTGATCGAGAACGGCACGATCGACGAACCGTGCTTGGCGGCGAGGATGGCCGGACCGGCGGGGAGCGTGGTCCAGGCGCCGAACATCTTCACCGGGATGCCGTCTTCGCGGTAGCCCCAGTCGACGAGAAGGACGAGCCCCTCGTGGCGCCGGAGAGCGCCGAAGACGCCGCGCAGGTTGCGCCAGGCGATCATCTTCACGCCCCAGCTTTCCCGCTGGCGGGCGAATAGGTCGTATAGCTCGGGGTAGGAGCTGTCGTCGCCGACGACGTTGATGGCCAGTCCCTGCTTGGCGAAACCGGCGGCCGCGGCCTCGTTGTTGCCGAGGTGGGCGGCCACGAGAACAACCCCTTTGGACTCGCGGTAGATCTCATGGAACCTGTCGAGGCTGCGGACCTCGAGCAGTCGATCGACCTTGTCCGGCTTCATCCACGGCAGCCGCATCAGCTCCATGAGGTAGCGGGAGTAGTTGAGGTACGCCTTGCGGGCCATCTTGTGAGCGGCCTTGTCGTCCGGCGAGACGCCCAGGACGTGGCCGAAGTTGGACCGAAGCCAGCGCCGGCGGGTTGGGCTGGCGGCATAGCCGATCAGCGACAGCCAGCTGCCGACCTTGTACACCGGTCCCGCCGGCAGATGGCCGGTGATCCACGACCCGGTCTTCCAGAAGCTGACGGCAGTGATGCCTGCCAGGTGCGTGAAGAAGGTCTCCTTCTCCATGCGGTGGGGGGCTTCGAACTTCTTGGTTGGCTCCGGCGAGGCTTCGCCCGACTTCTTGGGACCGATCACTTGGCTCCCTGCTCCTCTTGGCGAAGCTGTGAACGCACGTGCCAGGTTCTCTGGACGGCCGTGATGCTGGCCGTGACGAAGATGACGCCGAGTGCGATCGACAGCCAGATCTGGCCCCGCGCGCCGGCGACCAGGCCGCCGTCGAGGCCCGTCAGAACGAGGCCGATGGTCAGGACGACGAGCCGCTCGGCGCGAGGCGCGATACCGACTTCACCGTGAAGCTTGAGGCTCTCGGCCTTGGCCCGGGTGTAACTGACCTGGAAGCTGGACACGGCCGCGGCGGCAGCCAGGACGGCGCCCGCGACAAAGCCGGCTGCGGAAGCCCCGGCCACGATCCCGATGTAGACGACCCCTTCTCCCCAGCGGTCGAGAGTGGAGTCAAGGAAGGCCCCAAACCGGGTAACCCGATTCTGGGCGCGGGCAAGGCCACCGTCGAGCATGTCGAAGGAGCCGCCGAAGATGACGAGGCCGGCCGCGAGGAGCCACAGTTGGGCGGCCCCCGCCGCCGCCGCGACGCCGCTGATGAGGAAGCCGATGACGGTCAGGGCGTTGGGCGTGAGGCCGACCTTCCCGGCCGCGAGGGCGATGGGCGTGACCGCGTTACGGACTCGCGCGCGCATGTCCTGCGACACGAACGACTGGTCGCCCATGGTCAGTGCGCCTCTTTGCGCGGCGAGGCTGCTGCCGAGACCGGTGGAACGGCCGCGACCGGCTCCGCTCCGGCAAGGCCGAGCAGAACTCGCTCGCGCTGCACGACCTCGTCGAAGACGTTCGGCCGGAGCTGGCAGAGGACCTCTCGGCCGGCGCGCCTGGTTTCGACGACGCCGGCGACCCTGAGGCGGCCGACGTGCCAGGAAACCAACGGCTGGCTGAGACCGACGGTCTCGATCAGTTCCCCAACGGTGGCCGGCCCCTGCGCCAGCCGTTGGACGATGCGCAGCCGGTTCACATCCGCCAGAGCCTTGTGGAAGACGCGCAACTCGCGCAGGTCGTCGGGTTGATCGACGATCGTGGCGACGGTGCCCCTGAAATGCGCTGGTGACGGCAAGAGGGTGGCCTCATCTCTACGGTGCGGGCCGCCGACCAGCTGGTCCCGCGGCGCCGTCGAGGCGCCGGCGCCCCGAACCAACCAGCCTATATATAAACGATGGTTGATGCTAGGCCAGCGGGTGTCGGCTGTCAACCAGAAGCAGAAGCCGGCGGCGGTCGGCGGCCGACTGGATGCCGAACGCCCGGCGATGACTCAGCCGCAGGTGAAGGTGCCCGATACTCGGCCGGCGCCGCTGTCGTCGGTGCCTGAGAACGAGCCCGTGCCGTCCGCGCTGAGCGTGACGACCGTGTCCGTGCCGAGGACGAAGGCAGTGCCGTTGGCACTGCCGCTGACGCTATCGCCCGGGTATTCGGTGGCGCCCGGACTGGCCTGCGGGCTCGCGGTCGAGGCCGGTGTGGGAGTAGGGCCGCCGGCCCGGAAGGCGACGACCTGGAGGTAGTCGCTGCTGCCTTCGGTGCCCTGCCAGTCGCCGAAGCGGGCATCCACACCGGCCGAGCCCTGGTCGTAACATCCCCCGCCCTTGATGGTCGTGGTGGTGCCGGCGATCTTCGCCGTGGCCGAGCCGGTGCCGCACCAGTGCTCGCAGGGAACGCCGGCCGAATTCACGGTCTCCGGCGCATCGGAACCGCACCCGGCCGGGAGCGCCGCCAGGACAAGGAGAACCGCCAGCGCGAACGGAGCGCGGCGGAACGGGACTCCTATCATCGGTGACCTCCAGGTGCTTCGACTGGGTGTGGGGGTCGGTGGAGGCAATAGTAGGACGAGTCTCGCCTGAGTCGCCGCCGGCCAGGTTGCGGGCGCAGTCCCGACGGCCCGCCCGTACACTGCCGACATGCGTCGACGCGACTCCTACCCGCTCCTGTGCGTTCTCGGAATCGGAGTCTTCCTGGCCGGCCTCGAACTGATGGTGACGGCGGTTGCCCTGCCGCAGATCCTCGCCAGCCTGGCCGACTGGACGGACTTGCGCAAGGCGTCATGGATCATCAACGGCTACCTGCTGGTCTACGTCGTGACGATGCCTCTTGCCGGCCGCCTGACCGACCTGTGGGGCGCGCGCCGGATATTCCTGTCCGCGCTCGCCGTGTTTACGATCGGCTCTCTGCTGGCGGGACTCTCTCAGAGCCTCGATCAACTCATCGCGGCGCGGTTGGTCCAGGCTGTCGGTGGCGGTGCCATCATCCCGGTCGCGACCGCGGCCGCCTCCCACCTCTTCGAGGGCAACGCGAGGCCCAGGGCGCTCGGGATCATCGGCGCCCTCACATTCCTGGGCATGGCTGCCGGTCCATTCATCGGCGCGGCCGTCCTGGAAGCGATCCATCCCGAAACCGCTCTCGCCAACCTGGGCATCTCCGGTGGGGCGCTGGTGGCGACCATCGCCCCGTCCTGGCGGTGGGTCTTCTACGTCAACGTCCCCATCGGGATTTGCGCCTTCGTCATCGCCTGGGCCGCGAGCTCGGGCTGGGATACGCGCCGCCAGCCCGCCAGGCTGGACGTGTTGGGCGCCGCGCTCTTTACCGTTGCTCTCGCCTCGATCCTGGCCGGGACGACGCTCATCGGCAACTCCGATCAGGTCTTCGGCGTTCCCACTGAGATCGCAGTGGGCGGGCTCATCGGCGGCGGAGTGGTGGTCATGCTGCTGACCGTCTGGCACGGTCTCCGGCGGCCGCTGCCCTTCCTGGACCCGCGCCTCTTTGCCGATCGGGTCTTCTCCTCCGCGGCGCTCATCTCGCTCCTGACCGGGTATGGGATGGCCACTGCCATCGTCGGTGGGGCGGTCTTCGTCGATCGGGTTCTGTACGGCGGCCCGGCGGAGCAGCGCGTCGTTCTTGGAGCGATTGCCGGGTTGATGGCCGTCGGAGCGCTTGCGTCGGGTTTCCTGGCCCGGCTGATCTCGCCGAGGCTCCTGACGATCCTCGGTCTGGCACTGAGCACCGCCGGCCTGGCGTGGATGTCGACGGCGAATCCCGGCACTTCAACGACGGTGTTCGCCGCGTCCGGAGCTCTCTTTGGCCTGGGCTTTGGGCTGACCGTCACGCCCCGATCCGCCGCCGCCGTCGAGGCCGCGGGGCGGGCGGCCTTTGGGGCAGCCTCGGCGACGGTCACCGTGGCCCGAATGATCGGCATGGCCGTGGGAATGGCCGCCCTCACCGCCTACGGATCCACCACAATCACTCGCATCTCGAACGAGATCTACGGATCCGGAGACGCCTACAAGCAGTACATCCCCGCCTACCTGCGAGACCGGCCGATACAAGACGGCCTGGTTGCTCAGGCCCTCGAGCAGTGGGCGGCGACCAAGGGGGCGGCCATCCTGGTGGGGATATTCCTTGTCGCAGCGATGATTACCCTCGTGGCGATGGCTCCGGCGCTCCTGCTGCGCGCCCGGACGGGCCACGACCGTCAAGTGGGAAGCGGCCCAGCCGAGGAGATCGAGCATGGCGAAATCGCCTTCTAGCACATCGGGCGTTGCCGACCAGGGCGACTCCGCGGCCGCCCTCGCCGCAACGGCGCCGGCTGCCCAGGCACCCGCCGGCGCGGCGGGCGTGGTCAAGCTGGCCGTTCTCGAGAACGGCGTCTGCCGGGAGTGGGATGGCGACGACGCGATGGTCGAACTGCCGAAGGCGCTGGGGCGACGCCAGGCTCGGCTGTGGATCGACGTCTGCGGCGCCGATCATGAGCTGAAGGCGAGGGTCGCGGCGATCCTCAAATTGCACCCACTCCTCGTCGAAGACATCGCCGAGCGCGACCAGCGAGCGAAGCTTGAGCAGGTCGGCGATCTGCTCCACGTGGTGATGTTCTCGCTCGGCTTCGACAACGACCAGATCTACGAGCGCGAGCTGGACTTCGTCCTGGGCGAGCGCTTCTTGCTCAGCAACCACAGCATCTGGTGGGATCCACGCGCCACCCGGCACCTGCGATCAGGCGTGGAGGAAGTGCTGGCCAGGGGCACCGACTACCTGCTCTGGGCTCTCGCGGACGACGTCATCGACAACTACTTCCCGATCCTCGACCAGCTCGGCGACGAGATCGACGACCTCGAAGACCAGGTGGTCAATCGCGCCGATCGAGCTCTGCTGGAGCGGTTGTTCGACCTCAAGCGCCAGATGATCCAGATCCGCCGCGTAACCTCGCCCCAGCGCGAGATGTTCAACGCTCTGTCGAGTCGCGAAGACAAGCACATCTCGACCGACTCCCGGCTGTACTTCCGGGACGCCTACGACCACCTCATCCGACTCACCGACGAACTCGATACCTACCGCGAGCTTGCCTCGGCGACGCTCGAAACCTACCTCTCCACCGTCAACAACAACCTGTCGCTGATCATGAAGCGCCTGACCGGAGTGACGGTCGTGGTCGCGGGGATCGGGGCGGTGGGCGGGATCTTCGGCATGAGCGAGGCGCAGTTCGCGTTCAGGCTCGACGAGGGGCCCGGCTTCTGGATCGTCGCGTTCGGGAGTCTCGTGCTGGCGGGCATCGCTGCCGCCGCTCTGCGCCGCATCGACTGGATCTAGAGCCGGATCGCCCGCGTGGCGCGAACCGCCGCTTCTGGCTAGGCGCGGCGGCAGCCGACGCCGTTGGCGGTCGTGCAGATTGGGGTGTGCTTGCCGGGGCAGACATTGCCGCGGCCGGCGGGATGCGCCGCGGCGGGGCTGGCCGCCACCACGCCTATGGGCACGGCCACGACTTGCAACTTGGTTGTGATCTTGACGCCGTCTCCCTCTGACGTCTGCAGCCAGAGCTGATCCGTCGTTGCGGCCAGGGCCAGATCAAATGCCGTGGGGGAGTCCGGGACATGGCGGATGACCTGGCTTATCTGATAGACGTGGTCCTTGTTGTCGTCTGTGTAGACCTCGACCCACATGCCGATCATCCCGGCGCCGTTGTTGGCTTGGGACTGCGTCAGCAGCGGCAGGAACATGCCCCCGGTTCTGGCGTGGGCGTAGATGTAGGTTGCCTGCGGGAGGCCGGGGTAGCCGAGCGGCTTGTCTATGATCTGGTACTCGCCTACGTTGCACAGAGGGAACTCCTCGTGTGCCTGGGAGGCGATCACCGGCAAATCGATGCCGAGAGCCGGGACGGCGACGCGCGTCGCGGCGGCAGTCTCCACGCTCGTTCCAGCCGAAGGCCCGATCGACGACATCGGCGGCAATGTGTATGGAGCCAATGACGCCGGCGGCGGAGTAGGCGTGGCCAGAGACTCGGCAGCGGCCGGCTGGAGGTAGTAGAAGAGGCCGGCGACGACCAGGAAGACACCGGCGCCGGCGATCAGCGCCGGAACCAGCCCGATCAGATCGCGCGCCATCCGGCCGATCGGCCGCAGCACGGAGCGGTAGATACTCCTGAGGATCGAACGAAGGCGCGTGAGGGTCGAACGCAAGCGTCGCATCGTCCGGCATCCTAGCAGGCGCCCGCCCCATCCGCCTCAGGCAGGACACCGAAACTCGGCCTCGAGCCGCCGTGCCGCCGTGCCGCCGAGCTGCCGAGCCGCCGAGCCGCAAGGCACATCGAGTCCGCCATCCGCGACACGCGCGGCGATCCTTGGTACTCTCAGACCATGTTTGGTCGAAAGAACCTTCTCTTTGGCGCTCTGGCCGGTGTGGCCGCAGCCCTCCTCGTTGCCGTCGCAGTCGTGGTGGCCTTGCCGGGTGCGACCATCAACGTGCCTGCGAGGCCGACGGCAGTGATCCTGGTGCAGGAAACACCGACGCCTCTACCGGTCCTCACGGTGCCGCCGTCCGGCGGCCCGAACGTCGCCCTGCCTTCCGCCTCGATCGCTCCCTTCGGCGATCAGTAGTTCGCGGATCTTCGGGCGGGGCGCGAGGGCCTGCTAGTGGAAGACGCTGGCCGCGTTCGTGGCCGCGGTGACCAGCGCCGGGAATAGCCCAAAGATCAGCGTCCCAACTCCGGCCATCGCCAGCCCCACTCGGAACAGCGCACCGGGGCGGCTCGGGACGGCTTCCTCCGAGGGCTCGCGCATATACATGTACACGACGACCCGGAGGTAGTAGAAGGCCGCCGCGGCCGCGTTCACCATGGCCAGCACCGCCAGGGCGGTCAGCCACCCGCCGGCCTGAACTGCGGCCAGGATCACGTAGGCCTTGGCCCAGAAGCCGGCCAGCGGCGGGATGCCGGTGAGCGATAGCAGGAAGAGCGCCATCAGCGCCCCGAGCCACGGATCGCGCCGTCCCAATCCCGCGAACGTCGAGATCTGGCTACTGACACCGGGCCGGCGCTGCAGCGCCGTGATCACCGCAAACGCCCCCATGTTCATGAACGTGTAAGCGGCACCGTAGAACAGGATCGCCGAGATTCCGCTCTGCTGGCCGCCGGCGTATGCCGCCAGGCCGACCAGGATGTAGCCGGTATGGGCGATCGAGGAGTAGGCGAGCATCCGCTTGACATTGTCCTGCGTGATCGCCACGAGGTTTCCGAGCGTCATAGTGGCCGCGGCCAGGACGATGATCACCGGCAACCAATCGGCCTTGAGCGGACCCAGCGCCCCCACGAACAGCCGCAGGGCGATGGCGAAGGCGCCGATCTTGGGACCGACCGACAGATAAGCCGTGACGGGCGTCGGGGAGCCCTGGTAAGCGTCCGGCGTCCAGTAGTGGAATGGGACGGCGGCCATCTTGAATGCCACGCCTGCTGTCATGAAGGCCAGGCCCATGGCCAGTCCGGGCTGGATGGAGCCGTGCGCGACCGCCGTCGCGAGGGCGGCAGTCACGCCGTCCACGCGGGTCGTCCCGGTGATCCCCCAAACGTAGGCCAGCCCGAAGAGCAGGATCGCGCTGGAGAACGAACCGAGCAGGAAGTACTTGATCGCGCCTTCGGTGGAATACGGGTCGTTCCTGGCGAAGCCGGCCAGCATGTAGCCGGGCAGAACCATCAACTCCAGGGCCACGAAGAGCAGCAGAAGGTCCGTTGAGCCGGCGACGAGCATTCCGCCGGTTACGGCGAAAATCAGAACTGCCGCGAACTCGGCGAGCGGCAGGCCGCGCGGCTCGAGGTAATCGCCTGCGAACATGATGGTCATGGCCGCGATGACCACGAACAGAATGTCGAGGAAGACGGTCAGGTTGTCGAGGGAGTAGGCGGCCCCGAAGGCGCTGCCGGAGTGGCCTGCCTGGACCAGGATCGCCACGGCGACCAGGCCGAGCCCGCCGAGGGACGTGACGAGGATCGCATCCCGCCGGCCGGGCATGGCCATATCCACGATCAGAACCGCCGCCGCAACCAGGACGGCGATGACGATTGGCGCGATCGTGCCGATGTCGGACCAGCTCATCTGGGCGTCTCCTCTTAGCGGCCAACCGCCGCGGCCGCCGTCAGGAACGCCTGAGCGGGAGCGCGGAGGAGATCGAGAACCAGGCTCGGGAAGAGCCCGAGCACGACTATCAGGACCGCCAGCGGCAGCAGTGTGATCAGCTCGGTCCTGTTCATGTCGGTCAGGTGGCTACCCAGCCCGGCCAGGAAGTCCGAGAGCGGGCCAAAGGCGACGCGCTGGAACATCCACAGCAGATACGTGGCCGCCAGGACCATGACGATGATCGATGCGGCGGCGATCCCGGGCGCCATGCCGAACGAGCCCACGAAGACGAGGAACTCGCCGACGAAGCCGGAAAGCCCGGGCAGGCCCGCCGAAGCAAGGATGAAGAAGCCGAAGATCGTGGCGTAGACCGGCATGATCGAGGCCACTCCGCCCATCCTGGCAATCGTGCGGTCGTGGGTCCGTTCGTAGATGACACCCACGAGCAGGAAGAGGCCGCCGGTGATGAGACCGTGATTGACCATCTGCAACACGGCGCCCTGGAAGGCGGTGGCGTTGAAAACGAAGATGCCGAGCGTCACAAAGCCCATATGGCTGACCGAGCTGTAGGCGACCAGGCGCTTGAGATCGGTCTGGACGATCGACACGATGGCGCCGTAGACGATGGCGATGACCGACAGAACGATGATCGGCCAGGCGAACGTGTGGGCTGCGTACGGGTAGAGAGGGACCGCGAAGCGGATGAGGCCGTAGGCGCCCAGCTTCAGCAGGACGCCGGCCAGGATCACCGAACCGGCCGTGGGCGCCTCGGTGTGGGCGTCCGGCAGCCAGGTGTGGAATGGGAACATCGGAACCTTGATGGCGAATGCCAGGAAGAGCGCCAGGAAGGCCAGGATCTGCAGGTTCTGGGAGAAGTGGCCGGTCGCGGCGAATTGCGCGAGCGCCTGGAAGTCGAAGGCTCCGGCCCAGGAGCCGCCATGCCCGACCTGGTACGCGTACGCCGTCGCCAGGATCGCGACGAGCATCAACAGCGACCCGACCAGGGTGTACAGCACGAACTTCATCGTTGCGTAGATGCGATTCGCGCCGCCCCAGATGCCGATGATCAGGTACATCGGGACCAGGACGATCTCCCAGAAGATGTAGAACAGGAAGAGGTCCAGGGCGATGAACACGCCGATCATGCCGACCTCGAGGATGAGGAAGGAGATCATGTAGCCCTTCACCCGATCCTTGATCGGCCCGAAGCTGGCCAGGATGCTGATCCATGACAGCGTGGTCGTCAGCACGACCATCAGGATGCTCAGCCCGTCGATGCCGACCTTGTACTGGATGCCGAATGCCGGGATCCAGTCGGTGGTCTCCTGGTACTGGAAGCCGGTTGGGCCGAAGGCGTAGGCGGCGAGGAGCAGCAGGGACAAGACCCATGCCACGAGGGCGAAGAACAGGGCCGTGCGCCGGATGATGCCCTGGTTGCTGGACGGCAGGACGGCGACAACGATCGCCCCGATGAGCGGGGTGAGAGTGATCAGACTCAGGATCGGCAGGTGCATCGTCTCTACCTCCTACCGAACCGCAATCAGGAGGTAGGCGACTGCCATCGCGATCAGGCCGATGGCAATCCCCAGGGCATAGTTCTGCACTCGACCCGTCTGGACCGTGCGGAGCCGCATCCCGGCCGCAGTCGTCACGGTACCCACGCCGTTGACCGTGCCGTCGATGATCGTCCGGTCGAACCAGAAGACGGCGTTCGCGAGCTTGCCGCCCCACACGACAAACAGAAGGTTGTTCAGGTCGTCGAACCACCACTTGTTGGAGGAGGCGCGGTACAGGAAGGACATGCCCCGTGCACCGCTCATCTGGCGGACCCGATCCGGGCGGGGCTGGGACCGAAGACTCCAGAACGGCATATCGACGCCGAAGAGGCGCCAGGCCACCACGATCGCGATTGCGACGAGGGTCGTGGTGGCGATTGCCAGGGCGCCGTCGATACCGAGGAAGGAATAGGCGGCCTCAGTCCGGCCGCTCGCGGCGATCGTCGCCTCAAAGACGGGCTGCAACCAGCTGTGCAGCAGCCCCGTCTCCGGCGGGAAACCGATCGCCATACCCAGGAAGACGGCCGGGATAGCCAGAAGGATGAGCGGCCGGGTCATCGTGGACGGCGACTCGTGGATGTGGCCCACCTTCTCGGGATCCACGTGGCTCGGGCCCCAGAAGGTCATGCCCATCAGCCGGAACATGTAGAAGGCGGTCATGCCGGCGACAACGAAGCCGATGGCCCAGACCCACAGGAAACCGTTCTTGAAGGCGCCGCCCAGGATCTCGTCCTTGGAAAAGAAGCCGGCCAGCGGCGGGACGCCGGCGATGGCCACCGAGCCGATGAGCATCGTCACGTATGTCGTGGGGATCTTGCGGGCCAGGCCGCCCATCTTGCGCATGTCCTGCTCGCCGTCCACGGCGTGGATGACGGACCCGGAGCCCAGGAAGAGCAGCCCCTTGAAGAAGCCGTGGCTCATCAAGTGGAAGATCGCCGCCGTCCAGGCCCCGACGCCCAGCGAGGCGAACATGTAGCCGAGCTGGGAGAGTGTCGAGTAGGCGAGGACGCGCTTGATGTCCGTCTGGGTCATCGCGATCGAGGCGGCCAGGATGGCGGTGAAGATGCCGATCGCGGCAACGACCACCATCACTTCCGGCGCCTTGCCGAAGATCGGGTTGCAGCGGGCGACGAGGTAGACGCCGGCATTGACCATCGTCGCCGCATGAATGAGGGCGGAGACCGGGGTGGGGCCCTCCATTGCGTCCGGCAGCCAGACGTGNNCTGCGTCCAGACGGCCATGATGCCGAGCGCGAAGCCCATGTCGCCGACGCGGTTGACCAGGAAGGCCTTCTTGGCGGCCAGCGCGGCGGAGCGGCGCGGGTACCAGAATCCGATCAGCAGATAGCTGGATAAGCCGACGAGTTCCCAGCCGGCAAAGACGAGCAAGAGGTTGTCCGCCAGCACCAGAACCAGCATCGAGAACATGAACAGGTTGAGGTAGGCGAAGAAGCGCCACTTGCCCTCGTCGTGGGCCATGTATCCGATCGAGTAGATGTGAACGAGCATGCCGATGGTCGTGACCACGATCAGCAGGCAGGCCGTCAGCGAGTCGACGAAGAAGCCCATGTCGGCGTGGAAGCCCGCGGCCGGGATCCAGTTCCAGAGGGTGATGCCCGCGCCGCTCGCGCCGAAACCGAGGGAGTGGGTCAGGGCGCCGACCGTGACGACCATCGCCACGATCCAGGACGCCACCACCGCCCACACGGCGATCGTGTGCGATTCGCGGCCCATCTGGCGGCCGAGAAGCCCCGTGATCGCAAAGCCCAGCAGTGGCAGCAGCGGGATGAGCGGGATCAGGAAGGTCATCGCCTAATCCTTCATCGAGTCGTACTCGTCCACGAGGGGAGTCTTCTTGTTCCTGAAGATGGCGACGACGATTGCCAGGCCCACCGTCGCTTCGGCCGCGGCAACCGCGATCACCAGCAGGGCGATGACCGAGGCGTCCACGTGCAGCTTCGCGACGAAGGCGCCGAAGGCGAGGATGGTCAGGTTGACCGCGTTGATCATCAGCTCGATGGACATGAGCATGCTGATGGCGTTGCGGCGGGCCAGGAAGCCAAACGTCCCGATGGCAAAGAGGAGGCCCGACAGCACCAGGTAGGAGTCGAGCGAGTTGGTCACGGCCGATCCTCCCGGGGCGCGGCGGGCTCGCGGTGGGCCAGGTAGACGGCTCCGATCACGGACGCCGTCAGCAGCACGCTAACCACCTCGAACGGCAGGACGTAGTCGGCGAAGAGCTTGTGGGCCACGTCCGCGGTTGCCGTCACGAGTCTCTGCCCGGCGGCCGGCCAGCTGGTGGCCAGGATCGCGACGGTGATCACGATTGCGATGACCGCCGCCGCAACGGCCGCGAACCAGGCCTGCGTCTGGAATGTCAGCCGGCTGGGGGCGTTCTTGGTCTGAGTCATCATGATCGCGAAGAGGATTAGGACGCTGATCGCGCCGATGTAGACGAGAACCTGCGTGGCGGCGACCAGCGGGGCGCCCATCAGGGCATAGATCCCCGCCAGCGATGCCAGCGAGACGATCAGCGCCAGACCGCAGCGGATGATGTCGCGCAGGGTGACGACCAGCAAGGCCGACCCCAGGAGAGACGCGGCCAGGACGACGAACAGCACGTCGTCCCAGCGAATCCCAGCCACTGGGATCGAGTCGCCTATCGGCATGCTTCTCTTCCCTCCTCCGAAAGTCCCGGCCTGCCGGAACCCTGGGCCGATCCCGCGGCCTGGAACATGGTGGCGGTCATCAAGGCGGTCATCGCCGGCCCGAACCGGGGCGTTTCCCGGGGCCACCCACCAGGGACTGCGGCAACTCCGGTAGCGCCTCCAATGGGCTCTCGATGCGTCCTTCGGCGAGCGCATGGACAAGCCAGTCGCGCTCGCGTCGGATGTAGGTGACTTCAGTTTCGCGATCAACGGCCGCGAGCCCGATCAGGTCGATCTCCGGATCGGCGCGGCCCGTATGGGCAAGCTCGTTGTCCTGGCCGCCGCGCAGTGCATCGTAGGGGCAGGCGTCGACGCAGATGCCGCACAGAATGCACCTGCTCTCGTCCACGTCGTACTTCTCCAGGACGCGCGGCTTGAGCATGAGGGCGCCGGTCGGACACGTTTCGGCACAACGGCCGCACGAGACGCACGGCGTGTCGTTGAGACTCATGTCGAGCGGCGTCGTTACGAGCGTGTCGAAGCCGGTCCGCATGAAGTCGTAGCAGGCGGCGCCCACGACATCGGCGCAGACGGCTGCGCAGCGGCCGCAGTCGATGCACCGGGACGGCTCGCGCAGGATGAAGGCGTGGCAATCGTCGCGGATGTAGTCGTGGTTCGCGCCGGTGAACCGGTTCTCGGTGACGCTGCGGAAGCCGGCCCCCTGGTCGTGGGCCGGTTCCAGGGTCTGGAGCGTCGTGCCGTATTCGATGCCCAGAGTGCGCAAATCGCAGTTCCCGAGTGCCTCGCAAGTGCATTGCAGGCAGCGAGTGGATTCGGCCATCACTTCCGCCGCCGTGTACGGAATCTCGTACTCGATGTAGGTCTTGGACCGTTCCTTTGCCGGCAGCGACTTGAGGCGGTGGCGAGCCTCCTTCGGCTCGTCCGTGTACGGCGCGATCGAAAGGAAGCCCGCCTCCCACTCGGTCAGCGTTTCCCGAGTGCGGAGCTCGGCGAGGTCGCGGCCCTTGAGGAACGCGTCGACGGCGTAGGCGCAGCGCCGGCCCTCGGCGATTGCCTGGACCACGGTTGCGGCCCCGATGCGGACGTCACCGGCGCCGAAGACTCCGGGCCGGCCCGTCTCGAAGGTCACGGCGTCGGCGCTGAGGCGGTTCTTGACGCTTGCCACGCCCTCATTGCCGGGCCCGATCCAGGTGAGGTCGGGGCCCTGGCCGATGGCCAGCAGGACGCGGTCGCATTCGATCACGAACTCCGTCCCGGGCGCCGGCTCGGGACGGCGGCGGCCGGATGCATCCGGGGCGCCGGGCTGCATGCGGATGAACTCGATGCCGGTCACCTTGTTCTTGGCGTCGACGATGACGCGGGTCGGGCCGGCCTGGAAGATCGCCGTGCCGCCTTCCTCGCGAGCCTCGTGGACCTCGCTCGATGCCGGCATGTCCTTCATGTCGCGGNNGTCGCGGCGATAGACGAGCGTGACCTGCTTCGCGCCCTGGCGGATCGAGGTCCGCCAGCAGTCCATGGCGGTGAATCCGCCACCGACGACCACGACCCGGCTGCCCTTGTGGCCCGGGTAGGGCAAGCCCAGGGTGGCGATCTTGAGGTACTCGAGGCCGTCGATGACGCCGTCGGCTTCTTCGTTTGGAACGCGGAGCTTGTTGGTGTCGTAACAGCCCGTGGCCACGACCGTGGCATCGAATCCCTGGTCGCGCAGATCGTCGAGACTGAAGTCCTTGCCCAGCTCCTTGCCGCACTCGAGCTTGCCGCCGAGCTTCCAGACGGCCTCGTATTCGGGTTCGAGCACGTCCGCCTTGGGGAGCCGGTACTCCGGGATGCCGTAGCGAAGCATTCCGCCCGGGGCCTCGTTCCGCTCAAAGACGGTGACGTCGTGGCCGGCGATGAGCAAGTAGTAGGCCGCGGCCATGCCGGCCGGCCCGGACCCGATCACCGCCACGCGTCTGCCGCTCTTCGGCTCGGTCTCGAAGGGCAGCGGCGGCTCGATGCCGCTCTTCTGGGCCTCGAGGACCTGGTCGCCGGCGTAGCGGTGGCTGTCGCGGATTGCGATCGCCTCGTCCACTTCGTCGCGGCGGCAGTGGTCTTCGCACGGAGCCGGGCAGACACGGCCCAGAATCGATGGGAACGGGATGGTCCGCTTGAAGATGCGCGCCGACTCGCGGAATTTGCCCTCGGCGTTGGCCTTGAGGAAGCCCGGAATGTCGATATGGCTCGGGCACTTGTTCTGGCAGGGCGGCAGGCAGTAGGCGTTGTGGTCGCTGAAGATCAGCTCGAGGTTCGTGCGGCGCAGACGACGGAGTTGCTCGGTTTGGGTCCGCACGACCATGCCGGCTTCCGCGGCACGAGAGCAGGAGATCGGCGGGTATTCCTCGCCCTCCACCTCGACGACGCACATCCGGCACGCCCCGAAGCCGGGGAGCTTGGGCTCGTAGCAGAGCGTCGGGACATTTATGCCGTTGGCGCGGCAGACTTCGAGGATCGTCTGGCCTTCGGTGCCATTCACGACGTTGCCGTCGATCTCCATCCGGAAGGTGGGCGTCGAAAGCGGGCGCTGAGGAGCCTGGGTCGTGATCAGCCGCTCCGCCAGCGACTCGTCGTACGGGACGACCGTGTCGTACGGCGTCCTGGCGTCCGGGCGGGCGTCCGGCCGGCCGGCGCGCCTGTTCCACACGGCCTTCTCGTTGGCGGCGGGCCGGATCCGGCGCAGCGCTTCGGCCGGGTCCTGATCCCGGCTTTCGGGCGCGGCCGGAGTCGGGGTGCTCGGTGCGAGCGGGAGGACCACCGGCGTCGGCTCGATCGGGGTCCAGTCCGCGGGTTTGGCCGGTTCGACGGACTTCGTGGGCGTGGTCGACGGCGGTGAGCTCGGGCTGGGGCGAAGGGTCGGTTCTCGCATGGGACGCCTCAGGAAACGGCCCCGGCTCGGGTCTCTGCCTTTGGCTGGCAGACCCCGGCGGGGCAGGTGTTGCGGAGGAGGTGGGCATCGAGCTCGTCGCGGAAGTACCGGACGACGCTCAGGAGCGAGAGCGTGGCGCGTCGTTCGTGGTCGCACAGGGCGCTGGCGGAGATGTCGAGCGAAAGGTCGGTCAGGCGCCCGATTTCGTCGCCGCGTGGTTGACCTTCGCAGATTCGGGCACCGATCTCGGCCAGGCGGCGCAGGCCGATCCGGCACGGAATGGTCTTGCCGCAGGCTTCATCGGCGCAGAAACGGGTCAGAACCGCGGCCAGATCCACGACGCAACTGTGCTGGTCCAGGACGACGATCGAGCCGGAACCGACTTGCGCCCCGGCCGCATCGAGCGAGTCGTGGTCGAAGGTGACGCTCAAGCCATCTGCCGGCAAGATGCCGCCCGACGGGCCGCCCACGAGCAGCCCCTTGAGCCTGTGCGGGTTTGGAACGCCGCCGGCCACGTCGAGGATCTCGCGCAGAGTCACTCCAAACGGAACCTCGGCAACGCCGGGGCGGGCGACCGCGCCGGAGATCTGTACGAGAATCGTGCCGGCGAATGCACGCGGGTCTGTTTCCAGGAAGCCGGCCATGCCCCCGGCGAGAATCGCCGGCACTGCGGCAAGGGTCTGGGGCCCATGGATCAGGGTGGGCGCCCCGAAGAGGCCGCGTGTCGTCGTATACGGCGGCTGCTGTTCGGGCTGGCCGCGCTTGCCCTCGAGGCCTTTGAGCAGAACCGTCTCCTCGCCGAGCATGTAGTTGCCCTGCAGCGGCCTGACGGAGAAGCGGATCTCAAGGCCGCTGCCGAGGATGTTCTCGCCGATGTAGCCGCCGGCTTCGGCGGCGTCGATCGCAGCTTGAACGACGCGGATCGTGTTTGTGGCTTCGGCCCGCAACGCGACGATCACCTCGCCCGCCCCGACGGCGAATGCGGCGATTGCCGCGCCCTCGATGACCGCGTAGGGATTCTTCTCGAGCAGCAGGCGGTCCGTCACGACGGCCGGGTCCGACTGGTATGCGTTGATCACGACGTAGCGGCGATCGCCGGCCGCTCGGGCGCAAGCCCGCCACTTCTCCCCGAGCGGGAGGCCGCCCCGGCCCCGGCCGCGCATCCCCGACTCGGCCAGGGCCGCGATCACGCCGTCCGCCCTGAGTTCCTCGACGGCGGCCCGCAACGCATTGAAGGCACCGGCTGCCACGGCCGCATCGAGGTTGATCGGATCGGCCGGGAGTGTTGGCGGCAGGAGCACGCGCGGGAACCTGGCTGGTGTCGCCAGGATCTTCGACGCGGTCATGCCATGCTCCTTCCGGCCAGTCCGCGAGCCCACGCTGCCACGCCGGCAGGGGTCAACGTTTGCGGCTTGCCGTCCAGGGTGATCAACGGCGAGTGCGTGCCGGGGACATGGCCCGGGATCTGCTCCAGAGCCACGCCGCCAACCGACCCGCGGCCCATTTGCGTCCCGAGTTCCCTGGCCAGGGTGCGAGAGACGCGGCTCGCGCCGGCGACCAGACAGGCGGTGCAGAGGCAGACGGCCACGGTGTGGCCGGGCTGGCTGAAGCGCAGGTGGCGGTAGTAGGTGGCCGTGCCGTAGATCAGTGCATACGGAGCGCCGGACACCTCACTGACTCGCTTGAGAGATGCCACCGGAAGGTAGCCGTACGTTCCCTGGATCGACTCGAGGATGGCCAGCATCTGGTTGCGGTCGAAGTCGTACCGCTTGAGAATCTCGTCGACTGCCGCCAGGTCCATCGGCGCGAAGTGGGTGAAGGCCTCATCCGGCACGGGACGGCCGGATCGGCGCAGGGCCGATCCCTCGCGCCGCTCGGCGTACTGCTCGGCCGCGCCCCAATGAACGTGGAAGCGGCCCTTCGTGTCGAAGCCGCCCATGTCGATGCACTCCACCGGGCAAGCCTGGGCGCACTGGAAGCAGGTCTCGCACTTGATGTTGCCCAGCTCGTCGTAGAGCAGCTGCAGGCGGCCGCGGAAACGGACGGCAACGTCGGGCCTGGTTTCGGGGTACTGGATGGTGGCCCTCGGCGCGAAGAAACGGCGCATGGTCAACGCCATGCCCTTTGCGATGCCGAGGCCCGGAATGAAGCTCATCGCGCGCTCACCGATTCAGGAGGACGACGGCGGTTGCCGTCACGAAGAGGTTGAGAAGCGAGGCCGGCAGCAGCCACTTCCAGGCAAAGCCCATCAGCTGGTCCACTCGCACTCGGGGAAGTGTTGCCCGCATCCAGACGAAGACGATGACAAAGAAGTAGGTCTTGACCATGAACCAGGTCAGGCCCTGGACCCAGTCGAAAGCGATGAAGCCGGCCAGGCCCACCAGACCCCCCAGGGCAACCAACAGAAGGATGAGGCCGAGACCCATCGACTCCCACACGCCCCAGGCCCGACCCCCGAAGATTCGGACGAAGAAGGCGAAGAAGAAGCTGCCGAAGAGCAGGACAGTAGGAACGATGCCGATCCACAGAAGGCCCAGCGACCCTGGGTGGAGCCAGTTCAGGTTGTAGGACCAGGGCCAGTCGAACGGGGCCGTCCAGCCGCCGAAGAAGATCGTCGCGGCCAGCGCCGAGACGATGAAGACGTTCACGTACTCGGCGAAGAAGAAGAAGCCGAAGCGCATGCCCGAATACTCGGTCGCGAAGCCGGCCACGATCTCCGAGTCCGCCTCCGTCATGTCGAACGGGGTCCGGTTTGCCTCAGCCGTCGCGGCGATGAAGAAGATCAGGAATGCCAGCGGCTGCTTGAACACGAACCAGTCGAGCATCGAGCCGGACTGGACAAGGACGATGTGGTTCAGGCTCAGGGTTTCGGCGGTCTTCGTGCTCGCCAGGATGATCACCCCAACCACCGAAAGGGTCAGCGGTATCTCGTAGCTGATGATCTGCGCCGCGGAGCGGAGGCCGCCCAGCAGTGAGTACTTGTTGAAGCTCGACCATCCGGCCATCAGCAGGCCCAATACAGTCAGCCCGCCCATCGCAAAGAAGTAGAGGAGGCCGATGTTGAGGTCCTGGCCGACCAGTCCCGGTGCGAACGGGATCACCAGAAGAGTCATTACGCTGGCCATGTAGGTCACTACCGGCGCCAGGGTGAAGACGGTCACATCGGTGCCCGTCGGGGTGAAATCCTCCTTGGAAAGGACTTTGAGGCCGTGGATGACGCTCATCGCCATCCCCCACGGCCCGACCCGGTTGGGGCCAACCCGCAGGTTCATGCGGGCGATGACCTTGAGCTCGACGTAGATCAGGACGAAGGCCGTCGGGATCGTCAGCATCAGGATGGCAGTTGCGGCCACCGCGAAACGGACGAGCGGCAGATTCGCGTTGAGGAAATCCAGGAAGGGCGGACCGGCCAGGACGATCACCAGGACCGTGATCAGGGCGGCCACGACCGACGCCGGGATGACGATCATGCCGAGGCGCTGGCGCACCGTGAGACGCGTCCAGAGCCGGAACGGGTAGCTCGCGGCAAGGCCTATCCCGGCCCTCATTTGTCGATCCCGCCCAGGACCGGGTCCAGCGAGGCGACGATCGCCATCGTGTCGGCAAGCAAGTTGCCGGGCAGCAGTGCCGGAACGGTCTGCAGATTGACGAAGCTGGGGTCGTGGATCCGGAAACGGAACGGCTGGTCGGAGCCGTCGCTGATCGAGTACACGCCCATCATGCCGCGCGGCCCTTCGACCGCTCCCCAGGAGCGCCCGGGCCGCGGCCGGATGAGTCGCGGCAGTTTCGCCATGACGGGGCCGTCGGGCATGTTGTTGAGGCACTGGTCGATGATCTTGATCGACTCGCGGATCTCGTCCACGCGGATCAGGTAACGGGCCAGCGAGTCGCCCTCGTCACGCGTTGGGACGTTGAACTCCAGCTCCGGGTAGATGCTGTACGGATGGGCGCGGCGGACATCGAATGGCACGCCGGAGGCGCGCAGGTTCCCGCCCGTGACCCCAAACTGCAGCGCGGTGGCCCGGTCCAGCACACCGACGCCGCGCGTGCGGCGGACAAAGATCTCATTCTCATTGAGCAGCGTGGCGTTGGCCTCGGTCTGCCCGGCCGCCCGGCTCATCCAGTCGCCCAGTCGGCTCATGAATTCGTGGTTCAGATCGCCGTTCACACCGCCGATGCGGTAATAGTTGAACAGCATTCGCGCCCCGGTCAGGGCCGCGAGCATCTCCACGATCTCGTCGCGCTCGATGAAGCTGTAGAGGATGGGCGCAAGTCCGCCCAGATCCAGAGCCAGGAAGCCCATGTACAGGGTGTGGCTGGCGATGCGGAGAAGCTCTCCCGAGAGGACTCGGATGTACTCGGCCCGCCGCGGCACCTGGACGTCTACGAGCTTCTCGAAGGACAGGACGGCCGCCCACTCCTGGAAGAGCGAACTCAGGTATTCGAGCGGGTCCACCTGATCGAGGACGTGGTAGTAGTCCGAGTTCTCGCAGATCTTCTCGACGCCGCGGTGGAGGTAGCCCAGGACCGGATCCACGTCCACGACCTGCTCGCCGGAGAGCTTCAGGACCAGGCGCAGGACCCCGTGCGTGGCCGGGTGATGCGGACCGAGGTTGAGGAACATCTCCCCATCGCCCAGCGTGTAGAACTCGCCTTCGCGCTCGGTTCTAGGCGGGTAGGGCGGGATCGGCTCGTAGAGATTCCCGACCTGGCGGTCGAGCATGATGCGCGGGTCGTCGGTGGAGGCGTATTGGCGGCCGCCGGCATCGGCGGCATCGGTGGCGGCAGTGGTGCGCGCTTTGGATTTGCGAGGGGCGGGCTGGCGGGGTGGCATCGTCGTCCTCAGCTCGCCGGCGCTCGGCGGATGTCGTCGGCCGCGTCGCCGTTCGCCCCGGTCGGCCGGACTCCCAGCTCAACCTGGCGGACGCCGGCTCCCGTCGATCGAGCCGCGTCGTCCGGCAGGAGGAAGTCCTTGCGGAGCGGGAAGCTCGTGTAGTCGGGCGGCATGAATATGCGGCGCAGGTCGCGGTTGCCCTCGAAGACGATGCCGAACATGTCGTAGGCCTCGCGCTCGAGCCACTCGGCGCCCGTCCACAGGAAGGTGGCAGAAGGCGCCCTGGGATCGTCGCGCGGGATCCCGTCGGCGATGATGCGCAGCCAGTCCGTAGTCATCGGACTCCAGAGGTGATAGACGACCTGCATTACATCGCCGGTGTCGACGCCGGCAAGGTCGGCCAGGATTTCGAAGCGCAGGTCCCGGGCGTCGCGGAGTATCCGAAGCACGTCCGGAACGCTGTCCGGCTCGATCCGAATCTCCGTCTCGTCGCGGCGCTGGTAGACCGGGCCTCGCAAATAGTCGCCGAGGCGAGCCTCGAGCCTGGTCTTGAGGGTCAGGTCCATGGGTCAGATGTCGTCCGGCACGGTGGGGCCGATATTGCGTTCATCCCAGTGGCCGCGGCGGTCCTTCACGAGCTGACCTAGTTGCATCATGCCGTAGATGAGCCCTTCGGGGCGCGGAGGGCAGCCGGGAATGTATACGTCCACCGGCATGACCCGGTCTATGCCCTGGACCACCGAGTAGCTGCGCTTGTAGCGACCGCCGGAGACCGTGCAATCTCCCAGCGCGACGCACCACTTCGGCTCGGGCATCTGCTCCCACAGCCGGACCAGCGGCCCCGCCATCTTTGTCGTCAGCGTCCCGGCCACGATGAGCACGTCGGCCTGTCGAGGCGAGGCTCGGAACGGGAACATGCCCCATCGGTCCATGTCGTTCTTGCTGGTGGCGGCGGACATCATCTCGAAGGCGCAGCAAGCCAGGCCGGAAAGGAGTGGCCAGAGGCTGTTGGCGCGGATGAGATCGAGGATCTCGTCGGCACGGGCGGGCACGACCTGCAGCCCACCCCAGCGCGCGTCGTCGTTCCGGCCGGCGTCAGTGAGGCCGAATTCGCGCAGATGCGTGACCTCTGGCGCCCGGCCGCCATCGTAGGCGAGCGGGTTGTCCGCCTGCCAGAGCGTGTTTGGGACCACTATCGGCGGGGTCGGGTCGCCGGGGGCAGCGCCAGCGCCGGAGCCCGCGGCCGGGGTCACGAGCCCGCGACTCGGTGCCTTCGCACCGCGAGCCGGTCGATCGCCTACCGCCACGTCAGGACTCCCTTCCGCCACGCATAGGCCAGGCCGAGCATCAGGACGAGGACGAATGTGCCCATGCTCACCAGGCCGCCGACGAGCAGATCGCGGAATACCATGGCCCACAGGTAGAGGAAGACGACCTCGACGTCGAACGCGACAAAGAGAAGCGCATAGATGTAGAACGAGATTCCGGCGCGGCCCCAGGTGTCGCCGAAGGTATCGATGCCGCTCTCGTAGGGCATGCCCTTGTGGCGATCACCGCGATTGCGATGGGAAATCACCCAAGCCAGGCCGATCGTCAGGAATACGAAGGTGGCCGCTGCGAAGGCCAAGCCGACTACGTACCAGATGCCGGTCATAGTTCTCCAGCAGACCTGTTTGCCTGAGGCGGGGCTACCGCAGGCGTCCGGGGCGCGAGGTGCAATCAGACCATCGCGGGGCCGGGTTCGATGCCCGCTCCCTCGCGATCCAGCGAGAGTCTATCAGGGGGACCGCTCCTCGGCCGCCGAAGAGGGAGTCCTCGAGGGCTTGGCCCGGCCCCGGGGCGGCTGCGCTGCCCGGATGGGTAGGGGTTCATACGGCCCGGTGGAACGAGGCCCGTGCGACGGCCGCGGCCGCGCCGATATCCGGCAGCGAGTTGCGGGAGAGCCGGTTGCGGGCGGCTCGGGGGTTGTCGTGCCGCCCGCTATTACCGGCCGAGCCGCCAGTGGGGTAGCTACTGGCGGTTGCACACGGAACAATCAACTCAATGGAGCAGAGCGTCCAGGGGTCGGATCAGGCCATTCCTGCCGACCCCCAAGTCGCGGTCCCCCCGCTCCTCGTGCAGATTGCCGGTCCGGGCCGCCTCCAGGCAATACGGGAAGTGGCCTATCGGGACGGGTCAGCCGGATCCGCGGGGACCGGCACCGCGGCATCTGAGGCCGGGGCAGCGACGCCACGAGCAAGCGTCAAGACCCGGAACTTGCCCATGTGGCGCGGGTCGAGCATGCGGACGATGCCGGAACGGGCCCGGACGTAGTCGGCGAGTGTCAGCTCGGGCGAGGTCTGGAGCGCGCGCAACTCCTCCTCCAGGCCGGCAGCGACGAGGAACTCCGACTGCGTGGTCAGTGAGGCGGTCCTGAATCCGTGATACGCGGCGAGCCGCTCGATGGCGGTGAAGTCCACGTGGGCGGTGAGGTCGGTTTCGCCCGGGGCCGCAAACGGGTCCACCTCCACTCGGTGGCCGCGGTAGCCGAGCAACGTGCCGGCGAGGCGGCGTGGGCCGTACAGCTCGGTGGCTTCGTAGCCGTAGTCGATTGCCAGAACAAAGCCGCGGGCAAGGCGGGCGGCCACTCCCCGGAGCCACTCCCCGAGGCCCAAGGAGATCTCGGCGACCTTGCCTTCGGCGAGTTGACCGACATCGATCCCGTCGGCGGCGAGCCGCCCGGCCAGATCCGGCGTGGACGGCTCGGCCGCGACCTCGACGAAGCGATCCCGCCACGTCACGTACAACTCGCGCAGTAACCCGCCCTGGACGACGACACGGTGAACGGGGAGGGCGTCGAGGAACTCGTTGGCAAGGATGACGCCGGTGACGGGCACGGACTCGACCGAGGCGGTCGGCCGGGCCCGGTCGGTCGGGCTGGAGGTGGCCGGCCCGCCGGAGGTTGCCGAACCTTCTACAGATCCACCCACAAGTCCGCCCGAGAAGCCGGCGTCATCGAAACGCCGTCGGAGGTCCGCGAGTCGGTTCGGATTCGATTCGACGGGTTCGTACCGGACGGCGGACACCAGGTCGGCGGCGCCGTGACGACCCATCCCCTCGAGGATCGACAGCGCGAGGGTGCCCGATCCGGCGCCGTACTCGATCAGCCCGAACGGCGTCGGCCGACCGAGGTCGTTCCACATCTCCTCGATTCGCCGCGCGATGGTCCAGCCAAAGATGGCGTGCGTTTCGGGGGCAGTGAGGAAGTCGCCGGCGTCTGTGGGGCGGTCGGCACCCTGGCGGTAGTAGCCGAGGCCGGGCTCGTACAGGGCTCGTTCCATGTAGCGAGCGAAGGTGATTCGGCCGCCCGGGCTCGATTCGATTTCGGCGCGAATGAGGGCGGTCAGCTCGGAATCGGGCGTCATCGGGCGCCCGCACGGGCTCGCTGCGCGAGCAGCCTCAATCCGCCGTTGACCAGAGTGTGGCCGCCGAGAAGGATCGGGGTCGGGGAGGCAGAGGCCGCCGCCGAAGCCGCCGATGCGGTGAGGGCGTGAAGCCACGGGTCCGTGACGGCGGCGGCCAGCAGGAGGTCCGAGGCGAAGCGATCCTCGGCCGCGGGCCAGTTCGATTCGCTCGGCCCGAACCGGTGAGCCATCAGTACGCGGCTGTCGATCACGGCGGCGTCGGCGAGTCGGGCCACGGCGGCGCCAAGTGACTCGGGGCCGTCGCGATCGAGGAGTTCGCCCAGGACCGAGCGTGGGGGCCGGGATTTGGCCGCCGCTCCGGCCGTGGCTCCCGATTGGGCAAGTCTTGTCCCTGCCTTGAGGCCGCGCTCTTCGATAAGGCCGCGAACTCGACAGGCAACGCCGTGTTGGAGCCACGTCAGGGTTGTCGCGGAAACGCGGCCCGCGACGAGCAGCTCGGCTCGCTTGTTCGACAGCACGTCGGCGAGTGCCGCAAGCCGCTCGCCAAAGAGTGGCGCCATCGCGCGCAGCGCGCCGGCCGCCGGATCGCGCAGCAGGATCAGGTCGAGCGGCGTGTCGATGTCGACACCCAAACGCCAGCGCGACCGAATGTCCGTGACGGCCACTCCGGCATGTTCCTCCAGCCACCGGGGAAGGGCGTTGTCGGCGGGGAGTGGCGGCAGCCCCGCCAGATCCGACGCCCGCGAGATCGCCACCACGTCGGCGGAATAGCGGTTGTTGGCGAGAGCGTGCCCGCCGGCACCGGCGGCAACGTCGACGAGACGCCGCAGATCTGCGGCCGTGGCCAGAGGGATGCTGCCCGAACCAAGGACGATGAGGCCGCCGAGTGCGTGGGCCCCTGCTGCGCCGTTACCGGCGGCCGTTCCCGCGGCCCCTGCTGCGCCGTTACCGGCGGCCGTTCCCGCGGCGGCGCGCCCGCCCCTTGTCGCCGCTACCAGCCGCACCCCGAACGTGAGCCCGTCCGGCGGCCCCGCCACGATTTCGGCCGCGTCGGCGCCGGCAGCCAGGAATGCTGCACACTGCCGTTGCGCGAGAGCGTAGCGAGCTTCGGCGAGCGCGCAGACAAGAGGCCCCGCGCCGGACGGGGCCGTGGCGTGGAAAATGAGCACGAACACGGGGCGCACCAGCGGAGTCTAGCCGCGGCTCCGCGGCGCGGCGTTTTCGGGACGGAGCCAATGGTCGCAGTCAGGGCATACATCGGACTCGGGGCGAATGTCGGCGACGCTCGAGCGACGCTGACCGCGGCCGTCCATGCTCTGGCGGCGCTTCCCGGGGCGAGCCTCGCGGGCGTCTCGCGCCTGTACATGACGGCCCCGGTCGAGGTCACGGACCAGCCGGAGTTCCATAACGCGGTCGTTGCGCTGGACGTCCCGGCCGGCCCGGGCGCAAACACCGGCCCCATTGCCCTGCTTCTCGCCCTGAAGTCGATCGAACGCGCTCTGGGCCGGCAGGATCGGTACCGCTACGGCCCCCGCGAGCTGGATTTGGACCTGCTGCTCTTTGGCGAGGAGCGGATGGCAGTGGAGCGGCCCGAAGCCGGCCTTTCGCCCGATCCCGCGAAGGCCACGCGGCTGCTCGAGGTCCCGCACCCCGAGGTGGGCCGGCGCCTCTTCGTTCTGGCGCCGCTCGCGGATCTGGCTCCGGACCTTGTTCCGCCCGGCTGGGCCGAATCGGTCGATCAAGCGCGCTCACGCCGGGAGTCGATCGAGGGAGCCTCGGCCGTTCGGGCGATCGCCGGTTGGGACGCCGAGGGCCGCCGCTGGGTTGAGACGCCGGTCGCAAGCTGACGCAGCGCCCCTTGCGTTTCCCGCAAGTTTCGGCCGAGGCTCGCGCGCGGGTCGCGAGCGGGAGCCCGTACATGCGAAAAGCCGCGCCATGACCGCGCGGCTTTCGTTCTGCGCGGCGTGGCGACAGGCTCCTCAACGGGGTTCTCTGGGCCCCGACCTGTCGCCCGCCACGCTCCCTCGTCCGGAGGACCGGACGCCCTTCCTCCGACCGACCGATCAGTCCGTCAGTTCCGATCGGTTGTCACCTACTCATACGCGCCCCGGGCCTCGCCGGATCACCGAGGCTGCGAAATCTCGAGGATGTGGCCGCCGGATGTACGCGCCGCGCCCGGCTCAGTGGCGGAAATGGCGCCGCCCCGTGAAGACCATCGCCATGTGGTGCCGGTCCGCGACTTCGATAGCCATTTCGTCGCGGATCGAGCCGCCCGGCTGGATGATCGCCGTGACCCCGGCAAGGGCCGCGGCCTGGATTCCGTCCGGGAACGGAAAATAGGCGTCGCTGGCCATGACCGCGAGCTTGGCCCGGTCCCCGGCGCGCCGCAGAGCAATCTCCACCGCCACCTGGCGGCTCGCCTGAGCGGCCCCGATGCCGACCGTGGCCCCGCCCCGGGCCAGCACGATCGCGTTGGAACGGACGTGGCGGACAGCCCTCCAGGCGAATAGCAGGTCCGTCAGCTCCTCGAGCGTGGGCCTTCGCTTGGTCACCACCTGGAGTTGCGTCTTGTCGAGCCCGAGCTCGTCCTTGGTCTGGACCAGCAAGCCGCCGGCGATGCGCTTGAAGTCGAGGTTGGCGATGCCGTAGTCGCGGGGCCCGGCCATGGGGTTGGGCGGGACCGCAAGAAGCGCGATCTGCGGCTTCTGGGCTAGGATGCCGATCGCGGATCGATCGAAGGACGGGGCAACGACGGCCTCGTACGAGTTCTCGGCAATCTCCCTCGCCGTCGCTCCGTCAAGCTCGCGGTTGACCCCGACGATCCCACCGAAGCATGAAACGGAGTCCGTCTCCAGCGCTCGCCGGCAAGCTTCGACCAGCTCCTCGGCGGACGCGATCCCCACCGGATCGGTGTGCTTGACGATAGTTACGGTGGGTCCTGTGAAGTCGGCGGCGATGGCGTAGGCCGCGTCCAAATCGAGAAGGTCGTTGAACGACGGCCGTGACCCCTGGAGTTGAGTGGCGTCGGCCAGTGTACCGGCGCGGTGCGTCATCTCCCGGTAGAAGGCGGCGCGNNTGAGGCGGGTTCTCGCCGTACCGCAGGTCGTCCACCTTCTCGAGGACCAGAGCGAGCCGGCCGGGGAACAAGTCGCCGGCCACATTCGAGAGATACGCGGCGACCTCGGCGTGGTACGCGGCGATGAACCCGTACGCCTCGGCCGCAAGGCGTTGGCGCAACTCGGCGGACACGCCGCCTCGCTCTCTAATCTCGGCGATGACTTGCGGGTAGCGCGCCGGGTTGGCGACGGCCGCGACTCCGGCATAGTTGCGGGCAGCCGCGGAGAGCAGAGCCGCGCCGCCGATGTCGATCATCTCGGTCGCCTCGTCTATTGGCACAAGGCGAGCGCCGACCTGCGGCGCAAAGGGGCTTACGTTGACGGCGACGATGTCGATCAGCCCGATCTTCTGGGCTGCCAGTTCGGCGAGCTGATCCGGCCGGTCGCGTCTGGCGAGGATGCCGGCGTAGATAGTCGGGTGGAGTGTCTTGACCTGGCCGCCGGCGATCGGCTCGGAGCCGGTCAGCTCGGAAACGGACTGGACTTCGACGCCCTCAGCGGCCAGCGAGTCTCGCGTACCGTCGGTTGCGATGACCTCGACACCGAGCGCCAGGAGTTCCCGTGCGAAAAGGACAAGGCCCTCCCGGTTCGCTACCGAGAGCAAGGCTCGCACCAGGCTTACCTCCCAAATGCCTGAGTCCCGGCCCCTTGTCCGCGGGCCGCGCACTGAGCCGCCTGGCCGATCGGTAGGCCTCGTACAGGGGCCCGTTCAGCCAGGGTTGCCGGATCGGCCCGAGTATAACGCTCGGTCATGGCATACTCCGTAAACGCAAATCCGCAGGCGTCGTCGGTGCACGCGTCGGCGGCCGCGTTTTGGCCTTCGCGCCGAAGCTCGGCCCCGCGCCGCCGATGAGCGTCTATCCAGGTCGATCGACCGCAATTATTGAATAACTCGGAGGGTCCGCGTGAACGGCCCGTGGAACCAGATCAGCACGTTGCTTGTGGGCTTCAACAACATCAACTTCCCGGCGATCTTCACGCCGACCTGGCAGTTGTCGCTTGCTTTGCTCGTGCTGGGCATTGTCTTCTACAACTTCCAGGGCAGGCGGATGCATGCCTATAGCGTCTTCCTCGACCTCAACGAGTGGTTGATGTGGACGTCGGTGGGCGTCTTCTCTCTCCTGCTGATGTACAGCGTCTTCGGTTTCGACTTCCTCTTCGTCCTGCCGACGATGATCGGCGGCGCTGCCATCTTCCTTTGGATCCGGTTCTGGCATTTCCCGCCGCTCATCCGGGCGTACGAGGAGCGACTCGCTCGCCAGCGCTACTTCCAGCGCTCCAAGACGTCGCACCCTTCGGAAACGATCCGCGCCAAGGCAGCCGCCAAGCCGAAGCGCCGCAAGCGGTAAGCGCCGCGCGATTGAGAGTCGCATGAAACGAGCCCCGGCAGGCATCGCGCCCCGGGGCTCGTTTCTTTTCAGAGGCCGCGCGGCCCGCGGGGCGCGGCAACCGCGATCAGGCCGTGATGCCAGTCACGGGCGACTTGTCCCAGTCGATGGCGACGTCCTGGTTCTTGTTGGCCTCATCCACCGCGACGGCCAGCTTCACGCCCGGAGCCACGGTTGCCACCTTGTCGATCGGGACGCGGTGGCCGAAGACGGCCGGGAACGGTGACTGACCGGCCAGACTGACCTCCACGGTGAAGAGCCACATTGGGTCGCTCAGATGCGATGCCTCGGCCGCCGGATCCATGTCTCGGACGGTCTTGCCCATGGGCTGGCAGGTGGTGATGACCGCGGTTCCATGAGTGCCCGTGGCAAGGAGCTTCGCGGCACTGCCCTTGATCGTGGGCAGAGCGCCGGTTCGGACGGCTTCCACCAATGCCGAAACAGCTCCGGCCGAGGGCTGGCCGTTCGCGTCGAAGGTGAAGTCCATGCCGCCGGTGCCACCCGCCGACCCGCCTGCCACGCCGCTTGCCGTCGCTGCAGCAGAACCGCCCAGCTGGCTGAAGTCGACGTAGACCTTCATCGGATCCTTGGGGTCGATTAGGACGCCGACCTGGGCACCGGGCATGACCAACGGAACGTAGATCCGAGGCACGATCGCCTTCGTGTCGACGTGATACGCCGCTCCTCCCGCGGCCGGAGTCACCTGAAGACCGAACTTGTACTCGGGCGCGTTCGCTCCCACCGACGACATCGTGACGGTCATTCCCGTGTCGGCGATGGTCTCGATGACCGCGGTGCCGGGCAGGCCATCCTGCAATGGTCCCGTTGTCCCGCCGATCTTGCGAATTAGCCACGCGCCGTAGAAGGGGCTGCCAACGCCGATGAGCACCATCACGACCGCGAAGACGATCCAGAAGATGAGCTCGAAGGAGATGCCGCCGCTTCCACCGTTTGCGGATGAGAAGGCGCCAAACCCCGAGCCGCTCTTGACGGCGCCGATGTCCGCAAGCAACGCGGCCTGGACGTCACCGCCGGCAGGAACCTCGCTGGTGAGCGTGGTGGTCTTCCACGGCGCCTCCGCGTGGTACTTCTCCCACAAGCTCGAGTTGTCGGTCTCGATGCTGCCGTCGATCGTGGTGCCGGAGACCGCCAGTCCGATGATGAGGCGGTTGTCGAAATCGCCGCTGAGGTGCGCCGCGGCGAAGAACGAGGCGCTGGACGGGTCGTCGCCGCCCAGGGCGATATCGATGTAGACCGGGGCGCCGATCTTGCTCTGCAGGTCCTTGGCCGCGGCTTCGGCTTTGGCCTTACCGGCGGCGTCGAGCAAACCCGTGCCATCGAAGACATTCGTGCCGCTGAGGAAGGCGTCCGCTCGGGCCAGGCTTGTCATCATCCAGCTCTCCATTGTCTGGAACCCGGACGACGTGTCGATGCCACTGATCTGGCTCTTGCTCAGCTTGCCCTTCAGAGTCGAGCCCATGAAGAAGTTCCCGTAGTTTTCGGCCGAGCAGTTGAACAGCATCCCATCGACCTGCCAGGCCTCGGCCAGCGAGGAAGTGCTGGTCAGATCCATCGAATCGGCGGTCGTGAAGATCACGACCCGGCCACCGCCGAGCGTCTCGATGTGCGTGGCCATGGCTTCCGCGGCCTCCGCGGAAGTGGGCGAAAGGACCTTGCCGTAGTCGTAGATGTGGCGGCCCGGGATGAAGGGCGACATCGTGGGCGCTGGAACCGGGGTGGGCTCCGGAGTCGCGGTGGGGATGGCGGCCGCCGTTGCTTTGGCGGCGGTCACGGGCTTTGCGGCCGTGACGGGCCCCGCTCCGACCAGCCCCACTGACATCAAGCCGAACAGACTCAGCCCGAGGGCCGCCAGGAGTGGCGTGAAGACATACCCGCCTCGACCCTGAGAAGTCGACGAACACTTCGGCCTGGAGCCCGACACCAGCCTCATCGAGGTCCCTCCTGTCGCGGCGTTCGACTCTCCGTGGCGATCGATCCGCCGGAGGCCATGCGCCAACCTTCCGATCGGCAGCGTATCGCATTCGCGCCGCGTTGCGACTGGCTACCGCGTATGACATGATCGGCCGCGTGGACTTGAGAAGATTCGTGAACACCAGCGGGCTCCGACTGGCCCGGTACAAGCGCCTCGCGCGCCTCGTCGACCTGCGCCCGACGGATCGAATCGTCGACATCGGGTGTGGCCCCGGCGTCCGCACGATCGCTGCCTACAACCACACCAACACGATCGTGGGAGTCGATCTCCTGCCGCCCGAGAAGGTCAAGCTCACCCAGGCCAACGTCCAGTACGTCCAGGGCGACGCGACGAATCTGTCCGTGTTTCGCGACGATCAATTCGACGTGGCGTTCTCCATTGGGCTGCTCGAGCACATCCGGCCGGAGGGTCAGCTGATTGCCGCGATTCGAGAGATGCAGCGAGTGGCGCCGCGCTACATCGCGCTGGTGCCTCATCGTTACGCCTTCATCGAGCCGCACTTCCAGATGCCGTTCTTCTCCGCATGGCCCGGCGGCCTCAAGTCGGCGGCGATCCGACGTTTCAAACTGGGCTCACAGAGCCGCAGCCCCGACGGAGCCTGGCAGCGCATCAACTGGCTCTCCGGCGCGGATTGGCTGAAGCTCTTCGACGACCCGACGGCGCGCGCCTACGGCCACTGGTATGGGCCGCTCCTGCAGTACACGATCATCGTCGGCGGCCGCGGTCTGAGCGACGGCAAGCGCTGATATCCGGCCGGGCGTACGGCTGGTGTCGAACAGGACCCCTGCCAGCCCGAGCTTTTCGGGGTTGAGCCGCCGAGAGGGCTAGGCTGCCGGCGACTTGTCCCAGTCGATGGCGACTTCCTGGTTCTTGTTGGCCTCATTGACTGCGACCGCGAGTTTCACCCCGGGCGCCACCACCGCGACCTTAGCGAGAGGCACGCGATGACCGAAAACGGCCGGGAACGGCGCCTGACCGGCGAGTGTCACCTCGACGGTGAAGAGCCACATCGGGTCGTTGAGACGGGACGGATCTGCGGCCGGGTTGATGTCGCGAACGGTCTTGCCCAGTGGCATGGCCGTGGTGATCACCGCCGTGCCGTGTGTGCCGGTCGCCAGGAGCTGATCCGCGCTGCCCTTGATGGTCTTGACCTGGCCGCTCGCAACCCCGGTCGCAACGGCGGCGACGTCGCCCATCTGCGGCTGGCCGTTGGCGTCGAAGTCCATGTTGAAGCCGCCCGGGCCGGCCGCGGTCATATGAACGCCGGCTGCGGCCGAGCCTGCGGCCGAGCCCATTCTGCTGAAGTCCGGTGTGACCTTGGTCGGGGTGAGCGGGTCGATCATCACGCCGATGGTCGCGCCGGGCAGGACCATCGGGATGTACAGGCGCGGAATGGCAGCCTTGACCACGACCTCGTACGGCGCCCCGGCACCACCGATCGGGGTCACCTGCAGAGTGAGCTGGTACACCGGTGCGTCGGGCCCGACCGACGGCGATGTAACGGTCGTGCCGGTGTCCGAGATGCCGGCGATGAGCGCATCACTTGGGACGCCGTTCTTGATGGGGCCCTCGATGCCGGTCATCTTGCGCATCAAGAAGTCCACGGGTCGTCTCCTTTGCGATGGCCGTTCCTCGCGACGCGGAGTCGGGCCACAGGCAAACGATAGGTCATCGAATCCGAATTGCATGTCATTTGTTTGACCGTAGCAACCGGCACATCACCAGCCGGTCCTCGCCGCGCGCCTGGACGCGGCGATCGACAGCCAGGTCGGTGAAGCCGTTGGCCCGGAAGAAGGCTCTGGTGGCGATCGGCGAAGGATGGATCGCCGAGTCCGCGAGCGTCCAGGCGAGCAGGCGGGTGCTGCCCGCGTCCCTCGCCGCGTTCGCCACGGCCGTTGTCAGACTCCGGCCGATGCCGCGGCCGCGTAGGCGAGGGGCCACGGCCAGGAGCGTCAGCTCGGCCGGTAGATCGCCGTCCGGGAACGTGAGCCCATCGAAGCCGCGTGGGTCCATCTCCGATCGCGGCCGATCCCACGGCGCCCAGCTCGCGAGGCCCACAACACGGTCCGCGGTTTCGGCAAGCAGCAGCTCGGAGGCAGGCGGTAGGGCATGGGCAAGGTCCGGGGCCACGGCCTCGAGGAAGCTGTGGATGGCCGGCTGGTCGGCAGGCGTGGCGGGGCGGATCTGCGGCGCAACGGTGCCGGGGCCGTCGCCAGCGCCGTCGCCAGCGCCGAAGTCGGTGGGTTGCGGTGGCAGTGCCGTCGGCCGCTCGGCCGCCAGCGCCGCCCCCAGCTGGCCGAGCATTCGAGCCGTCGCTCCCCAAACCCGCTCTCCCGCCACGGGGTAGACGCCGTAGCGAATCAGCCGCTGACGGATGGTGCGTTCCTCGAGCTCCACTGGGGCGTCGGGCAGGAACGCCTCTACCGGCGCCTCGATGATCCGCGCCACCTCACCGGGCGAGGCCTGGTATTCCGGCCGCCGCTCCGCCAGGGCCACGACCGGGGTGATCCGGAACCCGGACACGGTCAGGGCAAAGACCTCCAGGCCGCCCGTGACTCGCAGCCCGCACGCCACAGGATCGAGGCCGACTTCCTCTTGCGCCTCCCTGATCGCGGTCGCGATCGGATCTTTGTCGCCTGCATCGGCAGATCCGCCGGGAAAGCTGATCTCGCCGGCATGCGCGCCGACATTCGAAGCGCGGGCCGTCAGCAGGACGCGGGCCTGGCCCTCGGCGTCGGGAAAGAGGAGCACGAGAACCGCGGACGGCCTGCCGCGCGGGGGAGAGCCCGTGGCGCCCGTGCCCGGCGGCATGAACGCCTCCGGCGAGTCGAGCCTAATGGGTGTCAGGATGGCCGGCGCCGCAGGCAACTCGCGCGGCAGCGCCTCGACCCTCTCCCGAACCAGCTCGAACCTCACGCCGGACGCCTCCAGCTGCGCGGATATGGTCTGCCCGCGCCGGTCCCGGCCGGCGCGCCTACAAGTAGCTCGCTAGCATCATCGCATGACCACGATCGACCGCCTGGCGGCCCTCAGCCTCGCCGCCGACAGGGAATTGCGCCGGGGAATCCTGCCGTTCTGGGCCACCCGGGCAGTGGACCGCGAGCAGGGCGGCTTCTTCGGGCGGATCGGCGAAGACGGGCAGCCGGATCCGGCCGCGAGCAAGGGCGGTGTGCTGAATGCCCGCATCCTGTGGACTTTCTCGGCCGCTCTGCGCCACCGGCCGGATCCCTTGTATCGCACCATGGCCGATCGAGCCTTCGACTATCTGCTGGAGCATTTCTGGGACCGGGAGCATTCCGGCCTCTTCTGGGAGGTCGATGGCCGGGGCGGGATGCTGGCGGGGCGCAAACAGACCTACGGCCAGGCTTTCGGCATTTACGCCCTGGCCGAGTACTTCCGCGCGACCGGCGTGCAGTCGGCGATCGATCATGCGGGGCGCCTTATCGAAGACATCGAAGCGCATGCCTTCGACCCGGCGAGCGGCGGCTATTGGGAGGCTCGCGGGCGGGATTGGCAGCCCATAGACGACATTCGATTGTCTGCCATAGACCTGAACGCCCCGTTCTCGATGAACACGCATCTCCACCTGCTCGAGGCCTACACGGGGCTGGCGCTGGCGTCGAACGAGCCGCGCCACCGCGAGCGGCTTCGGGCGGTGCTCGAGATCATGCTGGACCGGATCATCGACCCGGAGACCGGCCACCTGATCCTGTTCCAGGACGAGCAATGGCGGCCGATGTCGGCGGCGATCTCCTACGGCCACGAGATCGAAACGAGCTGGCTGCTGTGCGAAGCGGCCGACACGCTGGCGGACGATGCCCTTCTTGCCCGTGTGAGCGCCGTCGCCCTGCGCCTGGCCGATGGAGTCCTGGAGCGTGGCTACGACGCCGCCAACGGCGGGATCCTCTACGAACTCTCCCCGAACGGCCATCTCGACACGAACAAGGAGTGGTGGGTCCAGGCCGAGGGAGTGGTGGGTTTCCTGAACGCATACCGGCTATCGGGCCGCGGCGAGTTCCTCGAGGCGGCACTGCGGACGTGGACCTTCATCGAGGCTCATGTCCTCGACCCCGTCGTGGGGGAGTGGCGGACGCGCGTGACCCGCAGCGGCGAGCCGATCGCCGGTTTCGCCCGCGTCGATTTCTGGAAGTGCCCGTACCACAACGCCCGAGCGATGCTGGAGATCGTGGAACGGACGCGGAGGCTGCGCGCCCTGGACCCGGGCGAGGGCCGCGCCTGAGGGCCGCCCCTGAGCGCCGCGCCGAGGGCCACGTGGCCCCGGCCGAGCTCCCGCGCTGAGGCCCTCGGCTAGTTGACCCGCTTGGGGCCCTTGTCCTGGGCCTTGTCGGGTGTCCAGAGCCGCTCCGAGGCAGAGGCGGCGCCGGTGGCCACTCTCTTGCGGGCGTCGCGGCGCTGGCCGGCGTCGGCCACGACCGTCGAGTCGCCCGAACGGAAGAGCAGCATGCCGCCGATCGAGTCCGCGTCGCCGACGACCGTTGTGCCCGGCTTGAACTCGCCCTTGAGCAGTGCCCGAGCCAGCGGATTCTCGACGAGACGCTGAATGGTCCGCTTCAGCGGCCGCGCTCCATACGCCGGGTCCGTCCCTTCGCGGACGATCAGCGACTTCGCCGCCGGCGTCAGCTCCAGGGTGATCTCCTGTTCGGCAACCCGCCGCTGCAGGTCTGCCAGCAGCAGCTCCACGATCGCCGCAAGGTCCGCGTCGTTGAGGGCGTGGAAGACGATTACCTCGTCGATCCTGTTGAGGAACTCGGGCCGGAACTGGACCCGCAGCGCCTCGGTGATGTGCGTCTTCATCTGGTCGTAGGCCGCGGCGTCGGCACGACGCCCCGCGTCGCCCTCGTCGCCGCGCTCCGTGAAGCCGGAGATGTACTGCGACCCGACGTTGCTGGTCATGATCAGGAC
>PMIE01000150.1:3150-3962 GCA_003156975.1 Chloroflexota bacterium | reverse complement strand
TCCTCGTAGCCGACGTATCCGGGAGGCGCTCCGACGAGCCGCGAGACGGAAAACTTCTCCATGTACTCGCTCATGTCCAGACGAACCATGGCCGAGTCGTCGTCGAACAGGAATTCGGCCAGGGCCCGTGCCAGCTCGGTCTTGCCGACGCCGGTTGGGCCGAGGAACAGGAACGAGCCGATCGGCCGGCGCGGGTCCTTCAACCCGGCTCGAGCCCGCCGAACCGCGTCCGCCACAGCCTGAATCGCCTCCTCCTGGCCGACCACGCGCTGATGCAGCCGCTCTTCCATCTCGACCAGCTTGGAGGACTCGCCTTCGAGGAGCTTGGTCACGGGCACGCCCGTCCAGGCCGCCACGATTTCGGCGATGTCGTCCGCGGTGACCTCTTCCTTGAGCAGCCGATCCGGGCCGGATAGGGCGGCGATGCCCGCCTGCTGCTCCTTCTGGCGAGTCTGCAGCTCCGGCAGCTTGCCGTATTTGAGCTGGGCGGCGGTGCCGTAGTCGGCTTCGCGCTCGGCCTGGTCGATTCGGACCTGGAGCGCCTCGATCTCCGCCTTGGTGGCCCTCACGGCCGAAATGGCGGCCTTTTCGGAGCCCCAGCGCGCCTTCATCGCCGCGGCCTCCGCGCCGGTCTCCGCCAGTTCTCGCTCGAGCATCTCGAGCCGGGCCTTGGAGGCTTCGTCCGTTTCCTTGCGCAGAGCCTCGCGTTCGATTTCGAGCTGGATGCGCCGGCGCTCGAGCTCATCGAGCTCCACCGGCATCGAATCGATCTCCATGCGCAGCCGGCTCGCCGCCTCGTCGACCAGGTCGAT
>PMIE01000150.1:2908-3069 GCA_003156975.1 Chloroflexota bacterium | reverse complement strand
GGAGGCATCCATCGCGCCTTCGGCCGCGCCGGCCCCAACCACGGTGTGGAGCTCGTCGATGAAGAGGATGATCCGCCCCTCGGCGTCCTTGATTTCCTTCAGAACGGCCTTGAGGCGCTCCTCGAATTCACCGCGGAACTTGGCCCCGGCGATGAGCGCGC
>PMIE01000150.1:0-2896 GCA_003156975.1 Chloroflexota bacterium | reverse complement strand
CCGATGACCGGATCGAGCTTGCCCGCCCGGGCTTCCGTGGTGAGGTCGCGGCCGTACTTCTCCAGGGCCGCGTAGGTGGACTCGGGGTTGGGGCTCGTGACGCGCTGGCTGCCGCGAACTGTCGCGAGGGCCTGGAGGATGGCCTCGGTGGTGGCGCCGTTGCGGTCCAGGATTTGCTGCGCCTCACCGCCGCCCGCGGCGATTGCGAGGAGCAGGTGCTCCGTGGAGACGTATTCGTCCTTGAGCCGGCGGGCTTCGTCCGAGGCGTGCTCGATCGCCCGCTTGAAGCGCGGGTCGGCGGAAAGGGAGCCGCCCTGGATCCTGGCGCGCTTGCCGAGGGCCGCCGCCACTTCGCCGCGGAAGGCGGGCATGTCCACGCCGACGCGGCGCAGAGTCTCCGATGGGATGCCGTCGTCGGGCTCAACCAGCGCGGCGAGAAGATGCTCCGAATCGACCACGGGGCTCTGCAGCTCCTCGGCGAGGCGCTGGGCTGCGACTATCGATTCCTGAGCCTTCTGGGTGAAGCGATCGAGGTTCATTCTTGTCTCTCATTCGTCGCCCGCCTGCCGGCGACTTGTTGCGTAGTCAAATCGTGGTCATAGCTTGTTGCGTGGGTTCGGTTGGACTACCTGGCGCAGGAATTCCTGAGCCGCTTCGCGCTGGCGCCCTTCGAGCTTGCCGGGCATCACGACCTTGATCCTGGCGAAGAGGTCGCCGGATCCTTCGCCTTTGAGGCGCGGCATTCCCTGGCCCGTCAGCCTGAAAGTTTGACCCTGCTGGGTTCCTGCCGGGACGGTGAGCACGACGCGGCCGCGGAGCGTGTCGACTTCCACCTCGCCGCCGAGCAGCGCCTCGCCGAGGGTGATCGGCAACTCGCGCGTGAGGTCGGCCCCGTTCCGGGTGAAGACCGCGTGGGGCAGGATCTTGGTGATCAGATAGAGATCGCCGGCGTCCGCGCCCGAGCCGGCCTTGCCACTCAGACGGATCTTGCTGCCGGTTTCTACGCCGGCAGGAAGCTTCACCTCCAGGCGCTTGTCGCCGACCTGGACGAGTCGCGCGGAGCCGTGGAAGGCTTCCTCCAGGCTCAACTCGACCTCGACATCCACATCTTCGCCGCGGCGCGTGCCCCGGCTGCGTGGCGCGGGGCCGGTTCTGCCGGCCGTGCTGCTCGTGGCCGAGCCCGCGCCGGCGCCATCGGTGCGCAGTCGCGAGAACAGGTCCTCGAAGGGACGCCCGGAACGGCGAGAACCGGTGCCACCGCCTGCTGGCGCGCCCGTCGCCCCGGCGCGCGATCCCGCGCCCGCGCCGCCGGCCGGCGGGCTCTTGCGGGGCTGCGTGCTCGTCCGCGTGGCGCCGGCCGCGTCCGCTCCGCTGAAGAACATGCGGAAGAAGTCGGAGAAGTCCTCGCCCCCGGCGCCGTTGAACTCGTAGCGGACGTTGCCGCCCCCGGCGCCGGCGCCGCCTCCGTAGCCGGCAAATGGCCCGCCCGCCCCAAACGGATCGCCGCCGAACGGATTACCGGCCGTGCCGCCGCCTCTCGCCCCGGCGCCTCTCGCCCCGCCGCGTGCCTGCGACATCTGCTCCCAGTTGGAGCCCAGGAGGTCGTACTGCTCGCGCTTCTTGGGGTCGCCCAGGACCTCGTGGGCCTCGTTGACTTCCTTGAACCTGGCTTCCGCGGTTTTGTTGCCGGGATTCTTGTCAGGGTGAAGCTCGCGCGCCAGCTTCCTGTACGACTTCTTGATTTCCGCCGGGGTGGCTTTGCGCTCCAGCCCCAGGATCTTGTAGTAGTCCTTGTAGTCCATGGTCCCCGCTCGGCCGGCCGATGCCGGTGCCATCTGCTACCTGGTGGTAGGTCGATTCTTACAGGTTGGCCGGCGTTGCCGCCGGCCAACCGATGCGCCGTGTTGGTTGTCTACTCGAATGACCACGGTTCGAGCCGAGGCTCGGTCAGTGCCCTGGCGGGCGGCTGGTCTACCGGCGGGAAGCGCCGGCGGACCGGAACTGCGGCTTCGGGTTCCTTTTCCGGCTCTTTGCCGCCGCCTGTCACAGGGGCCGGGTCCACGACGAGCGGGACCGGCTTGCGCCGGAGGGCCGCTTCGAGGACCTGTTCCATGTTGTCCACCAGAACGAGCTTCATCGACTTGCGGATCTCCTCGGGGATATCCCGCAGATCCTTCTCATTCTTGTGGGGCAGGATGATCATCTTGGCGCCCGAAAGGTGCGCCGCGAGGATCTTGCTCTTCAGCCCGCCGATCGGCAGAACCCTGCCGCGCAGCGTGATCTCGCCGGTCATTGCCACGTCCTTGCGGATCGGGATGCCGGTGAATGCGCTGACCATTGCCAGAGTCATGGTGATCCCTGCCGAGGGGCCGTCCTTGGGGATGCCGCCGGCCGGAACGTGGATGTGGAGAGTGTTCTTCTCGAAGACCTCGCGCTTGATGCCGAGCTGAGAGGCGTGGGCGCGGATCCACGACAGACCCGCCCGTGCCGACTCGCGCATCACCTCGCCGAGCTGTCCGGTGAGGATGAAGTCTTCCTTGCCTTCCATGAGCGTGACTTCGATGGCGATGACGTCACCGCCGACCTCGGTCACGACCAGGCCGGTCGCGGAACCGATCTGATCCTCGGTCTCCAGCTCGCCGTACTCGTAGCGCTGCGGGCCGAGATAGTCGTTCAGCTTCTTGACGTCGACGATGGTCTTGCGCTTGCGGCCTTCGGCTACCGCTCGGGCAACCTTGCGCATGACGTTGGCGATCTCGCGCTCGAGATTGCGGACGCCGGCCTCGTGGGTGTACGAACGGACCAGCTCGACCATGGCCTCGTCCGTGATGGCGATCGTCTTCTCGGTCAGGCCGTGGTTCTTCATCTGCTTGGGGATGAGGAACCGCTTGCCGAT
>PMIE01000026.1 GCA_003156975.1 Chloroflexota bacterium | reverse complement strand
GGCCTTCTCGATGGCCCGCAGGATCACTTCGACCGCGGCCTCGTTGGACTTGAGTGACGGCGCGAAGCCGCCCTCGTCGCCCTGGCCGACGGAGAAGCCTTCGGCGCTGAGGATGGACTTGAGGGCGTGGAAGACCTCGGCGCCGGCGCGGAGGGCGTCGGTGAAGGTCGGCACGCCGACCGGCGCGACCATGAANNGGATCGCGTTGGCGCCGAGCTTGGCCTTGTTGGGCGTGCCGTCGAGGGCGATCAGGGCCGCATCGAGACCTGCCTGGTCGGCCGCGTCCGTGCCGATGAGCTCCGGCGCGATGATCTCGCGGACGTTCTTGACGGCCTTCAGGACACCCTTGCCGCCGAACTTGGTCTTGTCGCCGTCGCGCAGCTCAACTGCTTCGTTGACGCCCGTAGAGGCGCCGGAGGGAACGCCTGCCCGCCCGACCGAGCCGTCCATGAGGACGACGTCGACTTCGATGGTCGGGTTGCCGCGCGAGTCGATGATCTGTCGCGCTTCGATGAGATCGATGGTTGTCATATGTACTCCTGTTCGCCGGCAAATCCGACGTGGTTTCCGATCACGGAATAGTCGCCAGCCGTGCTGGCGACGGGTCAGCGTTCACTTCGCTGGCGGGGCTGACACCGGGGCTGACCCCTTGTCGAGCAGGATGGCGACGCCGGGCAGTTCCTTGCCTTCCATGAACTCCAGGGAGGCACCGCCGCCGGTGGAAATGTGGGTCATCTTGTCGGCGAGGCCCTGCTGCTCGACCGCGGCAACCGAGTCGCCGCCGCCGACCACGACCGTTGCGCCGGCCTGGGCGCGACCGGCCAGGAAACGGGCGATCTCCTTGGTTCCTCTGGAGAAGGCCGGGATCTCGAAGACGCCGAGTGGGCCGTTCCAAAAGACCGTCTTTGCCGGCTCGAGGGCCTTGCACATGGCCTCGATGCTCTGCTCGCCCACGTCGACGATGTTCCAGGAGGCTGGGACCTTGTCGCCCGACAGGGTCTTGTACTCGCTGCCTCGGGTGACTTCCTTGGCCACGACCACGTCGATCGGCAGGATGATCTTGGTGCCGTGCTTGCCGGCCGACTCCATGATCGCCCTGGCGTCCTCGACGCGATCCGGCTCGACGAGGCTCTTGCCGACGGCCTTGCCCTGGGCGAGCATGAAAGTATTGGCCATGCCGCCGCCGATGACCATGATGTCGACCTTGTCGACCAGGTTGCGCAGGACCTTGATCTTGCCGGAGACCTTGGCGCCGCCGATGATCGCGGCGAAGGGGCGCTCCGGGTTCTCCATCAGCTTGGAGAGGAACTCGATTTCCTTCTCCATCAGCAGACCCGCGTACGCCGGCAGGATGTGGGCGATGCCCTCCGTGGAGGCGTGGGCGCGATGGGCGGTGCCGAAGGCGTCGTTGACNNGTAGACGTCCGCGTAGCTCGCCAGGGCCTTGGCGAACTCGGGATCGTTCTTCTCTTCCTCGGCGTGGAAGCGCAGGTTCTCGAGCAGGATGCACTCGCCCGGCTTGAGGCGCTTGATGGCGTCTTCGGTGCCGGCGCCGAGTGCGTCACCGGTGACCGAGACCGGCATCTTGAGCAGCTGCGAGAGACGCTCGGCGACGGGCCGCAGGCGCATGCTGTCCTGGACCTTGCCATCGGGGCGGCCGAGGTGGCTGGCCAGGATGACGATCGCTCCTTGCGCCAGTAGCGCCTTGATCGTCGGCAGGGCGGCCACGATCCGGCTGTCGTCCGTGATCTTGCCGTCCTCGAGAGGAACGTTGAAATCGCAGCGGACGAAGACGCGCTTGCCTGCCGCGTCCAGGTCCCGGATCGTGAGCTTGTTCATCTTGACCTCGGGCCACCGGCCGGGAGGCCGGTGGCCTTGGGCGGAAAGGCCCAGAAGGGCCTTTCCGCGGCTGCCAAAACTCCGCGCCCGACTACAGGCGCTCGGCGATGTACTTGGTCAGGTCCGCAACGCGGGAGCTGTAGCCCCACTCGTTGTCGTACCAGCTGAGGACCTTCGCAAACTTGCCGGTGCCGCCGATGACCATGGTCAGGGCGGAGTCGATGATCGAAGAGCGAGTGTCGCCCTTGAAGTCCATCGAGACGAGCGGCTCGTCGCTGACGCCTAGGATGCCCTTGAGCGGGCCGGCGGCAGCGGCGCGGAATGCGTCGTTGATGGCCGCAGCAGTGGTCTCGTCGCGGAGGTTGACCGCGAAGTCGACGATGGAGACCGTGGGCGTCGGGACGCGAAGGCTGAAGCCGTCGACCTTGCCCTTGAGCTCAGGGATGACCAGGGCCAGAGCCTTGGCGGCGCCGGTCGTCGTCGGGATCATGTTCAGGCCGGCCGAGCGGGCGCGGCGCGGATCCTTGTGGGCGACGTCCAGGATCTTCTGGTCGTTGGTGTAGCTGTGGATGGTGTTCATCACACCCTTCTCGATCCCGAAGTTGTCGTTCAGGACCTTGGCGAAGGGGGCCAGGCAGTTGGTGGTGCAGCTGGCATTGCTGATGATCGTGTGCTTGGCAGAGTCGTAGAGGCCTTCGTTGACGCCGAGGACGATGGTGATGTCCTCGCCCTTGGCCGGGGCGCTGATCAGGACCTTCCTGGCGCCGGCTGCGATGTGGGCCCTGGCCTTCTCGGCATCCGTGAACAGGCCGGTGGACTCGATGACGAT
>PMIE01000047.1 GCA_003156975.1 Chloroflexota bacterium | reverse complement strand
GTATCCCGCTCGTCTGACCCCCGGCTCGAAGGCTGCGCAGGTCTACGGCACGGAGTTGATCTACGAACGTCACCGCCATCGCTTCGAGGTCAACAACCAGTATCGCCCGCTTCTCGAAGCTGCCGGGATGATCCTTTCCGGCCAGTCGCCTGACGGCAGGCTGGTCGAGATCATCGAGCTCAAGGATCATCCCTGGTTTGTGGCCAGCCAGTTCCATCCGGAATTCCGGAGCCGTCCGGAACGGCCCCATCCTCTCTTCGATGGGTTCATCGGATCGGCCGTGGCGCTGTCCAACGGACGTCAGCCGGAGCTGCACGGGCCCGTCCCCGAGGCTGTCCAAAGCGGCGAACTGCTGGGCACGGCACCGGCCGAGTAGCCGGCCAAAGACCTCAGAAGTCGGTCACCCTCCAGGCGAACATTCTTGCGCCCTTCTCCGTCATACATCTGAACGGAGAAAGCAAGGCGCGAAGTGTGAGTGAGGTCGACTGGCGCAAGGGTTAGAGGCGTCGGTTGTGGTGGCGACCTCACAGCTTCGCCGGTGCTAACGCGGTAGGCCACCTCGGTGCCTGCCGGCCAGGTGGCCTGAGCGCCAAATGAAGCGGCGACCTCGCCACTCCACCCCCTCCTTCGCTCTGGGACTACCAGCCTGAACACTTCTCCCTGCGCGGGGCTTGTCTCCCGCCTGACGACGCGATAGCGTGGATCTGGTCAGCAAGCGAGCCGGGCAGCATTCTCAACAAAGGGGGGTATGGCATGAGACCGGGCCGACCGGTTCGGATCGCATTGTGCGGACTGATCACCGCCTTGGGGCTCAGCTTAGGGGGTTGCGGCTCCCAGCCGTCTCCCTCGCCAACCGCAACTTCGGCGCCCTACCGCCACTCCGACACCGGTGGCCTAACCCATTTCCGCTGATTTCGCTGGCAAAGGGCGCGCAGTACTTCACGGTGAACGGCACGCCCACGTTCCTCTTCTCCAGGAACCTGACTGGGATCGAGTCGAGCGAGTTCGATACGCTGCTCGGTATGGTCCACGATCGGGGCGACCAACTCGTCCGGGTCGGCACGGACAGTCCGAGCATGGGCGGAAACCAGGGCTTCGGGTATGACCACGAGGGCAACATCGATGAGGGTTGGTCGGGCAACTGGGAGAGGTTCCTGGCCGCGGCCGAGAAGTCCGGAATCTACGTCCTGCCCTTCTTCACCGGTTGGGCGGACTGGAACGACAACTGGAAGATCAACCCCTTCAACAGCGTCAACGGGGGGCCGGCGAGCAGCGCCTCCCAGATCTACAAGAAGGACTCACCAGCCCAGCAGCTATTCCTGAAGTGGTTCAAGAGCGTTGTGGAGCGCTGGCAGAATCACCGGAACATCATCGGCTGGGAGTGCGATCTGGGCCGAGACGGTTTCCGGCTCGATGAACGGGCGGGCCTTGTGGTGGGAAGACGCGTACGCGATGTACTTCCCCGCTCTGTCGTGGCATTTCCTCATGTCCTACACGGACGTCGAAAATGGGCCGGCCCGGTTCATGCGGGGCGTGGACATGACCGGGTTCAAGCCGGTCTCGGCCAAGCCGTCGGCGTTGATCCTGGGCGGCTCGCTGGGAAACGACCACTCCATCATCGGCTGGTATCGGGATTCCAAGTGCGAGCCCCCCAACTGGGACATGGCGCCGGTTATCTCGAAGCAGACCGTGACCGTTACCGTACCGAACCCGGCCGCAGGCTGGAAGGTGACCTTCTTCGACACCAAGACCGGAGCGGAGCTGGCGAACTCAGGCACTCCGACACCGATGGGAAAGACCGTCGTCATCGCGCTGCCGGACTTCAAGGACGACATCGCCTTCAAGCTGTCGATCCCGGGTTCGGTCTGGAAAGAGGTCCGAGCCGGTTCGCGCCGGCCCGTGCCCGAGGTTGCCGCGAAGCGACTTACCGCCGGTACGTGGGTCTCGGCGTGTAGGTCGTGTGGAGCAGCTGTTCCGACTTCTCACCGAGGGGCTCGCCCAGGAAATCCCTGTAGAGCTCTTGGATGTACGGATTGTCATGCGAGCAGCGCCAAAGACCGCTCTGGTCCTCCTGGTAGAGGCCGGCAGCTCGCTTCTCGCGAAGATGATCCGTGACACCATACGGCTGACCCCCGCCGCCGACGCAACCGCCGGGGCAGGCCATGACTTCGATGAAGTGGTACGGCGGTTCAGTGCCGGCCTCGCGGGCCTCTCGAACGCGCGTCAGGACCGTCTCGACGTTGCCCAGACCATGGGCCACGGCGAAGCGGACCTCGTTGCCCGCGACATTGACCCTCCCTTCCTTGACGCCGTCGAGGCCTCGTGTGGCCTGGACGTCGACGCGCGTCGGGTTGGAGCCGGTGATCAGGTAGTGGGCGGTCCGCAGAGCAGCTTCCATGACGCCGCCGGTAGCACCGAAGATCGTGCCCGCGCCGGTGTAGGCGCCGAGGATGTGGTCCGGCTGCTCCTCGGGGATGCCCCGGAAGTGGATGCCCGACTGCTTGATCATGCGAGCCAGTTCGCGCGTCGTGAGGGAGACGTCGACGTCCTGATAGCCGGACGAATTCATCTCCTTGGATCGGATGATCTCGAACTTCTTGGCCGTGCAGGGCATGATCGAGACCACGTAGACCTTCGCCGGATCGAGACCCATCTTCTCGGCGTAGTAGGTCTTGGCCAGAGCCCCGACCATCGCCTGGGGAGATTTGCACGAAGAGAAGTGAGGGATCATGTCGTTGTGGAACTTCTCCATGAAGTCCACCCACGACGGGCAGCAGGTTGTGATCAGGGGCAGCGTGGAGCCGGCGGTGGTGAACCGCCGGACAAATTCGGCCGCCTCTTCCATGATCGTGAGGTCGGCCCCGAAGTTCGTATCGAAGACCGCGTTGAAGCCCATTCGCCGGAGAGCGGCGTAGGTCTGGCCGGTGAGGTTCGTCCCCACGGGGAAGCCGAACGCCTCGCCGATGGCGACGCGGACCGCCGGCGCAAGCTGGGCCACGCAGTACGCGTCCGGGTCAAGCAGCTTGTCCCAGACCTCCTGGGTGTTGTCGAACTCGACGATGGCGCCGGTTGGGCAATGGGCCGAGCACTGGCCGCAGCGGACGCAAGGGGAGTCGGCCAGGTCGATGTCGCCCGCCGGGGCGATGCGCGTGTCAATTCCGCGTTCCAGGAAGCTGAGAGCCCAGACATCCTGCATCTGCTGGCAGACCTGGATGCAGCGGCCGCAAGTGATGCATTTGCGCGGGTCCAGCACGATGGCGCGGGTAGTGCTGTCGATCGGCAGATCGGGGACGATGCTGTCGAGCGTGACGTCGCGCATCCCGAAGTCGGCGGCGATGGTCTGCAACTCGCAGTTCTGGTTGCGGCCGCAGGTGAGGCATTCGTTGGGGTGCTTCGAAAGAATCATCTCGATCACGGTTCGCCGGACCTGGATGATCTCCGGGTCTTCCGTCGTGACGTCCATGCCCGGCTCGACCGGGGTGCAACACGCCCGCAGCATCTTCTTGGAGCCGGTGATGCGCACGATGCAGATGCCGCACGCCGCTGTGGCGTCGAGGTCCGGATGCTTGCACAGAGTGGGGATGTGGACCGAGACCTTGCGGGCGGCGTCCAGGATGGTGGCGCCCTGCTCGACCTCTACCGGGAGGTTGTTGACCGTGATGGAAATGAGTTGCGTCTGGGTGGGCATTGTCGGACTCAGTTCTTGCCCGAGACCAGTCGGTCTCGGAATTCGGGTTCGAAGTAGCGCAGAGCGGACAGGATTGGATTCGGCGCGCCCTGCCCCAGACCGCACAACGATGCCCTATCCATGGCGTGAGCCAGTCTTCGGATAGTGGCCACGTCTTCTTGCGTGCCCCTGCCGTCTGCGATCTTGTCCAGCAAGCGGAGCATCTGCGTGCCTCCAATTCGACACGGGGCGCACTTGCCGCACGACTCGTCGACGCAGAAGTTCAGGTAGAACTTGGAGAGTTCGACGAGGTCGTCCGTCTCGTCCATGACGATCATTCCGCCCGAGCCCATGTAGGACCCGAGCTTCTGGAGGTGCTCATACGTGATCGGCGTATCCAGTTCCCGCGCCGGGATCAGGCCGCCCGAAGGTCCGCCCGTCTGGACAGCCTTGATCGGGCTGCTGGTGGCAGAGCCTCCGCAGATCCCCTCGACGACCTGACGGAGTGTGACTCCCATTGGAATTTCGACGAGGCCGGCGTGCTTGACCTTGCCGGTCACGGCGAAAACCTTGGTGCCCTTCGAGTTCCCCAGGCCTATGCCGGAGAACCACTCGCCGCCGCGCTGGATGATCTGAGCCAGGTTGGCTAGCGACTCGACGTTGTTGATCATCGTGGGCTGGCCCCACAGGCCCTTCACTGATGGGTACGGCGGGCGGGGCGATGGCGTGCCGCGCTTGCCCTCGACGGACGCGATCAGGGCCGTCTCTTCGCCGCAGACGAAGGCGCCGGCGCCAAGCCGAATCTCGACGTTGAAGGTGAAGTCCGTGCCCAGGATGTTCGCGCCGAGCAGGCCCGCCGCCTTGGCCTGACGGATCGCCTTCTCGATGCGCTGGATTGCGAGTGGGTACTCGGCTCGGATGTAGAAGATGCCGTTCCTGGCACCGATGACGTAGCCGCCGATGATCATGCCTTCCAGCACGGCGTGCGGGTCACCTTCGAGAACGCTGCGGTCCATGTATGCGCCGGGGTCGCCTTCGTCGGCGTTGCAGACGATAAAGTGCTCGTCGCCGGGAGACTCGCGAGTCAGGAGCCACTTCATCCAGACCGGGAAGCCGGCGCCGCCGCGGCCGCGCAAGCCGGCGGTCTTGAGCTCGTCGATGATGTCCTCGGGCGTCATGTGCGAGAGCGCCTTGGCCAGGGCCTGATAGCCGCCCCGATCCAGGTACTCGTCGATCTCCTCGGGGTCGATGACACCGCAGTTGCGCATCACGATGCGGTACTGCTTGGCCTCTCCCTCGGCTACCGGCTCGCCGGCGATGCAGGCAAGCTCGGCGATGCTCGGCACGCGGCCGTTCGCAGGAAGTGGTTTGCCGGCGGCGATGGCGTCGACGATCTGACCGGCGAATTCCGGCGTGACCTCGCCATACATGACCGCGGTCTGACCAGGGAGCGCCACTTCTACGAGCGGCTCCATGCTGCACATCCCGGCGCAGCCCGTCCGGGCGATCTTCCAATCCAGGCCGCCGCTCTTGACGGTGGCGTTGAGGGCGTTGAAGACCGGTTCTGCGCCGGCGGCCATACCGCAGGTGCTGAGGCCGACCTTGATCGTCGGCTTGTCGACCGTGGGTATCGGGGCCTTGGCCCTGGCTTCGAGATCGGCGAAGGTCTGTTTGGCCATCGTTATTCCTGCCCGTCTGCGGTGGTGTCCACCGGCTTGGCGGCCGTGGCGTGAACTGGACCGTCGGTGCCGCGGTCGAGTTGAGCGGTCAGCATCTCGGGCGTCACTTTGGCCAGCACATGTGCGTTGACCGTCACGACCGGCGCAAGGCCGCAACAGCCCACGCATCGCACTACCTGGAGGTGGTACTCGTTGTCGTCAGTGGTCTCGCCGGGCTTGATGCCGAGTTCTGCGGACGCCTGCTCGAGGAGCTGCGGTGCGCCCTTCAGATAGCACGCCGTGCCCAGGCAGACCGAGACGACCTTGTCGCCGGGCGACTTGAGTCGGAAGTAGTTGTAGAAGGTCAGGACTTCGTAGATGCGCGCGAGCGGAACGTCCATCTGCTCGCCGAGGCTCATCGCGGCTTCTCGGGGCACATAGCCGTAGCGGTCTTGAAGGGCGTGCAGGGCCATGATCAGACTGCCGCGCTTGTTCTTCCACCGTTTGGCTATCGCCGCAACGTCTTCTTCTGCCGTGGCTGTGGTCACGTGGGGATCTCCGGGCTGCGCACTGTGAAGCAGGGTCTCGTTCCGGGGGGCGCGCCGGACGGGATAGTGGTCCCAACGGTAAACCGCGGCCGCGCCGCGGCTTAGGGCCGTTGTTCGTGTTGTCGCCGTGCCTCGGGGGTTCCAAAAGCACCTACACGCGAGCGGACCGGGAGCCGGTTGACGCTACGGGCGCCGTCGGCCGGTCCGGATTGCGTCTGGCGGGTCGAGGCTGTACTGCTAATCCCGGCCATGTACCTTTGTCACAGGCAGTGCGCCTGCCCATACGAGTGGGAGATTCGATGTCTGCACTCAAGGCCGGTATCCCGGCCGACAAATCGCTGAACCTGTTCCGTTGGAACGCCATCCTGGCGGTCGTTCACCTGGTCCAGGGCGCGTCGATCCTGGCTTTATCTTTCGCGAAGAGCCCCGTCGTCACCTCCCCGGTCGTGAGCACCTACCTGCGTTTCGACGAGACGACAAGACATCTGGTCACCGCTCAACGTGCGATTTGGGATCTGCCGATTGGCCCGGCCGTCGCGCTCTTCTTCCTGCTGAGCGCCGTCGCCCACTTCGCCATGGCCTTTCCTGCCCGGGGCTGGTACGAAGCTCATCTCGCCCGCGGACAGAACCCAATCCGATGGGTCGAGTACGCGTTCAGTTCTAGTGTGATGATCGTAGTCATCGCGAGCCTCGCCGGCGTCCAGGAAGTGGGCACTCTGATCGCCATCTTCGGCGCGAATGCGGCGATGATCCTGTTCGGTTGGAGCATGGAGATCGCCAACGAAGGCCGCGACCGCCCACAGTGGCTCCACTACATCTTTGGCTGCATCGCCGGGGCCGTCCCGTGGATCGTGATATTCGTGACGCTCCTCGTCTCCGCCACGGAACCGGGCTCGGCCCCGATCCCCGCCTTCGTGATCGCCATTTTCGTGACGCTATTCGTCTGCTTCAACGTCTTCGCGATCAATCAGGTCCTGCAGTACCGCAAGGTCGGGAAGTGGAGCGACTACTTGTACGGAGAGCGGGCATACATGCTCTTCAGCCTGATCGCCAAGTCGCTCCTTGCCTGGCAAGTCTTCTTTGGGACGTTGCGGCCGTAGAGTCCGGGACCATGACGTCGGTCGTGCGTACGCCGAGGCGCTAGTCCGCCGAGGCGCATTGACGCCGTTGATCGCGGCAGGTATTCTCCATTAACCCCGACCGTGCGCACCGCTGCGGATTGATTCCGCGCAATTTGCCGCACGGCACCTTCCCCACACGAGCCCTGCCCCCATGCCTGCCAACGGTCCCGATCCTCGTTCACGCAACCGCCGCCCTCGGCGCCGCCCTGCCGGCCGCACTCCAATGGCTGAGTACGACGATTTTCAGGACGGCGACAACCGCGACCTGGATATCAACGAACTACGCGGGATGACCGTCAACGAACTCCAGACCGTCGGGCAAGAACTCGAAATGGAGGCCGGCACCTCCGCCAAGGAAGAGCTCGTGGACCAGATCCTGGTCCGCCAGAGCGAACTCGCCGGTCACGCCTACGCCACGGGCATCCTCGACGTCGTGGACGAAGGCTTCGGGTTCATGCGCCGCCACGGCCTGATGCCGACTCCGGACGATGTCTACGTCTCGTCGAGCCAGATCCGCCGTTTCGGCCTGCGAATCGGCGACCGCGTCAGCGGCTCGGTCCGCGCTCCGCGGGAAGGCGAGAAGTACTGGGGCATGATCCGCGTCGACCGCGTGAACGGCGTGGATCCGGAGACCGCCAAGCGGCGACCTCAGTTTGGTGACCTCACGCCGGTCCACCCCGACGTCCTGATCAACCTCGAGACCGATCCCAAGAACCTGAGCCAGCGCCTGATCAACCTGGTCAATCCGATCGGCAAGGGCCAGCGCGCTCTCATCGTGAGCCCGCCGAAGGCCGGCNNGCCGGCAAGACGATGCTGCTCAAACACATCGCCAACGGCATCAGCACCAACTACCCGGAGATCCTCCTCATGGTTGCGCTCATCGGCGAGCGGCCTGAGGAAGTCACCGACATGCGCCGCTCGGTCAAGGGCGAAGTCATCAGTTCCACGTTCGATGAGCCAACCGAGAATCACACGCACGTCGCCGAGATGGCCCTCGAGATCGCCAAGCGGCAGGTCGAGACCGGCCGCGACGTCGTGATCTTGCTGGACTCGATCACGCGACTCGCGCGCGCGTACAACCTTGCTCTCCCGCCATCCGGCCGAACGCTTTCGGGCGGCCTCGATCCGATCGCCCTCTATCCGCCCAAGCGTTTCTTCGGCGCCGCCCGAAACATCGAGGACGGCGGCTCGCTGACGATCATCGGCACGTGTCTGGTAGACACCGGCTCGCGTATGGACGACGTCATCTACGAAGAGTTCAAGGGCACCGGCAACAGCGAACTCATCCTGGACCGCAAGCTGGCCGAGAAGCGCATCTTCCCGGCAATCGACGTTCAGCGCTCCGGTACCCGTCGCGAGGAGCTGCTCCTGGAGGAGCCGGTCCTCAAGATGGTCTGGACGATGCGCCGAATGCTCTCCGCGGTCGGCACCAATGAGGGCATCGAGCTGCTGCTCAACCGCCTCGCCAAGACAGACAACAACGTCTCGTTCCTGGCCACGTTGACCAAGAGCCTGGACGCGTCCGCGAAGGACTGAGCGCCCAATCGCCGGCGGGGTTTGGCTCGGTGCCAGGTTCCGCGGCGGCATCCCGGCCAGTCACAACGCACCGCGTCGCCGTGCGAATCGCGGCGGCGCCACTCTGCTGCGCACATACGTCGTGCGAGAATTGAGCCATGTTCCTCGACCGAGTCAGAATCCTCGTGCATGCCGGCGACGGCGGCGACGGCGCGGCCACGTTTCGGCGTGAGGCGCACGTGCCTCGCGGCGGTCCAGATGGCGGCGACGGCGGCCGCGGCGGCTCCATCTACCTGACCGTAGATCCGGGCGAAACAAGCCTGCGCGACTATCGCAGCGCCCATCACTTCAAGGCCAAGGCAGGCGGCCGCGGGGCCGGTGACCGTATGCACGGCAAGGCCGGCGACGACATGACCCTGAAGGTCCCGCCCGGCACCAGCATCTTCGAGGATGCTACCGGCGGGTTCCTGGGAGATCTTGTCGCGGCGGAACAAACGCTGATGGTTGCCCGCGGCGGCAAGGGCGGCCTCGGCAACGTCCATTTCGCGACTTCCACGCACCAGACCCCCAGGCATGCCCAGATGGGCGAGCCGGGAGAGGAGTTCTGGATTCGCCTGGAACTGCGACTCATCGCCGACATCGGTCTGGTGGGCCTGCCAAACGCGGGCAAGTCAACGTTGCTCGCGGCTCTGACCGCGGCGCGGCCCAAGATCGCGGATTACCCGTTCACCACGCTCGAGCCCAATCTGGGAGTGCTCGATCTGAGCGATGTTCTCGATGCGGCCGATGTGGAGACGCGCCGGCCCACGATCGCCGACGTGCCGGGACTCATCGAAGGAGCCAGCTCCGGAGCCGGTCTGGGGCATGCATTCCTCCGCCACGTAGAACGGACGCGGATCCTTGTCCACATTGTGGACGGCTCGGACCGCGACCCCGAGTGGAGCTACAACATCATCCGCGACGAACTGGAGCTCCACGATCCGGCGCTCCTGCGCAAGCCGATTCTCGTGGCGTTCAACAAGATGGATCAGCCGCAGGCCGCCGAGGCGTGGCCGGCCTTCGCCGAGGCTCGGCGCGCTCAGGGCATCCCGACGGTCGCCATCTCGGCGGCTGAGGGGGAGGGTCTCGTCGCACTGCGAGCCGCCCTGGCGTCTCTGCTGCCCGATGCCACCGAACTGTCGGAGCCGCCTCAATCCGAGGGCATCGTCGTCCATCACATCGAATCGGTTGGCGACTCCTTCCGCGTCGATGTCGAGGACGGGGTCTACGTGGTCCGCGGCAAGAAGATCGAGTTGCTCGCGGCCCAGACCAACTTCGAGGTCGAGGAGTCGGCCGAGCGATTCCAGCGTGAGCTTGCCCGCCTCGGCGTGGACGAGGAATTGCGCCGGCAAGGCGTCGTTTCCGGCATGACAGTCCGCATCGGATCGAGCGAGCTCGAATGGGAGCCCGACGACTGGGACGATCGGTGACTCAGTGGATAGCGCCGGAGGACCGGCGTGTCGGCATCCTCGGCGGGACTTTCGATCCCGTCCACTACGGCCATCTCGTGGTCGCGCAGCAGGTGCGAGAGGCGCTCGAGCTGGATCGCGTCCTATTCGTGCCCGCCGCCCTGCCCCCTCATAAGCTCGACGAGGAAGTGGCCCCGGCGGCGGATCGCGTCGCGATGGTGGAGCTGGCGATCGCAGGCAACTCCGCCTTTGCGATGAGCGAGATCGAATTGGAGCGGGACGGCCCCTCCTACACCGTGGACACTCTCGAGGAGCTAGCCGACGAGGCCGCCCGCCAGAGAGTGGCCCGAGATTTCTACTTCATCCTGTCGGTGGAGGCCCTGGCCGGGCTTTCGACCTGGCACGAGCCGGCGCGCCTCCTCGAACTCGCCCGCCTGGCCGTGGTCCAGCGGCCCGGGGCGCCGCTCCCAAACCATGCCCAACTGGGCACCATGCTCCCAGGCGGCGCGGCGTCAATCGACCGTGTCGAATGCGTGGACACCGTGCCTCTCGCCCATTCGTCGTCCGATGTGCGCGCCCGCGCCATCTCGGGACGATCAATCCGCTATCTCGTACCGCCGGCCGTGGAGGCGTACATTCGCGACCATCGGCTGTATCGTTCCGAAACCCAAACGAGGACCGCTTGACGTGACCGACTCAAAGCCATCGCCCGAAACGATGCCCAGCCCCGACGGCCTGCCGCGCCGGCGCACCCGGCCAGGCGTCGATGAAGAAGCTCTCGCCGACGCGCTCGAAGCTGAGATCGAGGCTGAGGCCGCGGCGCAGGGTTTGCCCAGCGAGCCCGAGATCGAGGAATCGCTTCGAGAGCGCGGCAATCGTCTGACCGCGCTGGAGATCGCCCGCTTCGTCGTCGATGCGGCCGAGGACAAGAAGGCCGCTGATATCGTCCTGCTGGAGGTCACCGAGCTGACCTCGATGGCCGACTACTTCGTCATCTGCTCGGGCGGCTCGGAAAGGCAACTGGGCGCGATCGCCGACGGCATAACGGAGAAGCTGCGTTCCGAGGGCGTTCGGCCGATCGGTCGCGAAGGCGGCTCCAACTCCCACTGGACGCTGGTCGACTTCGGCGCCGTGATCGTCCACGTCTTCGCCCCACCGGAGCGCGAGTTCTACCAGCTGGAGCGCCACTGGTCGCTGGCCAAGACGATCGTGCGGGTCCAGTAGTCGATCGGTCGCGTTCTACTCAACCGGGCTGACGTCCGTAACTCCGAACTCGCCAAAGGTGACCGATCCGTCGGGGTCGAGGATGATCAGCACGGGCGTCGTCCCGGCGTTCCACGATCCACCCTTGCGGCTCGCCGGCAACGTGCCCGATGTTTCGACGATCGGGCCGGATCCAACAAAGCGATCCACCGTCTCAGCGTACGGGTCGTTGCCGAATTCCGTGTCGATCTCGGCGGCGTGGCCGGTTCTGATCGCGTTGCCGAAGCACTTCTCGGCACCAGCGGTGGTGGTGGCGTCGTCGGCCGTGAGCAGGCCGCAATATGGCAGCGGGGTCCGCTTCGCGAGCTCCGGAGTTGGAGCTATCGGAAGCGTCGGCAGACTTGCCGGGGGTGCCGTGTAGGTTGCAGCGGTGCCCCACGGCCATGCCGTGGCCGCGAGGGCATGGAACGTGCCGACGTCGAAGGGCGCGTCTTCCTGCTGCCAATCGACGCTGGCGCCTTCGAGATGCCCATCCTTGAAACCGACGATCGCGTCATCGGCGCACGACTTGTCTGCGGCCGCACATACGAAACCGACCTCTGCGCGAACGACCGAAGATGCCCGTGACCCCAGTGCCGTCAGGGTCGCATCGAGGATGTCCGAGCAGACATCGCTCGTCAGGTTCGCCGACGGATCGCCGCCGCCATCGGTCAGGCAGATTAGCGTCACGGTCTCGATGTTGTAGGCAGGATCGGAGGCCTCCGGAGACTGTATGGCCGCGGCCTTCGAAGCGGCGGCAGTGATGCTTGGCGCCCCGGCCTTGGATGCCACCGGCGCGGCGCTCGCGGATGCGCTCGTGGTCGCGCCGGCGGTCGCGCCGACCGACGCGATTGGCGAGGTGATCGAGGACCCGCCCGATGAGGCGGCGGATGACGCACCCGCCGCTCCGGTTTGTGTGGTGCCCGCTGTGCAGGCCGCGAAGAACATCGCAACGGCGACGAGCGCCAGAGATCGCGAGCGCAACTGGGTCCCTCCCGGCGGTGATGACGGCTCGTTTTGGGTGAAGCCAGTGAGAGTATGTAGCGGTGCGGCTCTCCGGACGTAGTCTGTTTGGACTCATCCACCGGGTCGAACGGCGAAGCGTCTGCGCCCGCGTGCCCAATTCCGTAGACTTACCAGACCGGCGGACCACCACGCCGCCGTCGACACGATGGAGATTCGGCCATTACTACCGTGTACGCCGCCGAAAAACGAACGCACCGCGCCCCGACGATCGTCGACTTCGTCAACATCCGATGGATCGACGAGTGGTGCAAACGCTGCANNCAACATCTGCGTCGAGATCTGCCCAAAGAACAGCCTCGTCCTGACCCACGACGCGATCATCGAGGCCACGGACTGCATCCGCTGCGGTCTATGCGAGCGCTACTGCCCGGACCTCGCCATCGAGGTTCTGCCGAAGCGCGACGAGAACGGCAAGCTGCCCGACGCCCAGTTGGCCGAGGAGGCAGCGTCCGCCACTCACAAGGCGACGCCGCACGTCCCCGAAGTCGCCCGAGGCCCGGCGGTCGCCGGAACAGACCCACATCGCGGCATGACGGACACGGAGAGCGCTCCGGCCGTCGACCGTGACAACGAAGCCTGATCGAGAGACCACAATGACCAAGCGACTCGTCCAGGGAAACGAGGCCGTCCTGCTCGGCGCCGTCAAGGCCGGAGCGACCTTCTTCGCCGGCTACCCGATCAGCCCGTCGTCCGAAATCCTTGCCCAGGCTTCGGTCCACGCAGCCAGCCATCCCGAATTCCGCTTCATTCAGGAAGAGGACGAGATTGCCAGCGTGAACGCCATCCTGGGCGGCAGTCTGGCCGGTGCCAAGTCCTTCACCGCGACTTCAGGGCCGGGCTTCAGCCTGATGCAGGAGGCGGTCGGGTACGGCCACAAGGTCGGCATTCCGTGCGTGATCATCAACGTCCAGCGGGTGGGACCCGGAACCGGAATGCCCACGATGCCCGGCCAGGGCGACTTGCTGCAAACGCGCTACGGCTCCACCGGCGACTACACGAGCATCGTCTTCTACCCGTCGACCGTGGCCGAGTGCTACGAGTACACGATCTACGCGTTCAATGCTGCGGAGGAGAGCCGGAGCCCGGTCATTCTCCTCTCGGACGCATTCCTGGGCCACCTCAACGAGGTGGCGGATCTGGACGCGATCAAAGTGCCGATCATTCCGCGGACGCTTGAGCCTCTGGCCTCGGGCAGCACGCGGCTATTCTCCGGGGTGGCGACGTATCCGGACGGTGAGCCGGCGACAGCAGACGGTGACGAGTTCATCCGCCAGTACTACGAGGGCAAGGCCTGCCGTGAGGAAGTGGCCGACCGATATGCCTTCTTCGAACACGGCTGGAACAAGGACGCAGAAACGCTCGTGATCGCATTCGGTATCACGCCGCGTGTCGCCCAGCCGCTCTCGCCCTACTTCGCGCTCTTCCGGCCCATCCGCATCTGGCCCACGCTGGACAAGGAGCTGGCCGAGATTGCGCCTCGCTACAAGAAGATCATCGTCATCGAAGGCAGCGACGGGCAGTACGCCAACGTCGTGGAGAGCGTGCTCCTGCGGCGCGTCGAACGCGTTCCGCTGCTTGGCGGTCGCATGAGCATCGAGGCAATCTCGGAAGGCCTCGAACGCATCGGCATGCTTCCCGCCGGCTTCGCGCCGTCCGGCTCAAAGCCGCCGGCTCGCGTCGGCTGACCCGCGTCCCCGCAGAGGTTTCACGTCATGGCAGTCAAGGACAAGCTCAAGACCGATCTCTTCCCAACGATCTGGTGCCCAGGATGCGGCATCGGCCTGATCATGACGCAGCTGGCGACCGTGATGGACGAGCTCGGCCTGGACAAGAACAACACCGTCCTGATCACCGGTATCGGCTGCACCGGCCGTATGGGTGCGTACATGAACTTCGAGTCGGTGTACACGCTCCACGGCCGGACCCTGCCGGTAGCTGAGGCGGTCAAGATCGTTCGACCGGAGCTGAACGTGATCGTGGTCTCCGGCGACGGCGACACGGCCTCCATCGGCGGCAACCATCTCATGCACTCCATCCGCCGCAACGCCAACGTGACCGTGATCTGCAACAACAATGAGATCTACGGCCTGACGGGCGGCCAGGCGGGGCCAACCACCCCTGCCGGCACCAAGACCCTCTCGTCGCCCGCAGGCGCCACGTACTCGCCGATCAACCTTCAAGGTCTGGTCAATACGAATCCGAACGCTTTCTACGCCAAGACAACGGTCTACCATCAGGGGCCGATGAAGAAGGCGATCAAGGAAGCGATCCAGTGGCCCGGTTTCGCCTTCGTGGACGTCGCCAGCCAGTGCATCGAGAACAACGGCCGGCGCATTGGCTTCTCGAGCGCCAACGAGATGCTCCAGAACTACCGGACCGAGTACAAGGCGGCCCCGGCGGGCGCCACGCGCCTTGAGACTCACCAGACCGGCATCATCAAGGGCGAGCGGCCGGCGGGTCACGCGCCGAACAACGGAGAGAACTAGCTCAACGCCGGCTTGCCAGTTCGGCGATATCGCCGAACTGGAAGTGGCTTAGCGGACGAGGAGAAGTTGATGTCAGGCAAGTCCATCGTCATCGATGGCGTTGGGGGCCAGGGCGTTCGAGTCATCGGCAGCACGATGGCCAGCCTCCTGACCGTCATGGGCTTTCATGTGACGCTCCTTTTCGACTACGACTCGTCCGTGCGCGGCGGCATGAGCGAGGCCTTCCTCAGGTACGATCGCGAGCCGATCTCCAACTTCGTCGTCGAGTGTGCGGATGTGGTTGTGCGACTGGCTGACCGGGGCCCCGTCCACCTCAGCACGGACTACGTCATTGCCGACATCAACCTCATGAAGCCCGGCGAGACGGGCGAGGAAATCCCGTTCCTCCAGTTGGGCGTTGAGAAGTTCGGGCGCGATCTCTTCGGCAACATGATTGCCCTGGGCCGGCTGCTGTGTGTCTGCGACGTGGACTTCACGGACGAGCATCTGACGGAAGCACTGCCCAAGAAGTACATCGAAGACAACATCGCCGCCATCAAGTACGGCTACGGGCTGGATCAGGCGTCGATCAAGGCGATCGTCTCGGAGCAGGCCGCAAGCAGTTTCGCCTCGCGCTACGCCGAGCAGGTCCTGGCGGGCACCGCGCCCGACGAGGCCATCGAGCTGGCTGCGGCCCGCAGTTGACTGGAGCCTGATGAGCGCCAGGCGACGCGGCCGCGGACGCGGGCCGCGCGCATCCGAGACCACGGTTGCGGCGCCTCCTGCTGCTCCTGAGTCGCCGCTCGTCGACGCCGCAGTAGCCGGCGAAACTCCCGCTGCGGCCCCTCGCAGGGAGCCAAGACAAGCCGCCAACGGCCCCGCCCAGCGTCGCGGCAACGACGGTGCTCCCCGGAGGGAACCCGCTGCCCCGCGCTGGCAGCCCAAGCCGCCTCCCCAGCCCGTCGCCGAGGCCGCACCTTCCGACGAGGCGGAGCCGCTCGCAGCGAAGTCTTCCTGCACGCTCGCCCAGATGCGCCGCTTTATCAAGAGCCGACCGTACGTCCCGGTCCATGAGCTGCGCCGCCGCTTCCTGATCGATGGCATCGAGGACGAGGTCAGCCCAATGCCGACCGGCAAGGGCACACTCTTCGTCGGCCTGCCTGAGCGGGAAGCAGGGTTCCTTGGTGAGCTGGTCAAGGCCGGCGAGGTCGGCTGCGAGCTTCTCCTGGACCCGACCAGCCCCGGCGTGATCGGCGTCTTCCCGATGAGACCCGTCGCGCGGCAGTAGGCCCGCTAGGTATCGCCCTCGATCCAGCCCTGCCGCTGGGCCACGCGCACCAGCGCGGTCCGGCTCGTCACGTCGTAGCGGTCGAACATCCGCCGCAGCTGGCTCTCCACCGTCTTCACCCGAAGCGACAACCGCTCTGCGATCTCGGCGTTGGCGATGCCCTCTGCCACCAGGGCAAGGATCTGCGACTCGCGCGGCGTCGGCGGCCGCAGGGCCAGACGAACGGCCCGTCGGACATCGTCCGGGAAGGCTGTCCCGCCGCCGGCCACTTTCCGGATTGCTGCCACGATCTGCTCGATGCTCGCCATCTTCGAGAGGAAGCCCTTCGCCCCGTGCTCGAAGGCGGCAACGTAGTAGCTCGGGTATGAGTAGGCGCTGAGCATGATGAACGCCGGTCCGGCGGCGTGGCGAGACAGAATCTCCAGGCCGTCCACCGTCCCGGACAGGCGTATGTCACACAGGACTATGTCCGGCGATTGCGCCGCAATGAGACGTTCGGCTGCTTCGCCGTCCCCGGCCGTCCCGACTACCGCAACGTCCGCTTCGCCCCGCAGGAGCGCCGTGAGTCCCTCGGCGATGGCGGGATGATCCTCGATGATCGCGAGTCGAATCACCGCCCCATCTCCGCCCGCGAACCGGCATTGCCATGGGCCTTCCGCTTGCCCAGCGGGAGATGGACGATGATCACGGTGCCTTCGCCGAGGTTCGACTCGGCCGCAATCGTCCCGCCGTGCGCGGTCACGATTTCACGAGCCAGGTAGAGCCCGAGACCGAGCCCAGAGGAGGCCCGCTGGCCCAGCCGCGCATACGGCTTGAACAACAGCGGCAGGACGTCGGCGGGAATGCCGGGGCCCTGGTCGCAGACTTCGACGGTTGCTACCGCGCCCGACTTGCTCACGTTGACATCGATTGTTGGAGACTCCGGCGCGTGCTGGACGGCGTTCGAGAGGAGGTTCACGAAGACTTGTTCCAGTCGGACGGCATCGCCCTGGAGGAGGATTGGGCCGTGGGTCGGGAGGAGCCGGATCGTTGGCGCGTTTGGAAGCGTCCCGGCGACATCGACTGCGCTGCGCACGACCGCGACGAGATCGACCGGCGCGGCGACCAGCGCCAGCCGACCGGCCTGGATTCGGCTCACGTCGAAGAGACGTTCGAGTAGCTCACCGATCTGCCTGGTCTGCACCAAAGCCCGGGCTGCGTATACGCGGGCCTGATCGGAGCTGTCGTCGGGGAGGTTCCGCTCAACGAGCTCGAGGTAGCCGTGTAGCGCCGCGACCGGGGTCTTGAGCTCGTGGCCGGCCGCGGCCATCAAACGCTCCAGGCTGAGCCGCATCGTCCGTTCGGACAGGTCCCGGATCGTCAGCACTCCGCCCCAGCTTCGGTCCCCGGCAGTTTGTGGCTCCGCGACTGCCTCAAACCATCGGCGGGATCCGTCGGGCTGCGTGACGGCGTACTCCATTCGGAACCGCTCGCCGCGGGCGGCACGTTGCCGAGGCCGGTCATCTGCTGGAATCGGAAGCCCGGCCGCATCCTCGCATTCGACATCCGCCTTGGACCCGCCGAAGAATCGGGCATAGGCATCGTTGCTCATGACGATCTCGCCTTCGTGGTCCACCGCCACGACAGCGTCTCCGAGGCTGGTCAGGATCGACCGCAGGCGATCGTGCTCCTCCTGACTTCCCAGTTTCTCCTGCTGGAGTGCGGTGGCCTGGACGCTGAGCTCGTGGGTCCGAGTGGCAAGGTCCTCGTTGGCGACCCGCAGCTCCTCGATGCTTGCCGTCAACTCCTCATTCAGTGTCTCGAGCTCCTCGTTGGTAGCCTGGAGCTCCTCGTTCACGTTTACGACTTCGTCACGGGAGGACCGTGCATCCTCGCTGGCGAGGAGCATCGACTCGTTCGACATCCGAAGCTCAGCGACGAGGGCGGTCAGCTCGCCGTTGGCTCGCAAGAGCCGCCCGTTCGTGACCACCGCCTTGTCGAGGCGCTGCCGCGTCCGAGTGCTGGTGCGACGCTCTTGCTCGAGTCGGGTCACCTCCGTCAACTCGACGACGGCGCCTTCGATGGCACGCGTTTCGACGCGATAGGGACGGACGGCAGCTTCAACGAAATGGGTCGTCTCGCTGGCGGCGTTCGTTGGCTCCACCTCGAACACTGCCGAAGTGGTCTTGCCTACCAGAGCGGAGTCGATGGCCGCTCGGATCGCACTTGCGGGAAGAACGTCGGCCAGATGGATGAAGTCCTGGTCGAAGGCCGTTCCGTGGATTCCGAGCATATTCCGGGCCGCGGAGTTGATTCGCAGGATGTAGTAGCGCGGATCGACCACGACCACGCCGACGGCCAGGTTGAGGAGCAGGCTATCTGCCAGCGCAGCCGACTCGGCTACGCGCTGCACGTCGCGGTGCGTTCCCCGGATGGCCTGGTCCAGCTGGAACTCCTGGGTTCGACGAAGTCGCGGCACTTTGAGGCGCGTCGATGGGACCAGATGGCTTCCCTCGGCACGTCTGTAGATGCGCAGGCGAGGGCTCTCTTCTTTGAATGGCTCCGGCAGGGCGATCACGGTCTCGGACGGGCCGAGTGCCAGCCACCCACCGGGCCGTAGTGAGAGCCCAAACGTCTCGAGAGCGATCTGCTGCATCGGCCGGGCGAAGTAGATCAGGACGTTGCGGCAGAGAATGAGATCGATCCGCGGAAATGGCGCCCGTTCGCCGAGATCGTGTTCTCCGAAGATCATCATGGCGCGCAGCCGTTTGACAATCTGGTAGCCGCCGTCCGATTCCACGAAGTAACGTTCTCGGAAGCCCGCAGGGAGGGTCTCGAGGGAGGCCGGTGGATACACGGCACGGCGGGCGAAGGCGATTGCCTCGGCGTCGATGTCGGTGGCGAAGATCTTGATCTCCGGCCAGGTCGACTCATCATCTCCGAGAGCCTCGGCGAAGCTGATCGCCAGGGAGTAGGCCTCTTCTCCAGTAGAGCAACCCGCCGACCAGATCCGAAGCTCCCGCTGGCCGTTCCGGGCATCGGCGATCAGTTCGGGGAGGACGGTCCCGCGCAGGTAGTCGAAGAACTGCGGGTCCCGGAAGAACTCGGTGACCTTGATGAGGAGGCTGTTGACGAGACGGGCGTACTCCTCTGCGTCGGACTCGACATAGGCTGCGTACGCCGCCACCGTCGAGTGCGATGTTGCGTTCATCCGGCCACGCAGACGCCGCTGGATCGTGGCGGGTTTGTATGTGCTGAAATCGATCCCGCTGCGCTCGTGAATCAGCAAGAGGAGGTCCCGATGGCCGTTGGCGTCGGCGTTCTCGGCCGGGGGGCTATCGGCGGCGAGCAGGTCGCACAGGATCGCCCCGATCGAGTCCAGGTCGCCCGTCGCGTCAACCATTGATGGCGGAATCGAACTCGGCATCGAGGGGAACATCGCGGTGGCCGGGTTCTCGATGACGATCGACCCGCCCGCCTGCTTGACCTGCTTCGCTCCCGCAGACCCATCCGAACCGCTGCCGGTGAGGATCACGGCAATGAGCCCGGAACCGAATACGTTCGCGGCGCTCTCGAATAGCACATCGATGGAGGGGGCGATGGCCCCAGCCTTGGACTTGCGAACCACGATGCCGTCGGGGCCGATCTCCACGAGCCGGCCCGAGGGAACGACGAAAATGACGCCGCTCTCCAGGGCCGCCCGCTCCTCGACGACACGGACCGGCAGCTTCGTCTGCCGGGCAAGTATCTCGTGGAGATGGCTGGGGTGGCGCGGATCCAGGTGCTGCGCAATCACGACCGGCGCGGGGAAGTTGGCCGGCAGGCTCCTGACTACGCGAGAGAGGGCCTCGATGCCGCCGGCCGATGATCCGATCACGACGAGCTGCGGTTCCCTGGCGATCATGTTTCTGGCTGCATGCCGACAGTATGGTGGCGGGGGGGTCAAATAGGCGAGGTCGATATTTCCCGGCGAGGGGGTTTTCATCCTCGCGCGCAGGTTGGCCCGAGCCCACTATCGAGTCTCGACTACGGATCGAAGCATCCACCGGCCCAATAGCCGGATGCAGGTCTATCGTCCGTCGCCGGGAAGAAGACCAACATGACAATCCAGGATCAGCGGAGCGTCACCACCGACGCACCGACCACGACGGAAACCGGGGCCCTCAGCAACCGGACCGTGACAATGCGCCGGCTGGACGTGCGACCGAGCAACAACGAGATGACCCGCCGCATCGTCGTTCTCGTCTTCGGCCTTATCCAGATAGTGATAGGGCTTCGAATTCTCCTCCTCGCCGTCGACGCCCGAACGGGCAACCTGCTCGTCTCGGTGGTCACCGGCTTGGGCGGAGCACTCACCGCGCCGTTCCAAGGGATCCTGCGAATCGGCGCCGTGGCTTCCGGCGGATCCGTTCTTGATGTCGCAGCAGTCGTGGCTCTCGTCGGCTGGACGATCATCGAGTTGATCGTCATCTGGAGCCTGGCCATCTTCCGCCGCGAGCCCGCGGTCGCCTGATCCACTACACAAACCAGTAAACCAATGCCGCCCGGCCTACGGGCAGCACCTAAGAAAGAAGGACTTCGATGGACATTCCTCAGATGACGCTAGTTGCCTGGGTGGTCGTCGGCGCAATTGCCGGCTTCCTTGCCAGCGAAATCATGGGCACCCGCGAGGGTTTGGTCCTGATGATCGTGCTCGGAATCGTGGGCGCCATCGTCGGCGGCTGGATCGCCTCGGACATCTTCAAGATCGCAGACGTCACCGGCATCAACCTCACCAGTATCATCGTGGCCCTTGTCGGCGCCGTGGTCGTGATCTTCGTTTGGCAGCAGGTGGGTGGCCGACGCCGCTCCTACAGCCGCCGCTAATACCGGGCGCCGTTTGCGGCGCCCAGCCCGAACCATCCGCAGGATCGGCTCCAGGCGGGAGCCGATCCTGCTCCTTCTATGTGGCATGGCACCGACAGAAAGCAGCCTACCGACGTGACCGATCAGACACAGCGAGGCATCCAGACTGTTCTCGAGGCGGCCTCGCGCAGGGGAGTGGAGCTGGAAGTCCGTATCATCCCCGGCTTGGGCCATTCCCCAGAGCGCGCGGCGTCCATGCTCGGTGCCGACCCGGGCCAGATCGTGAGGTCGGTGTTCTTTGTGGCCCCGCGACCCGAAGGCCGCCTCGCCCCGATCGTCTGCCTCGTGTCGGGACGCAACGAAATCGACCTCCCGCTGCTCGCTGCCGTCTCAGGTGAGATCGCCATCCGGGCGGCAAGCACATCGGAGGTCCGGCACCTAATCGGCTTCGCGCCCGATGTCCTTCCTCCATTCGGCTACGCCCGAAATGTCCGGATCTTGATGGACCAGGATCTCTGCCAGTACGAGTGGGTCTGGGCCGCGGCGGGTTCTGACACGGTCGTCTTCAAGGTCGCTCCCCGGACCCTGCGGATGCTCTCCAACGCGGTCGTGGCGCCGGTCGCTGCCGCTCCATGGATGACGGCTCCGGTTTCCCGGATCGAGCCGCGCCTCCAATTCGAGACCGGCGCAGGCGCTTAGCACGGGGCACAGTGTCCCCAGAAGCATTAGTACTGCTTCGGTGGTGGGCCGGGGTTTTCATCCTCTCAGCAGGATCGCTGCCAACTGATACTGGCGATCGAGCTTCTGGGGAAGTGGAATCGCTTCTTCCATCGCCGTCTCATGAGACGGCGTGAAATGTTCGATCGTCAAGACGCCGGGCCGAGGCGCAGCAACTCATCAGGTGTCCCATGCATCGTTCAATCAGCTATCTGTCACGCGGCCTATTGGCCCTGGCCTTGCTCGCCCCCGTTTCCGTGATCGCGGTCACACCGGTGTCCGCCGCTCATTCGCTCGCTCCTGCAACGACCTGCAACAACGGCGTTGGGAGTGGTGGTGGCCAAGGAATCATCTGCGAAGTCACAATCACCAACACCTTCACTGCGACGGGCGGATCAGCGACCGTCAAGGTGTACGAGTGCCTGGGCGCTGCTGGGGCACCTGCCAAGGGCGTCTGCTCGACCACGACGCGAAATTTGACTCAACCTGTTACCAACATCAATCAGTGCAACGCCTCGGTTATGGGCGGGGGCTCGACCCTCCGCTGTCACGTCGTCCTCACCAACAACTTCTACGGCGTCGCCCCTGGTTCGACGGATGCGACCGTCAAGCAGTGTGTCGGTTCGGGTGCAGGCGGCATCGCCGGCGATGGCATCACCGGCAATACCATCAAGTGCGATCCGATCCAGAACACGACAAATGCCGCCATTACCCAATGCAACAACTCGGCGAATGGCCTGACGCTGGTGCACCTGAACTGCACCGCATCCGGAACGATGGCCTCGTCCCGAAGCGTCGTCATCAACCAGTGCACCGGTTCCGCTAACGGCGGAGGAGCGCTGGTTGAGTGCACGACTGCCATCCTCGATGTCGCCCGGCCGCTCAGCGCATTGCCGACGCCCGCACGGACCAGCACCGGCGGTGATAGTCCGAGCAACAACCCCACTCCGCTGCTTCCTCTGATGCTCATGCTCGCCCTGGGCGGACTGGGCTTGATGACCTTCTTCGTCCAGAAGCGCAGCATCCGCAGCTAGATCAACCCTAAGTCGCTCCAAGCGACCGCCGGCAAGAAGCCAACTGACCAGGATCGACGGGTCTCCCCTCAGGCCCGTCGATCCTTTGTTGTAGCTACCGCAGACGAGGCTCCATGGCGGCGAACCAGATCTGAGCCACACGGTCGTAGCCGGTGGCGTTGGGGTGATTTCCGTCGCCGCAGAGCGTGGCCGCGCTGGTGAAGATGTCCACGGCTGAGAAGTCCATGGTCGCAGCTCCGTAGGCCGCCGCCTCACGTCGGATGACGTCGTTGTAGGCGCTGACGTGAGCGGCCATGCGAATCAGATCTGCGGGCGTCGTTCCCGGGAAGGCCGGCTCGGTTGGGTTGGGATGGGCGACGACCGGACGTTTCGATTGGTCGTCCATGAGCGCAACGAAGACCACGGCGCCGTGGCCGGTCAGCTGGCTCAGGATCCTATCGATGTTGCCTTCATATGCGCTCAGATCGGTTTGTTCGGCTGCGGTCGTCATGGGCTCCGGGCCGTATTCGTACAGATTCCACAGATCGTTGGAACCGATCCACACGAGAGCTGCCGCGGGCCGGGCGGCAATCGCTTGCGCGATTTGCGAAGCTTCGCCGTTCACGCCGTTGATCAAGTCGGTTGAGTCCCAGCCCGACCGGCCGTAGTTGACGATCCTGCTTCCCGGCCGGAGTTCGGCCACGAGCGTTTGGAGGCGGCCGGGGTAGCCCCCGAGGCCGGAGTCGTCACAATCTCCGGCGGTCAGGCTGTCACCGAGCGCGGCGATTGTGAGGGGCCCGGGCGGCAACGTCGGCGCGGCGAAGGCCGTGGAGGCACGGTCCGTGGATGCGGGTGCCGATGACGCCTCGGCGTTGCTCGCAACGCCCCCGCGCGTGGCCGTGCGGTAGGCCGAAGCACCCGGCTCGGTCATTGACGTGCCGCCCGGACTCGTTTCCGGCCTGGCCGATCCCGTCGGAGCGCCGGAGCCGCATGCCGCCGCCACCACGGCCATGGCCAGCAGCCCGCCAATGAGATCAAACGGCCGGCGCGTCATGGGGCACCTCGCGAGCAAGCATCGGGGCACAGCGTAGGGGCCGCGCAAATCCGGGCTCAACGTGGCATCGGTCCGGACGCCCTCGCGCTTGAGGCAGGTCGGGCCCTGCTTCTTGACACTTCTACGGCGTAGAGATAGAGTCTACACAGTAGACATCTACACTGTAGAGGTGAATGGAGAATGCTTCATATCAGAGGCTTGACCAAGGCCTACGGTGAACACGAGGTTCTGCGCGGCGTGAACCTCGAGGCGAAGGCCGGCGAAATCGTCGGCTTGCTCGGGCCCAACGGCGCTGGCAAGACGACCCTGGTTTCTATCGTGGCCGGACTCCGGCGCGCCGATGCCGGCCACGCCACGGTCGCCGGTATCGACGCCCTGGCTCATCCCGAACGCGCCCGCGCCGTGCTCGGGCTCGCGCCTCAGGAGCTTGGCATCTACCCGGTGCTCTCGGTAGAGCAGAACCTTGGCTTCTTCGCCGAGTTGTCCGGCCTGACTGGCAAGAAACTTCGCGGCCGCGTTGCCAACGTGGCCGAGGCGCTTGACCTGACGGAGTTGCTCCGCCAGAAGGCGGGGACGCTCTCCGGCGGGCAGAAGAGGCGTCTCCACACGGCAATGGCCCTTGTGAACGAACCGACGGTGCTCTTCCTCGACGAGCCGACCGTCGGTGCGGACGTCAGAACACGCAATCAGATCCTCGAGGTGGTTCGCCAGCGGGCGGCCACGGGCTGCGCGATCGTCTATACGTCTCACTACCTGACCGAGATCGAGGACCTTGGGGCAACTGTGGCCGTGCTTGAAGCCGGCCGGATCATCGCCCGCGGACCCCTCGCAGATCTGGTGGCCGAGCACGGCAGCCCCGCTCTTCGGCTGACGTTCGAGGGCTCGGCGCCGGCGCTCGATGGCTTCGAGATCGCCGGTTCCGTCGCCACCCTCCTGACCCCCGACCCGGCCCACGCTGCCGCCATGATCCTGGGCCACCTCAACGGCTCCACTGAAAGGTTGCGCAGCGTCGATATCGTCCGGCCCAGCCTCGAGGCCGCCTATCTAGCGCTCACCGGGCGCCGATCCAACGAAGACGCCACCGCCAAGACAGAGGAGGTCATCGATGAACTGGTCGCGTAGCCTGGTCCTGATGCGTCAGAACTGGCACCTGCTGATGGCAGACCCCGCCCCGATCGTCCTCCTCACGGCCATGCCGCTGGTGATGATGACCTTCCTGCAGGGCACCGGTCGGGCCGTGCTTCATGCTGCGGGCTACCCGGACGCGAGCGGCGCCGAACTGGTCGTGCCGGGAATGGCCGTCATGTTCTCGTTCTTTGGGGTTGGGTTCATCGGTACCGCATTCTTCAGCGAGCACGGCTGGGGGACGTGGGATCGGCTGCGTGCGAGTCGAGCCGGGACGATAGAAATCGTGCTCGGTAAGATCCTGCCCTCGGCATTGCTGATGTTCGGCCAGCTCGTTCTGCTCTTCGCGATCGGGATCGGCGTCTTCGGCATGAAGGTCAGCGGCTCGGTGGCCGGAATGATCGTCATGATGCTTACCTGCGTCGTCCTGCTCGTCGCCTTCTCCATGCTGCTCACGGCTGTTCTGAAGACCGCGAACCAGCTGATGGCAGTGGTCAACCTGGCTGCGATGGTCCTCGCCGGCATCGGCGGCGCGCTCGCTCCGGTCGAGGTGCTGCCTGGTTGGGCGCAGGCGATTGCGCCGGCGAGTCCGGCGTACTGGATGCTGAAGGGCTTTCGCGCAGTCATCCTGGAAAGAGGCGGCCTTGACGCTACCATCGTCCCTGCAGCGATGACGCTCGCCTTCGCGGCGGGAATGGTCGTGATTGCCGTGTGGCGGTTCTCGGTCACGGACGAGAAGGTTTGGGATAACTGATGAGGCTGGACAAGTAGTGGCACGAACGGCCGAGCGTTCCGGCCGGGCCCGAGGGCCCGCCGCAACGACCCAGCGGGACCCGGGATCGCGCGAGCATCTCACCAGACCGCGGGTCGTTGCCGCCGCCCTGGCGATCGTGGATCGGGACGGCCTGGATGGGCTCACCATGCGGGCGCTCGGCCGAGAGTTGGGCGTAGACCCGATGGCGGCCTACCACTGGTTCCCAGACAAGGCCGCCATCCTCGAAGGGCTCGGCGAGGCAGTCCTGTCTGAGATTGAACTTCCCCCGGCCAATCCCAACGTCTCCTGGCAGATAGTTGCGCTGGAGATGTCGCGCGAGTATCGCCACGCTCTGCTGCGCCACCCCAACGCCCTGCCCGTTTCATCGACGCAACCGGTTCTGACGCCGCGCGGTTTCGTTCTCGTGGAGAGGACCACATCCGCGCTGGTGGCAGGTGGGCTGACGCCGGGAGCGGCGCTGGAGACGCTCAACACGCTCGCCGGCTTCGTCATCGGTTCCGCGGTGGTGGAGGCCGGCGTGTCGCCGGGCGCGGAACCGGACGATCCGGAGGCTGTTATGAGCGCCTACGAACGCCTGGATCCGCAGAAGTTCCCAACGCTCGTCGCGGCAATTGGAGAGGCCATGGCCGAACTTGCCGACGACGAGGCCCAATTCGAGACCGCAGTCGATGCGTTGATCCGGGGTCTCGAGGCCAGTTTCCATGCCCGGGGCGTTCTCGGGCGGTAGAGCGAATAGGAGCACGATGGGCTGGAAGGCGAGCGACATCCCGGACCTGACGGGCAAGGTGGCTGTGGTTACCGGCGGTAACGGCGGACTCGGGCTGGAGACGGCGCGGCAGCTGGCGGCGCACGGTGCTCGAGTGGTCATTGGTGCGCGCAACATGGCGAAGGCCGAGCTGGCCCGGGCGGCAATCGTGGCGACGGCGCCGGACGCGCTCCTGGAGATCCGCCAGCTGGATCTCGGCTCGCTCGCGTCGGTCGCCGAGTTCGCGGCCGCGGTCAAGTCGACCAATCCCAAGATCGACATGTTGTTCAACAACGCCGGAGTCATGGCGGTGAGGGAAGGCACCACGGCCGATGGGTTCGAGATCCAATTCGGGACGAATGTCCTGGGCCACTTCGCCCTGACGATGCATCTTCTGCCGGTGCTGCTCGCCGCCGGGACGCCGCGGGTCGTGAGCACGACCTCCACCGCGCGCTTCCTGGCCGGCAGATACGACCTGTCGAACCCGAACATGCACGGCTGCTACGACGCCTGGGATGCCTATGGGATGTCCAAGCGGGCGGATCTGCAGTTTGCCTTCGAGTTGAACCGCCGCCTCAAGGAGAGGGGCTTGACCGCATATGCGGCCGACCCAGGCTTCTCCAAGACGGATCTCCAGCAAGCAAGCGTCAGGGCGAACGGCGGCTTCAGACAGCACTTCTGGCGCGTCACGACCGCGATCATGGGCCAGTCGGCAGCGATGGGGGCCCTGCCTCAGTTGCGGGCGGCCACGGATCCAGCCGCAATCGGGGGGACGCTGTATGCGCCGCGTTGGATCATCTTCGGCGCGCCGATCGTGCGGGGCGTCGGCAAGAAGATCGACAAGCCGGAGCAGATGGTTCGGCTATGGGAGATCGCCGAACGTGAGACCGGCTTGACCCTCGAGGCGGTGCTAGCGTAGGCGCGAGTCGCGCCGAGCTTTCGACCCTGGCCTCAAGGGGAGGATATCGTGATCAAACGCTTTCAGGCTCTGTTCCTTGCCGCCACACTGGCCGTCGGCCTCGCCGGGTGTTCCATGGGGGAGGAGGACCCGACGTATCCCCTGCCTCCGGCGCCCATCGCCGTCGCGCTGGCGACCCAGCCGCCTTCGGGCCCCGCAACCTGCCCGTCGACCGAACTCGCGGCCGTTCGAGTCGAATGGGACGCAACCCATCGCAGCCTCTCCCTCGGGGGCCAGAAGGCGATCTTCCCGGCAGGGTTCGCGGCGCGCGAACTGGTGAGCGGACGCCTGGAAGTTCTGGCGCCGAACGGCACCGTTGTCGCGCGCGACGGAGATATGCTCCGACTCGGCGGACCCGACTACATGCACGTCTGCCGGGTTCAGGGGGTCGAGTACTAGCAGGCGAGCTCGGGCAGCCGGCGGGCACGGGCCGGGTTATTCTCGCGTTTGATGCAGTCCATCCAAGGAGGGTTCGAGCCATGTCGTTCGCCCAGGCGAGCCAAACCTTCGTCCTCAACCAGAAGCTGGTGTCGCTCGGGGGCGACCTCTGGATTGAAGACGGCAACGGCAATCACGCCTTCGAAGTCGACGGCAAGGCGTTCAGCCTCAGGCGCTCACTCGTCCTGAAGGACACGTCGGGCAATGACCTCTACGAGATCAACAAGTCGTTGGCGCATATCCATACGACCTTTGAGATCAAGCGTGGCGATCAGGTGGTGGCGACGATCCAGAAGGCGTTGATGACTCTCTTCAGTGAGCACTTCAGTATCACCGCGGCCAATGGCGATCAGCTGACGGTCACCGGCGACTGGATTTCGCGTGAGTTCCACATCCAGAACAACGGCGCCGACGTCATCGTCGCTTCGCGCAGTTTCCTCACGATCCACGGCAGCTACGGCGTCCAAATCGCGGCCGGCTTCGAAGTTCCGCTCGGTCTGGCGATCGTGATTGCCCTCGAGCAGATTGAGGTCGAGGAAGGGCGGAGGTAGGACGCCGGTCTCGCGCCCGGCATCCTCTCGCGGAGGGCTAGCTGGCGAGGATCGTGCCCTCGATGGCGAGCAGGCTGCGCTTGATCGCGAGGCCGGCCTGACGATCGGCATAGGTTGAGCCGCCGTAGCCGCCGATCCTTCCGCCCGCTGCAATGACGCGATGACAGGGGATCAGGATCGGGACCGGGTTGCGGCCCATCGCGCCGCCTACCGCCTGCGCGGCGCCGGGCCTGCCGATGCGCTGGGCCAGCTGGCCGTAGCTGGTGGTCTCGCCGTACTGCAGCCTGGCGGCGCTGCCCAGGACGAGCGCATCCCAGGCCGAGACACGCAGGTCGATGGGAATTTCGAACGCCCGGCGCCGGCCTGCGAGGTACTCGCCGATCTGCCGCGTGGCCCTGTCCAGAACCGCGCGCCACTCCTCAGGCACGGCGCCATCTTCGGCGGGGAGCACCGTGCCATGAAGCCGTCGCGCCAGCCCGTCCACGAAATGCGGCGTCTCGCCGTCCAGGCTTACGGCCACGATCCCTGCCGCTGTCGTTGCCACATGGAGAAATGCCCAGGGAGCCGGGCACGTCGTGAAAGCGGCGATGGGAGCGACTGGCGTGGCTTGCACTACTCCAGTCTGACGCCCGCGTCCCGGGCTGGAAAGCCGACCCGTTGCCTCAACTCTGGCGGCGGCTTATACTCCCCGGGAGTATGGAAACCACCGCCGCGCCGCCCGCCCCCGCCGCCCCCTCCGCCGAGATCCAGCTGCCCATCGAGGGCATGAGCTGCGCGTCGTGCGTGAACCGCATCGAGCGCTTCCTGCGCAAGACGCCGGGAGTGGAGGAGGCGAGTGTCAACCTGGCCACGGAAATGGCCACGATCACGTACCTGCCGGAGGTCGCGGGGCTCGACGAACTGGCGCGCGCAATTGAGGCGGCCGGGTACGAAGTGCGGCCACTCCAGAAAGCGGCCGACGGCACGAAGGCGAGCCTGGTCGATGAGGCGGACATGGAAGCCGCGGAGCGTGGCCGTGAGCGTCGTTCGCTCGGCCTGACGGCGCTGGCGGCTCTCGCCGTCGCGGCCGTGACGATGGGTCTCATGTACGCGCCCAACCTGCCGCTCTCCATGGAGCAGCTGGCCTGGCTGCTGATCGGGCCGGCGACGCTGGTGCAATTCTGGGCGGGCCGGCGCTTCTACCGCGCGGCCTGGCGTGCGGCGATCCATCGCTCAACCAGCATGGACACTCTCGTTGTCGTGGGCACCAGCGCGGCCTGGAGCTTCAGCGTGCTGGTCACGTTCGCGCCGGGCATCTTCCGCTCCGCCGGAATCGAGCCGCAGACCTACTTCGACAGCTCGACTGCCATCGTCGGCCTGGTGCTGATGGGCCGCTGGCTGGAGGCCCGGGCCAAGTCCCAGACCATCGGCGCAATCAAGGAGTTGCTCGGGCTGCAGGCGAGATCGGCCCGGATCGTTCGGGCCGGCGCCGAGATCGACGTTCCACTCGAGGATGTTCGCGTCGGCGACCTCGTGCGCGTTCGGCCGGGCGAGCGCGTGCCGGTCGACGGGCGCGTTGTCGAGGGCGAGTCCGCGGTGGACGAGTCGATGCTCACCGGTGAGCCGGTGCCTGTCGAAAAGGGACCCGGAGCGCAGGTCATCGGCGCGACGATGAACGTCCAGGGGAGCTTCCTCTTCCGCGCCACGCGGGTTGGGCGCGACACCGCTCTTGCCCATATCGTCGAGCTGGTCCGTCGGGCGCAGGGCTCCAAGGCGCCGATCCAGCGGCTGGCGGATCGGATCGGCGGGATCTTCGTGCCGGTCGTGCTCGGCATCGGGGCACTCACGTTCGGCCTGTGGTTCGTGTTCGGGCCGGACCCCAAGCTGACGCATTCTCTCGTGGCCTTCATCACGGTCGTGGTCATTTCTTGCCCATGTGCGATGGGCCTGGCCACGCCGACCGCGATCATGGTCGGGACCGGCAAGGGCGCCGAGGCGGGAATCCTGATCCGTGGCGGCGAGGCCCTGGAGCTGGCGGCCGGCGTGGACGCGGTCATCTTCGACAAGACCGGGACGCTGACTCGCGGTCGGCCGACGCTCGGCGAGATCGTGGCGGCGCCGGGATTCACGGCAGACGAGGTGCTGGACATCGCGGCCTCGGCGGAACGAGGGAGCGAACATCCGCTCGCCGCGGCAATCCTCGCGCGGGCGGACGAGGCCGGCCTGGGGCGGCGAGCAGTTCAGAAGTTCGAGGCGGTGGCCGGTCGTGGAGTGCGCGGCCGCATCGACGGCAAGAACGTTCTGGTCGGCACGGCGGCGTTCCTCGAGGCCGCCGGCGTGGACCTCTCCCCGTTGTCGGACGCCGAGGGAGGAGCCTCCGCGGTCTCATACCTGTCCGTAGGCGGCAGGGCGGCAGGGGCGCTGCCTACGATCGATGAGATCAAGCCCGAGGCGACCGAGGCCGTGCGGGAACTTGTCGCTGCCGGCCTGGAAGTCTGGCTGGTAACCGGTGATGAGGCCCGTGTCGCGCAGTCGGTCGCCTTTGCCGTCGGCATCGCGGTGGACCGCGTCCTGGCCGAGGTTCTGCCTGCCGGTAAGGCAGACGCGGTCGCGGCCATCCAGGCTCGCGGCTTGCGAGTGGCAATGGTTGGCGACGGGATCAACGACGCTCCGGCCCTCGCCCGCGCCGACGTGGGTATCGCAATCGGTACCGGAGCCGACGTGGCAATGGAGGCCTCCGACATCACGCTCGTCGGCGGCGATCCGCGCGCCGTCGCAACCGCGATCCGTCTCTCGCGTCAGACGAGGCGCATCATCCGCCAGAACCTGCTCTGGGCCTTCGGATACAACGTCGTCCTGATCCCGGTGGCAATGGGTGCGCTCTTCCCGGTGTTTGGAGTCACTCTGAACCCGGCCCTTGCAGCGGGCGCGATGGCGCTGTCTTCGGTGAGCGTCGTCTCCAACTCGCTGCGGTTGCGGCGGTTCTCGCTGGGAGCGCGGTCACGCGTTGGGTCCGCCGCTGTGGCTGCCGGCCCCGCCACTGCCTAGCCGCGGGCTCAGGCCGGGGCGCGCCGCTCAGACCCAGTACGCGACGACGACCACCGCAACGAGGCCGAGTGCCGCCCCGCCGAGCGCCGACCGCAGCCCGGCCGATCTGCCGAAGCCGAGCGGTGCCCGGACCTGCCCGCAAAGCAGCCCGGCCAGGGCCACCGGAACCGACACCGCGGCTGCCAGGACGCCGAGCGGCAGGCTTCGCGCCAGCGGGTGGATGAGCACGTTGTCGTGGGCCAGGAAGGAAACGAGCATGAACGCATCGGCCGCCACCAGGAATGCGGCAACGACGCCGAGGATCGCGTCCTCTCGGGTTGCGGCCAGGAACGTCGGGTAGCTCACGACCAGAACGCCCAGGGCGACGACGGCGGGCAGCAGGATCAGGGCGCTATCGAGGCCGTTGGGCAGGTAGAGTCGGGGCGCGGGACGGCTCAGCTGGAATGCCACCAGCGTTCCGATCGCCAGGAGACAGCCGACCATGCCGGCCTCGAGGCCGCGCCGCAGCCAGGGCGGGGGAGCAGGTCGCTTGTTCATCTACGGCATCCTACACGCCGTCGCCGGCGGGAGCCCCTGACGCAACCGAGCGGGTCCAATGCGGCCACTCGATCGCCGGCTCGAAGCCTGTCCGGCGGTAGAGCCCGAGCGCGAACTCGTTCTCCGCCTCGACGCTGAGGCTGATCCGGCCGACGCCGCGGGACCGCAACTCAACTACGGCCCAGCGCAAGAGCTCCCGGCCCAGGCCGCGGCCGCGCCATTCCGGCAGCACGCCGACCAGCCGGACATCGCCGACGGTGGCCGGCTCGCCTTCCTCGGGCGGGGCAACGCCGATCCGGACGAATCCGGTCGGGTGTTCGGGATCTGCGGCCGACGCGATCAGCAGGATCGCCGAAGGATCGAAGTCAGGCCGCTCATGAGCCTGCCGGATCTCCGCAACGGTCCAGGAAAGCGGAGTCGGGTGGCCTGCGAAGGAGTTGTTGACCAACGCCACGTACCGCTCCAGCGGAAGCCACTCCCCGAAGGTGCGGGCGACCACTCCATCGGGGAACGACGGCGTCGGAACGAACGCATCCGGCGGCAGGTCCAGGCGCCACAGGCTGGATCTGTAGGCGAGCCCCATCGCCCCGGCGAACGCGCGTCCGGGGCCCGTCGCCGGCACGGCGAGGTTGATCTCGCCCCGGCCGGCATTGGCGGCGATTTCGAGACCGGCCGCGAACAGCCGCCGGCCGTGGCCATGCCGCCTGAACTGCGGATGGACGGTCAGATCCGTTGCGTCCGGGCAGACGTAGCCGCGCACGACACCGTCCTCCAGGGCGACCGCGGCACCTTCCGGCGATCCCGAGATATAGACGGCTTCTCTGTCGAAGTCGTAGGCGTTGAGGCCGGGAAGGCGGTCGAACTCCAGGGCGGCCGCCATGACCCGCCGAATCGCAGCCTCGTCATCCGGTCGGAACGGCCTGACCTCAGCGTTCACGCGAGCTCGCGGCGCCGCGCAGGCGGCAACGCAGGAATGCGCCGGCTGCCGTCGATCGGCTCTAGGCCTCGAAGCGGCGGAAGACGACGACTGCGTTCTGCCCGCCAAAGCCGAAGCCGTTGATGATCGCGGTGTCGACCTTCTTGGCCCGCTTCACATTCGGGATGTAGTCCAGGTCGCATTCCGGATCCGGGTTGTCGAGGTTCGCCGTCGGAGGCATGACGCCATCGCGGATCGCCCCGATTGCCGCGAGACCGCTGACTGCGCCGGCGGCACCCAGCAGGTGGCCGACCATCGACTTGGGCGAGCTGATTGCCGTCTTGTAGGCGTGAGCTCCGAACGCGACCTTGATCGCCCTTGTCTCCGTCATGTCGTTGAGCGGGGTGGAAGTGCCGTGGGCGACGATGTAGTCCACCTCGTCCGGAGCGACCTCCGCGTCGCGCATCGCCTTGGTCATCGCGGCGGCGGCGCCTCGTCCCGTCGGGTCCGGAGCGCTGATGTGGAACGCGTCGGCGGTCATGCCGCCTCCTGCGACCTCGCACACGATGGTCGCGCCGCGAGCCATGGCGTGCTCGGCCGACTCGAGGACGATAACCGCCGCACCCTCACCGAAGACAAAGCCATCGCGGTCGCGATCGAACGGCCGGGAGGCGCGGGTCGGGTCGTCGTTGCGGCGCGACAGGGCACCCATGTTGCCGAGAGCGGCAAAGGCGATCGGCAGGAGCGAGCCTTCGGTGCCGCCGACGAGCGCGACATCCACTTCGCCGCTACGGATCATGCGCATGCCGTCGATGAAGGCGATGACGCTGCTGGCGCAGGCCGCGACTTGGGTGATGACCGGACCTGTGATGCCGTACTTCATCGAGATCTGGCAGGCGGCCATCGATCCCGAAAGAGCCGGGATGGCGAAGGGCGAGACCTGGCCGGGGCCTTTGTCGGCGATGACCTGAGTCCCGATGATCACTTGATCCATGCCGCCGCCGCCCGTGTTCATGCACACGGCGACGCGGTCGCGCTCGTCCTGGCTATATGCGGCGAAGTCGATGCCGGCGTCGTCCACGGCTTCCGCAGCCGCGGCCATCGCCAGATGGATGAAACGGCTCATTCGCCGGGCCATCTTGCGGTCCATCGCGGTGGCAGGGTCGAAGTCCTTGACCTCAGCCGCGATTCGCACGTCCAGCCCGCTCGCATCGAACTGGGTTATTGGGCCCACGCCGGAGACGCCGGCCAGAAGACCATCCCAGTAGGCTTTGGCGGTGTTGCCGATGGGCGTGACGGCACCAAGGCCGGTTACGACAGTACGACGGGCAGGATCCTTGGTGGGCACAGGGCCATCTCCTAGACATGTATCAACCGGAGGCGACCACCGCTGGCGGCGCCCAGCTCATCGGGACCACCGGACCTTGTAATCCGGCGGGGGACGGCGGTCGGTGCCACCGAGCCTCAGGCGGCGTAGCGCATCCGACCCGCAGATTGTACCGGCTGGGGACCCGCCTGCGCTTCGGGCTGTTTGGCCCGTTAATCCGCCGTCAGACCTGTTCGGAGGCACTCCCGCGCAGCAATTCGGTCAAACGCCGCAAGAAGGCTCGAACGGCCTCCCTCTCGGACTCGGTCAGCGGCTCGAGAGCCTCCTCGACGGCTCGACCGCGCCACTCGTACGCTCGCTCCACTTCGGCGAGCTTCTGAGGGTTCAGGCGCACTCGGACGATGCGCCGGTCGACAGCGTCTCGTTCACGAATCAGATAGCCGTTCGCCTCCAGCTCCTCCACGACTCGACTCGCCCAGCCGTAGGAGATCCCCAATCCCGAGGCGACCTGGCCGACCGTCCGTTCGCCGTGCTGGTAGACGTGGATGGCCGCTCGGATCGCGTGGGTCGATCCATCGGCTGAAGTCCTGTGGGTCCTATCCGGCGGCCTGGCGTCTACACCACCGGCCTCTTCCATCTCCAGATGCCGCGTGGCGTAGGCGGCATGCAGGAATTCCACGACCAGCCGGCTGGTCTCGAGCGCCGCGTCGGAAGGCTGATTCTTCGTCGGGACGTCGACCGTGATTGGGGCCCTGTCAACCATGCCACGAATATATCATAAGGACGCTACTTAAGGTTGCCTTGCGCAATGATGTCAGCAGTTCGGCCAACATGCATGTCGCGAGCCGGCTACTCCTTGTCGATGTCCGTGAAGTCGAGGCCCAAAGTTGCGTCCAGGAGGCTCCTGGCTGCCGAATCGATCGACTCGGTGAAGCCGGCCGGGTCTTCGTTCTCGCAGGCCTGGCCTTCCCAGATCAGGCGCTCGGTGCCGTCGGCAAGCTTGATATACGGCTGAGCCTGCCACCGTCGCGGGCTGGCGACGATGTCCAGGCAACTCGTCACTCGTCTTCCGTCCTTGAGATGCGTCTCAAGGGATACCCGCATGACGACCTGGTCCACGCCGTTGGTGTTGGATCGCCGCCAGCGATCGCCGTCGGCCGAGGCCTTGACGATTGCCATGCGTTCGGCGGTGGGAAGGTGCGCCTTGTCCCAGATCAGGGGCCGTGCCGCTGCGAGCTGCTGGCGCGCGCGCGTAACTGCCGTAAGCAGCTCCCACGCAACAGTCAGGTCCCGCGCCATCGCCACTCCTCCACCGAGCGGTCGACGAGGATCTCCCGTCTCTGGCCCCAGTGCGCTTAGGCGCGCGAAGCGTACAGCGTCATGCAGCGGCGACACAACAACGCATTAGCTCTCTCGCGTCGCTCTATGTCGCCGCCCCGAAGCACGGCCGTCCGCGGCCGGCAGGCTCAGTCGCCGGTGTAGTGCTTGAAGATCACCGCGGAATTGTGGCCGCCGAGCCCGATGTTGTTCGACAGGGCGTAGCGGATCGGCTTCTCGATCGTCTCGGAGGCGATGTTGATGTTGCACTCCGGATCAGGTTCCACGTAGTTGAGCGTTCCGGGAACGGTCTGGTGGTACACGGAGAGGACGGTCGCCACGCCTTCGAAAGCGCCGGCGGCGCCCATCATATGGCCCGTCATGGACTTGGTTGCCGAGATCAGCACGTTCGGAGTGTGGTTTCCGAATGCGCCCCAGATGGCCTCGCTCTCGCACTTGTCGCCGACAGGCGTGGAGGTGCCATGAGGGTTGAGCATGTCGACTTCCTCGGCCGGCACGCCGCGCCGCTCGAGCGCGTTCTTCATCGCTCGGGCCGCCCCTTCGCCGTGTGGCGCCGGAGCGATCATGTCGAAGCCGTCCGCGGTCGATCCGTAACCGACGACTTCGGCGTAGATCGTTGCGCCCCGGGCCTTCGCGATCTCGAGATCCTCGAGGATCAACGAGCCGGCACCTTCGCCGAGGACGAAACCGTCGCGTGTTCGGTCAAACGGCCGCGAGACGGTCCCGATCGGCTTTCCCGGAAGGGGACTGCCGAGGCCACGCATGTTCGTGAAGCCGATGTGGACCAGCTCGAGAAGCGGCGACTCCGAGGAGCCGGTGATCACGGCCGTGCAGTCGCCTCGGCGGATAACCTCGGCGGCCTCGCCGATCGCGTTGGTGCCGGTTGAGCAGGCCGAGACCGGGCAGAAGTTGAAGCCCTTGGCGCCGGTTTCGATCGCGATCGTTCCCGAGCTGGCGTCCACCAACCCGTTGGCGATGAAGAAGGGGCTGACCGACCGGATGCCCTTGGTGTGCCAGATCTCCTGGTTGTTGATGAAGAGACCTTGCCCTCCGCCGCCGGATCCGAAGACGACGCCGATGTCGTAGCGGTTCTCGTCGTTGATCTCAAGGCCGGAATCGGCGAGAGCCATTTGGGCCGCAGCGACCGCGAAATGGACGGTGGTATCTGTCCGCCGTGCGTCCTTGAAGTTCCAGAACTTGGTGATGTCGAAGTCGTGGACCTCGCCACCGGCTTTGTGGTCATACGGGGTCGTGTCGAAATGTGTGATCTCTCCGATGCCCGATCGACCGGAGGTGAGGCTCGCCCAGACCGCGTCCTTGTCGTTGCCGATCGGGCTGACAACCCCCAGCCCGGTGACGACAACTCGTCTGTTGTAATCAGGTTTGCGCACGGGTTGCTGTTCCTCTCTGGATCTGGGTCGGCCGCGGTTCCGCGCCCGATGTTTGGCTAGCGAGTGGCGGCGCTGTCGCCGAAAGGCACGGCGATGCCGCCCGGTGCTGTGGGTTCGTCTACGGCCACGGCGATTGCTTCCGGTGCGATTCGCTTGATCAAGCCCGTCAAGACCTTGCCGGGTCCGACCTCGACGAAGGTTGTGACTCCGTCGGCGGTCATGCGTTGGACTGCGGCGACCCAATCGACGCCGCGAGTGAGATGTTCGATGAGCTCGCCGCGGGCACCCTCGGCGGAGGTGATGGGCCTGGCGTCGGCGTTGGCGATCAGTGGGATCGTAGGTTCTGCGAATGCGATCGGCGCGAGGACGCGGGCCATGCCCTCGGCTGCCTCGGCCATGAGCGACGAGTGCGCCGCGACCGACACGGGGAGCAGAATCCCGCGGCGGGCGCCGAGATCCTTGACGCCGGCGACGGCGGCTTCGACCGCGGCGCGGTCACCGGAAATCACGATCTGACCGGGGGAGTTGCGGTTGGCGATGGTCACGCTTCCGTGGCCTTCGCCCAGGGCGAGCAACTCTGGGATTCGCGAGTCGTCGAGTCCGATGATCGCGGCCATGGCGCCCGATCTGCCCTGCCCGGAAGCCTGCATCTGGCGGCCGCGCTCGCGGACGAGGCGGACGGCGTCGGCGAGGGAGATGACTCCGGCCGCGACCATCGCGCTGTACTGGCCCATCGAGTGCCCCGCGACGTATGCAGGGGTCGGGGTGTCGATGCCGGCCTCGGCCCAGCGCTCGCGCAAGGCGGCCAGGAACGCGATCGAGACGGCGACCAGGGCCGGTTGGGCGTTTGCCGTCAGGTCGAGCTGCTCGGCCGGCCCGTCGAAGGCGAGGCGGCTGATCGATTCACCCAGGGCGTCGTCGGCTTCTGCAAGGATCGCGGCCGTGGCCGGCGAGGACTCGGCAAGGGCCTTGCCCATGCCAACCGACTGTGATCCCTGGCCGGGGAATACGTACGCGATGCGATCCATGAGCTGTGTCAGGTCTCCTTCGGCTCGCCTGTACGCCGGAATGGGCGGGTCTGGCAGGGCCGGATGTGTCTGTCGTTTGGGGCCGACCACGGGCGGTCTTCCTCGGGTAGGAAGCCTATAGCAGCCGCGTTGGCTCACGAGGAGAAACGTATGCAGGTTTGCATGGATCGGCGGAGCGGGCGTACTCTGGGGTCATGCCGCAGTTTCGCGCCAAGCTGCCGAACATCGGCCAGCGCCCGCCAGATAGTGGTTTGGGCATAGGGTCCAACTCTGCGCCGGTCGCCGATTCGATCGGTTCGCCCGGTTCCGAGGCGATCGTGGCCGGCGTGCCGGCTTCGCCTACGCCCACGCCCATGCCACCGCCGACGGCGCCAGACGCCGCCCCGCCGGTGGACTCGACTGCCTTGCCCGCGGCCCTGACCACGTCGCCCGCGGCCCCGGCCGCACCGCGGAGTTCGCCGACGTCGCCGCGTTCCGACCTCGCCAACGCAAGGGCCAGCGGCGCCGCGCGGCTGCGCCTCCTTCGCGATACGCCGCGCCCGTTCCTCCACATGCCCACTCTCAATGTGCCGAGTCGGGCCGCCGTGGAGTCGGCGGCGAGGGAGTTGCTTTCGGGGCCGGTGGAGGCCGCGCGCCAGCGACTCCAGAATCCGCGCGAGCTGTCGGACCGGATTGCGATGGGCCGCGCCATCTGGCGGGATCTGGTGATTGGCTTCGCGGCGCAGCTTGGGGAGCTGAACCTCGGTTTCACGCAACTGGCGGCGCTCTATGCGCTCGCGGACAGTGGCACGATGACGGTGGCGGACCTGGCCGATGCGCTGGGCCGCTCCCAGTCGGCGGCCAGCCGGCTCGTCGAAGGGCTGGTGCAACGGCAGCTGATCGAGCGGAGCCAGGATGCCGAGGACCGCCGNNCAGGAGTTCCTGTCGATCGTCCGGCCGCTCCCCACCGCAGAGCGGGCAGTCGTGGCGATGGGCGTGGCGGCGCTATCGACACACTCGATGACGCGGCGCGGCAGGCTTATCAAGCAGCGGCCGCGTTAGGCGAGGGGCGTTTACTCCGGGTCCAGCATGCCCGAGTAGAGCCGGGCGGCTCCCAGGCTAGTCCGCGAGAACGGCGGGAACGCCCAGGACCTCGCGGGCGAGTTCTTCGTTGTCGACACAGAGCGACCACTCGGCCAGCCCGTTGTGTCGGCCGATGACGCAGCAGCTCTTGATGTTCACGCCGGCCCTGGTGAGCCGGTCGGTGGCGTCACCCAGCGCGCAGGGAGTGTCCTCGATCTCCACGGTGACGCTCGAGCCCGTCACGAATTTGTAGCCCATGCTGTTGAGAACGTCGATCGTGTCGTCGTCGCAGCAGTCGGTGTAGATCAGGGCGCAGGCCATTTCCCCGGCGGTGCTCTGCTGGATCTGGACGATGTTGACGCCACGGGCGCACAAGGCGCGGGCCAGGTGCGACAACTCGCCGGGTCTATTTGGGAGTTGAACGACGAATGGCTGGCCCATTTCTTCCTTCCGACGATTGGAGCCGACGGGTGGCCGCTCGGCGGATGGGGCGCCGAACCGAGATCTTGCTTGCCTCGATTCTCCGGGGACGGCGACCTCGCCGGTAGGGCCGCATGACCCGACCGACGACGGGCCAACCCGCCCGACGACGGGCCAACCCGCCCGCGCTTCGGTCGAAGGGCGGTCCCTCGGGTGGCGGTCTAGCGGCAGAAGCTGGTCACAGCGTCCCAGAGCGTCGGCAGTCCGAACCGGAGAGCCTCCACGCCGACGCGCTCATCGTCCCCGTGCATCAGCTGGAGAAGGCCGTCGCGGTTCTCCGCCATGAGCGGCGAGAAACCGTATGTCGGGACGCCGATGCGTGCGAGATGTTTCGCGTCGGTGGCGAATGGCGCGAGGAACGGGATCGGGACGCCGGCGGGATCGTGCGCGGTCACGACCTTCTCGAGCACTCGATAGAGCGGGCTGTCGAGCGGCGCCTCAACCGACGCTCCGGTCTGCTCGCATTCGACGTCAATACGGGCCCACAAGTCATCGCCGATGCGGCGCCGCAACTCGGCGCGCATTGACGGCTCGTCCGTTCCCGGCAGGGTGCGGCAATCGATCTCGATTTCGGCCACGCCGGGGATGACGTTGTATTTCACTCCGGCCCGGACGATGCCGACGGAGATCGTGTCGTGGATCATCGCCGAGATAGTGCGCGCCAGGACCGGGTCGCACAGATCGCGGAGAGTGGCTTCGGTCAGCGCGGGATCGGCCGCGACGCGGGCCGGGTCCAACGCCGCGACGGCCTTCGCCTCGCGTGCCGGCAGGTGCGGGATGGCCCGCTCCAGCAGGACCGCCATCGGCTCCGTCAGACGCACCGGCCCGGGCTCGGAAAGCCGGGTCACGATCTGGGCCGCCAGCACCGCGGCATTGTCCGGAGTCGGCACGGACCCGTGGCCCCAACGCCCTTTCACGTGGATCTTGTAGACAACGAAACCCTTCTCGGCGACCTGGATCGGATAGAAGCGGACGCCGCCGTAAGTCGTGGAGATTCCGCCGGCCTCGTTGAGTGCCCCGGCGGCGTGCAGCCACTCAGGGTGGTTCTCCACCAGCCAGTGGGCGCCGTGCCAGCCGCCGGCCTCCTCGTCCGCGGTGGAGCAGAAGATGACATCGCGGCGCAGGCCGGGGATCGGGTCCGTGGCGGGATCGCGGCCGGCGGCACGGGCCGCTCGGGCCAGGCGGCGCATGACCTGCGTTTCCATCGCGACCATGCCCTTCATGTCGACGGCGCCGCGACCCCAGACGTAGCCGTCCGCCAGATCGCCGCCGAACGGGTCGTGAGTCCAGCCGGCCGGCTCGGCGGGCACAACGTCAAGATGGGAGAGAAGGAGCAGCGGATCGCCGCCCGTGCCGTCGCCGCGGAGCCGCGCCACTATGGAACCGCGGCCGGGGAACGGTTCAACGACGGTGGACGCGATTCCTTCCGCGGCGAAGACCTGCTCGAGGTGGCGGGCTACCAGGATTTCGTCGCCGGGCGGGTTGACGCTCTTGATCCGGATGAGGTCGCGCAGCAGCTCGACCAGCTCGTCGAGCTCGACGGCGTCGAGTTTGTATGGGGCGGCGTCGAACGGGGTCGACATCTGTCTCCTGAGCTTGCGGGCGTTGGATCGATTGTGCGTCCGATCGGCCGGACCCGCCAGCGAGTGCCACACCGCCGGGGCCCCGCCACCACACCCCTTCGCCTACACGGCCTCGTCCATCTCGCGGAGCCACTCTTCGAGGCGGTCGAACGGCCTGGGCCGCATGGCCTCCGAGGAAATCGGGCGTGCCCCGCCCTTACGCGACCGGGTCCAGACCTCTCCGAGGACGTCCGGATGGAAGATCGACACCATGAGCATACCGATGGCTTCCTCCTGGCCGGGCTCGAACGCCAGCCCGACGTGGGTCGCACCGGCCTCTTCCGGGTCGTCGGTCTTGTACCGCCGGCGGACCTCGGCGGCCAGGTGGATCGGTCCGTCCGGGGTCGAGAATGCGACCTCCACCACTTCGGAGAGCTTCGGAGCGTGATCGTCGTCGATTCGCGCGCGCAGCCCGACGGCCGAGAGGTCGAGCACGGGGCAGATGACGCCCTCGACGCTCACTTGAGTCCACACCGATAGCCGGCTGGCGGCGCGCCGGGTGCCCGCGTACAGCGGGGACCGGATGCGTGNNGAACCAGACGAGGGCTGCCGCCTGAACCGCGGCGATGCCCCTCAGCAGCGGGGGCACGCGGACTCGATCGGCACCACCATCTACGCGACCCTTGGGAGTGACATGAAACTTCGTTCTTCGGTGAGGGCGCAGCAGGGCGGCCGTTGCCGGCAGGACGGCGGGCAGGCGGATCATCTCGAAAATCATCGACGACCGCAGCGACAGGGTCGACCCGCCGAGCAGCCGGACGGCGACCAGCTGGAGCGCGAGTATGCCGATGAAGAGGGGCACATACAGCTCGGGCGGCGCCACGATCGGGGTGGCTCCGGTCAGGATCATGAGCACGGGCACGGACAGATACCCGATGGTCCTCCAGACGCTCAGCCAGGTGCTCATGCTCGTGAAGAAGGCCAGCCGTTGCATGGCCGTCATGGCTCCCGCATTAGTGAGGGGGTTGTCGAGGCGGAGGCTCTGGACGTTGCCCTGGGCCCAACGGTGGCGTTGCACCAGGAATCCCGCGGCGTCGTGCGGAGCCAGACCGTGGGAGAGCACATCGGGGAGGAACAGCCCCTTCCAGCCCTGGCGGTACATCCGGACGCTGGTGTGGATGTCCTCGGTGACCGTGTCCGTGGCCACTCCGCCAACCGATCGAAGAGCCAGAGTGCGCAGTACGGCGCAGGTGCCACACCAGAACGCCGCTCGCCAGCGGTTCTTGCCCGGCGCTATCCCCTTGTAGAAGAGGTCCTCCTCGCTGTAGATCGCCCGTCCCATTCGAGTGTGTTCGAAGGAGTCGCGATTGTAGAAGTCCTGGGGAGTCTGGACGAACGCCAGCGCAGGGTCGGAGAAGTACGGGAGGGTGGCGGTCAGGAACCGGCCGCTTGGGGCGTGATCGGCGTCGAGCACGCCGATGATGTCGGCATCGATGACCGAGAGGGCATGGTTGAGGTTGCCCGCCTTGGCGTGGGCATTGTCGGGTCGGGATAGGTAGAGAGCCCCGAGCTTGGCGGACAACTCGGCGATTTCGGGCCGGTGACCGTCGTCCAGTACCCAGGTCTCATGCTCGGGTTCGAGGGCGACTGAACAGGCGATGGTCGGCAGCAGGACCTCCGCCGGTTCGTTGTAGGTCGTGATCAGGACGGCGACCTTCCATGGGAGGGCCGGCTGGTCGGGCGCTCTGTCGGCATCGATGTCCCACAACTCGAACACATACAGGGTCAGCCCGAACAAACCGTATGAGTCGCAGACGAACAGCAGAACGGAGAGCCACCACCACTCCGGGCTGATCGTGAAGCACAGTCGCCAGAGCAGGTATGGAAGGGTTATGGCGATGGCGGCAACCGCCACCGTTCTGGAGATGGTCGTGTGGCGCCGCAGGGCGTAGCGCCGCGCCCCGCGCACCGCCAGGCAGGGCCTGTCGCCATGCGGGTCGTCGCTGGTCTCTGCGTGACGCTGCGGCATTGCGCGTACGCGTGCGGCCAAACTTGGCCCTCCCGTGTTGTCAGCCCGCGAGTCGCGGGTTCCATTAAGGGATCGGCCCTACATGGCTGCATCTGTTGCCGTTGGTCAACACGACCGCAACGAATTTCAGTCGGGGTGGACGAATCTGGCGGGGGTTGCGCTCATGCGAGCCCGGTCGACCCGGCAAGCGCGTCGCGCGTTACCATCTGCTCCATGCCAGAACTGCGATCGCGAACCGTCACCCAGGGTCGAAACATGGTCGGCGCGCGGGCCCTTCTCCGCGCGACCGGCGTGGCAAGGGAGGACGTCGGCAAGCCCATCGTCGCCATCGCCAACAGCTTCACCGAGTTCGTGCCGGGTCACACTGCCCTGGCCGAAGTGGGCCGCGTCGTCGCCGAAGCGGTGAGGGCCGCGGGCGGAGTGCCGCGCGAGTTCAACACGATCGCCATAGACGACGGCATCGCCATGGGCCACGGCGGCATGCTCTACTCGCTGCCGTCGCGCGACCTGGTCGCGGACTCGGTCGAGTACATGGCCAACGCCCACTGCGCCGATGCGCTGGTCTGCATCACCGCCTGCGACAAGATCACGCCCGGGATGCTGATGGCGATGTTCCGCTTGAACGTCCCGACGGTCTTCGTCTTCGCCGGACCGATGGAGGGCGGCTCGGCGGTCATGTCCGATGGAAGCAAGCGCGACCGGCTGCAGTTGATTTCGGCCATGACTGCGGCCGTGGACGACTCGATCTCCGACGAGGATCTGGCGATCATTGAAGAGGCGGCCTGCCCAACGTGCGGCTCGTGCGCCGGCTTGTTCACCGCGAACTCGATGGCCTGCCTGACCGAGGCCCTGGGGCTGACGCTGCCGGGCATGTCCACCATGGTGGCGACCCACACGGACCGCCGGGCCATCTTCGAACGCGCCGGCGCAACGGTGATGGATCTGGTTCGCCGTTGGTACACAGACGGGGACGCGGCCGCGCTGCCGAAGTCGATCGCCACGAAGGCCGCGTTCGAGAACGCGATGACGATGGACATCGCCATGGGCGGCTCCACGAACACGATCCTGCATCTGCTGGCGGTGGCGCACGAGGCCGAAGTGGACTACACCCTGGCCGACATCGACGCTCGCTCCGGCCAGGTGCCGTGTCTGTGCAAGGTGGCCCCGAGCGCCAAGTGGCTCATGGAGGACGTTCACCGCGCCGGCGGGATCCCGCGGATCATGGGCGAGCTGGACCGCGCCGGGCTGATGAACCGGGACGTTCATTCCATCCATGCCGCCTCATTGGGTGAGTGGCTTGGCAAGTGGGACGTCCGCGGCGCCTCGCCCGCCCCGGAGGCCACGGAGATGTTCCGGGCCGGGCCCGGGCGGAAGCGCTCGCCGAAGGCGTTCAGCCAGTCGGAGCGGTGGGGCTCGCTGGACCTGGACGTGGCCGCCGGCTGCGTCCACGACGTGCCCCATGCCATCTCGGCCGACGGCGGCCTGGCGATCCTGCGCGGCAACCTGGCCGAGGACGGCGGCGTGGTCAAGACCGCCGGCGTGGATCCTTCGATCTACAAGTTCTCCGGGCCGGCGGTCGTGGTCGAGTCGCAGGAGGAAGCCGTCGAGGCGATCCTGGCCGGCCGGGTCAAGGCCGGCGATGTCGTCGTCGTTCGCTACGAAGGTCCGCGCGGCGGGCCGGGAATGCAGGAGATGCTCTACCCCACTACCTATATCAACGGCCGTGGGCTGGGCAAGGTCTGCGCGCTGGTCACCGACGGTCGGTTCAGCGGCGGAACCTCCGGCCTCTCCATCGGGCACGTCTCGCCCGAAGCCGCGGCCGGCGGCACGATCGCGCTGGTCGAGGACGGCGACACGATCGCCATCGACATCCCCGCTCGGTCTGTTCGGCTGGAGGTGCCCGACGCGGTGCTGGCGGCGCGGCGCGCGGCGCTCGAGTCCAAGGGCGGCTATAAGCCGCGGAATCGGCAGCGTCCCGTTTCGGCTGCCCTCCGCGCCTACGCCGCGATGGCGACGTCCGCCGACAAGGGCGCGGTCAGGGACGTGTCGAAGCTCGAAGGCTGAGCGGACGGCGGCCGACCGCCGGCCTCATTCGGCGCGCCCCGATGTTGCTCGCCGCCAGCACTCGGCGGCTCATCTCGGCGACTTCACCTGCAGGCCGAGCGCGGCCGCTGCGGCGGATAGGCGATCGTCGTAACAGACGAAAGCCGTCAGGTCTGCGCCCAGCTCGAGCGCCGTCGCGAGGTGGATGGCGTCCAGGGAGCGGATGCTCGCAGGTGCCAGGCCCGCAGCCCTCGTCGCGATGCGGCTGTCCAGGCCGACAATGACGAGACTATCGAGCACGGCCTGCGCCGCGGCCATGGCGTCGGGGAGTCGACGGGCTACGGCACGCGAAAGCTCCACTCGCGTCACGAGACTGGACGTCATCTGGTCCGAGGTTGCCAGGAACTTCCGAAGTGCCCCGGTTTCCGCCTCGACGACGACGAGCTTGACCAGGGCCGAGGAGTCGACGTATGTCGCCCTCACCGAGCGTCCTCGTCGCGCATCTCCATCAGCGTTGCCGACAGCGACGGACTGCCGGCCGGCAGATGGATCGGGTCGGGAAGCTCATCGTATGGGCGGAGTGCGGCCGTGGCCCGACCCTCGGCGATCAGCCGGTCGAGGATCGGCATCTCGGAACCGATAGCCGGCGTCATCCGCGCCACGAGATGGCCGTGCTCTGTCACGTCCAGGGTTTCGCCCTTCTCGACGCGTCGTAGGTAGACGGACAGGTTCTGCCGGAGCTCACGAACGCCGACTCTCGCGTTCCCGGTCGACTCGCTCATGTGTGGCCACTCCTGCGCATGTAGCACAAGGTAGCACATACTCTTCCAGGAGCCGCGAATGCCCGTCCACCCGTTAGTACAATGACCGGAGCGAGGGGCAGGATGAGCCGCGATTGGGCGGGGACCCCGTCACTGCTGCAGAGGTGGGTAATGCTCGACAAGCTTGGTGGCAACGCGGATCAGCAGCCCGGCGGTCCATCTCCCCAGCTGGCCGTCCCGAATAGCCCAAGAAGAGGCGGCATCTTCGGTGGCCGTGGAGTAATTGCTGCTTTGGTCCTGGCAACGGGCGTTGCTTGTGGCGGCATCTTTGTCGGTTGCGGTGCTACCAGCAGCAGCCAAGGATCCAGCCCTGGCGAAAGCCCGAGTGATGTATCCAGACCAACCGCAAGTCCAACAGGCGAACCAACGCCGAACATTGAGGCAACCTCAAGTCCGACGGCTGTTGTATCCGCAACGCCCAAGGAATCAGTCATACCGGCTGATGCATTCAGGCTGGACAAGCTTGCCGCTCGGCCCGCTCGAGCGGTCAGCAACAAGGCGTTGGAAGCAGCTCTCCTGAAGGTAGAGAGCATGAATTGGCAAGGCGCAAATGGACGAGCTTCAATGAAACGGTGTGAGAATGGTGAGCCAGATCAGACTACTGTTCCGGGCAGAATACAAAGCCGCACCTTAAACTGCGAAATGAATGTTTCAAGCCTAATAGTCTTCGGTGAATATAGGTTCGGCGATCCGAATGCCCAAGCAGCAGTTGAAACAGCCTATGACTACACTGCTTCCCTGATAACCAGTGCCAGTGCTAAGAGACAGACGACATTTGCCAGAGTGGACCTGGATCTATACCTCTGGGACGACCTGAAGAATGCCAAAGTCCCCGTATTTCTTAGGTAGCGTCCACGCAGCAGCGTTTGATTGGCAGTTCCCATGTGAACGGCTAGACGCCACGTACCCGTCGATGCCCAGCGCCGGCTCGTGGCCTCGCCGCGTCGCGGCGATTGTCAGGGTCAGCTCGACCGCCCACCCAGGTAGCGCCGCCCGAGCTACTTCTTCGCGGCTGAGGTCCCGAGCTGGTCGGCGAGCCGCGTGCCGGTCGTGACCGCGCCGAGTGACGCGGACGAAACCAGGGCCGCGTACTTGGCCATGACGCCGGTCCGGTAGCGCGGGGCGGGAGGAGTCCAGCGAGCGCGGCGTGCGGCCAGGACGGCCGGCGCGACGTTGAGGTCGAGGGCGTGGCGATCCACGTCGATGACGATCTCGTCGCCTTCCTCGACCAGCGCGATCGGGCCGCCCATGACCGCCTCGGGTGCGACGTGGCCGATCATCAGGCCGTGGGTTCCGCCGCTGAACCTGCCGTCGGTGAGCAGCGCGACATGCTCGCCCAGACCGACGCCGACCAGCGCGGCCGTCACGGAAAGCATCTCCTGCATGCCAGGGCCGCCGACCGGACCCTCGTACCGGATCACGATCACGTCGCCCTTGTCGATCTGGCCGCTCTGAACGGCTTTGTAGCAGGCGTTCTCGTTCTCGAAGACGCGGGCCGGTCCCTTGTGGAAGCGGCGTTCGTGGCCGGCGAGCTTGATGACGCAGCCGTCGGGCGCGAGCGAGCCGTGAAGGATGGTCAGGCCGCCGGTCTTGCTGAGCGGCGTCTCGACCGGCACGACGACCTTCTGCCCGGCCGTTTCCTTCACCGCCGCGGCCGCCGAGGCGATCGTGCCGCCGTCGACGTTGGGCGTGGATCCGTCGATCAGGTTCTTCTTGAGCAATTCGCGGGTGACCAGACTCAGGCCGCCGGCTTCGTACAGGTCGGCGGCAGCATAGCGACCGCCCGGCACCAGGTCGCCGACGATCGGCGTCTTGTCGGCGATCTGGCCGAACTCGTCGATCTCGAGCTTCAGGCCGTATTCGTGGGCGATCGCGAGCAAGTGGAGGACGGCGTTGGTCGAACCGCCGGTTGCCGCGACGCAGGCGATCGCGTTCTCGATCGACTTGCGGGTGACGAACTCCTTCGGCCGGACGTCGCGCTGGACCAGATCCATCACCACCTCGCCGCAGCGGTGCGCCGCCGCGTCCTTCTCGGGCGCCTCGGCCGGGATGCCGTTGAGTCCGGCAGGGGAGAGGCCCAGAATCTCGAGCGTCATCGACATCGTGTTGGCGGTGTACTGGCCGCCGCACGCGCCTGCGCCTGGGCAGCTGACCGACTCGATCTCGTACAACTCCTCGGCCGTCATCTTGCCGGCCCGGTAAGCGCCGATCGCCTCGAAGATGGTCACGATCGTGGCGTCGCGCTTGCCCTTGTACATGCCCGGATAGATCGTGCCGTTGTAGAGAATCACGCCCGGGATATCCAGCCGGCCCAGGGCGATGATTGCGCCGGGGATCGTCTTGTCGCAGCCGACCAGGCAGACGATGCCGTCGAACATGTGGCCGCGGCAGCACAGCTCGATCGAGTCGGCGATGACCTCGCGACTGATCAGGCTGGCCTTCATACCTTCGGTGCCCATCGTCGTTCCGTCCGACACGGCGATGGTGCTGAACTCCATGGGCGTCCCGCCCGCCGCCCGTATGCCCGCCTTGACGTGCTCGGCCAGCCGGCGCTGGTTGTAGTTGCACGGCATCGTTTCGATCCACGTCGTCGCGACGCCGATGATCGGCCGGGCGAGGTCGTCGTCGTTGAAGCCGATCGCCTTGAGCATGCCGCGCGCGGCGGCGCGGTCCGGGCCGTCCGTCAGGGCCGCGCTGTGGCGCTTGGCCGGGTCGCTCGGCAGGTCGTAGGGCAGTTGGCGCGGCTTGTCGTTCGACATTTGGGTGACCCTCTCCGCAAGGCGGGCGCGATTTGGTCGGACGCGCAGAAGCTTACGGCCTGGAGGCGGAGTAGGGCGTGATGTTGCGCGGCGACGACAACTGCGTCAGTCGGACGCGGTCAGCCAGTCCCAGCCGGTCCCGAGGAAGTCGATCGTGACGCCATAGCCGTTGGACAGCCGGTAGCGGGAGCCGTCCGACCCCTTGCCCGTGAGCACGATCCACCAGACCGGGCCGTCGCGGCGCATCCCAACGTCGATAGTGCCTACGACATAGGGATTGTCCGCGTCCGTTTGCTCGGTCGCGGGCCCAACCATGGTTGGCGCATGGCTGCCACCCTCGATCCCACCGCGCCGCCCGGTTTCATCCTTCACGCCGCGCCAGACCTCGAGCCGAAGGTCGGTCCACCGCCCGGTAAAGAAGCTCCTGTCGCCCGTACCGTGGAAATAGCACTGGATGACGCCGCGTTCGGTGCCGGCTTCGAGATGGAGGGCATAGTTGCTCGGGACGGTGCAGTATGGATTGAGGATATGGAGGGGCATCAGGGCGGCGGCGGGCAGCGGGCCGGCCCGGTCGATGTTCTCGACCGGAAGGTTGTCGTCGATGGAATCGGCCCGGACGCTCGCTCCCAACGGCAGGAGGACGAGGCCCATGGCCAATCCCAGTACGACGGTCGCGCCGACCGCGGCGATGAAGGACCGCCCCCGCCCCTTGATGAACGGCATTCGCAACTCCGGCCGGCTGACCCGATACAGGGATCCGGCGGCGAATGTGATCGGGACCATGAGTTCCGCGCCGAACATCGGCCAGGACTGGCGGGTGCGTATCCCGAACACGACGGCAATTGCCACGAAAGGCGTGCCGATCAACGCCCAGTATCCGCAGAGCGCCGATGGCGGACGACAGCTGATCGCCGCCGAGACGCGGACGCCCGTCCTCGCCGTGTAGAAGGAAACGACGCTCAGCGTTGCCATACCGGCCAGGTTGGTAAGTTCATATTTCAGCAACTGGTATGCGGTGGCGCTTACCGCTGCGAAAACCTCCCCGGCGACCACGGAGGCCGCCAGGAGGACCAGGGTCCCAACGACATAGCTCGCAACGGAGGCGCCGGGCATCATGAACACCCCGCCTGCCGCACCGGCGAGTACGCGGCGGGTCGTCTGGTGGGCACGCCGGATGTGCTCGGCGAGTTCAGTTGCGGAGCCCAGCCGCGCGAGCGCTTCGCGCAGCGCCGCCTCCGGTTCGAGCCCCTCCGCCTCCAGTGCGGCGCGGCTATCGTCGATGTGCCCCTTGATCTCCGCCACCACATCGGACTCCATGCCGTCGGGCAGGTTGAGCTTCGAACGCAGTCGTTCGAGGTAGTCCGTGAGAAGTGCCGGCGCCATGGGCTCAGGTACGGGAGGATCGACACCCAGAAGCTTCACCTCAGCGGGTGGTGACGGCATGTCCGGGGGAGGGGCTTCGAGCCGGCGCCGAAGTCGCCTGTAGAGCTCGAACGTGCCCAGGGTCGCGCCGATAACCACGCAGTCGACAAGGGCAGCGAGGACAAAGAAGCCAGGTCCCGTGCCGTGGAGACCGAGCCAGGCGGATGGATCCATTCGCTACGCCACCGATCTCGCCATCGCGGTCGCGAACGAGGTCCACTCCTGTTCATGCTCGGCGAGAAGCGCGCCGCCCTTGGGAGTGATCTTGTAGTAGCGCCGGCGCGGCCCTTTGTCGCTATCGCGCCATGTCGCCTGAAGGGCCCCAGCGGCCTCCAGACTGTGCAGCGCGGGGTAGAGCGACCCTTCCGACGGTGCGAACGCGCCGCCGCTCCGGTCGCGGATGCGCTGGGCAATCTCATACCCGTAGAGTTCGCCGTCGCGAAGAATCGTCAGAACCAGAAGCGGCGTCGTGCCTTTGAGCAGCTGGCCCCGAATTCGGCCGTCTCCCACGCGCTTCCTCCCGGCTACTACCTCACGTCGAGGTATATCAGTTGGTGAGGTAGAGGCTACTGGGAGGCCGCCCGGTCGTCAAGGTGAGTCGGTGTGCCCAGGTGGTGGGCATATCTGACGTCAGGGAAGCGTGACCGGCGAGACGGCGTCCGTCTTGCCCGATCAGCTATACAGAGTCGACGAGAGGACCGGAATCGCGTGGCGGAGCAAGGTGTCGGCGGTGGAACCTGACATTCGATTCGGGCATCTGCGACGGGCCAGGCCGTGGAGACCGGCGGCGCCGACTGATATGTCCACCTGGTGGGCAGCGCGACGTTGTTTGAGGGGCATTGGTCGAACCTGTATCCGGAACCGGGCAGGATGGCCGCGAGACCCCGAGCGTGGTCTCGGGCAGGATGGCCCCACGCCCCTCAGAGGCCAATCAAGAAGCCCGCCGTTTCCGGCGGGCTTCGAGGAACTGCGTTGGCCTACTGCGCCGGAATGCCCTCACGGCTTTCGACGCGAGCCGGGTGAGTGGCTTCCCACGCCTCGATGGCGGGGAGCTTCGCCTGGACGTAGCCGATCTCGTCGGTGCCGGCCAGGATCATCGTTCGGTTGAACGGGTCGATCTCGAAATCGAAGGACGAGCCGTCCGGCAACGTGACCTTCAGAGCGTCGAGGTCCACGGTCCACTCGCCGTCCGGATTGGCGGCGAAGAGCGCGGTAAGAGCGGCGTGGCGCTCGGGCGAAACGACGATCGGGAGCAGCGCGTTCTTCAGGGCATTGCCCTTGAAGATGTCCGCGAAGCTCGTCGAGAAGATGGCCCGGATGCCCCATGCGCGGAGCGCCCAGGGAGCGTGCTCGCGCGAGGATCCGGATCCGAAGTTGTCGCCGACGAGCAGGAACTGGCGGCCCTGATTGTGCGGCTCGTCGATGAACGAGACCGGCTCGCGCCGCTTGCCGTCCGGTGTGAAGCGCCAATCGAAGAAGAGCGCATCCGCCAGATTCGCCTTGTCCGTGATCTTGAGAAACCGCGCCGGGCAGAGCTGGTCGGTGTCGATGTTGGCTCGCGGGATCTCGATCACGCGGCTGGATGTTCTGGTGAAGGACTCAGGCATGTCAGTGGGCCTCCACGGCCGAGGTCTGCTCCGCGAACAAGAAACCGACGGCAACGTCGGTCAGCGTCCGCGGGTCTGTGACAACTCCGGTGACCGCGCTCGCGGCGGCGGTGAGCGGCGAGGCGAGGAACGATCTCCCGCCCTTGCCCTGGCGCCCCTGGAAGTTGCGGTTCGAAGTGCTGATGCCGTACTGGCCGGGCTCGAGCTGATCGCCGTTCATGGCGATGCACATCGAGCAGCCGGACTCGCGCCATTCGGCGCCGGCCGCCTTGAAGACCAGATCCAGACCCTCGACCTCGGCTTCGCGCTTCACCTGCTGCGAGCCGGGGACGATGAGAACTCGCAGCCCGGGGGCCACATGCCGGCCGCGCAGGACCGAAGCCGCCGCGCGCATATCCTCGATCCGGCCATTCGTGCACGAGCCGATGAACACAACGTCGAGCTTCTGGCCGGCGATCGGCTTGCCCGACTCGAGACCCATGTACTCCAGCGCCCGCTCCAGGTCGTCGCGGAAGGCGGGCCCGACATCGGCCGGGGCCGGAATGCGTCCCGAGATCGGCATGCCCATTCCCGGGTTGGTGCCGTAGGTGACCATCGGCTCGAGCTTGTCGCCGTCGATGACGATCGTCCGGTCGTACGTGGCGCCTTCATCGCTCGGCAATTTGCGCCACGCGGCGACCGCCTCGTCCCAGGCCACTCCCTGCGGAGCGAACTTGCGGCCCTTGAGATAGGCGAACGTGGTTTCGTCGGGGGCGATGAGGCCGGCGCGGGCGCCGCCCTCGATCG